>NZ_JABFWW010000017.1 GCF_013362045.1 Frateuria sp. | reverse complement strand
TCAGGTGAAGGCCGGAGGTGGTCGCGTAGCCCTGGCTGGCCCAATCGGAATTGAGCGAGCAGCCACAGGTGGAGCAGGCGCCCGCGATGCCCGGGATGATCCCGAGCATTGCCGCAACCGAGGCGAACAGGCGCCGGTGCGATGTCGACTCGACGGTACGAGCAAAGAAAATGGCGGACATATTCACGGCGTAGTCCTTGTGTTGCGGAAAGTGTATGCCTACGGTGGCCCACAGGCTTGCGTCGAGCTTGAGCCAGGCGGTTCAGCCCGGCTCGTTGACGCGAACGGGCGTTGACCGTAGCCGGCGAGGCCTTCCACTGCGGCGTTGATGTGTTCGGCGTAGACCTTGTCGAGCAGGTTGTCGATGCCCGCGCTCAGGATTAGCCCGTGGCCCGGGCGCAGGCCACCGTTGAGCGAGAACACGCCGTCTTGGGACGGACAGCGGCCGATGTGGGCAATACGCGGGGAAATCACCGGCGCAAAGATGGTCAGCCAGATGGCGATGAAGGCCCACCCGTCAACCACGCGGCGACGTGCACCCGAACGCCCCACCCGTCTCTCCTGGCCGCGAGAGCGGCTTCGCGAGCCAGATCATCCTTGCGAAATCGCCAGCAGGCCAGTGACATAGTGTCGCGCGAGTGAAACCTTCATCTGGAACCGCTTTGCACGCCAAGGCAGGGCGATTAGTCGGTGCTATCGCTTTTTGTATCTAGATCAGCTCTGCCGCGGACACGAAATTAGTTGTCCGCACTCGCGACCTGCGCCAGGTAGGCGGTAGGCGTCATGCCCAGCACGCGGTGAAACATGCTGATGAAGGCGCTGCAGCTTGCGTAGCCGGCGTCCCGTGCGACGGTCTTGATGGAATGCCCCAGGCTCATCTGGCTGAGTGCGTGGGCAAGGCGGACGTGTTGGCGCCAGCGCACGAAGGACATGTGCAGTTCGCTTTCGAACAGCCGCGCCAGGGTGCGGCTGCTCGCGCCGGCGCGAGCGGCCAGCTGCTCCAGCGTCTCCGCCCGGTGCGTTCCCGCGAGCAGCCGCTGGCAGACCCGCCTCAAGCGCGGATCCGACGGCATCGGAATGCGGAAAGCCGTCTCGGGCGCCACCTGCATCTCGTGCAAAAGCAGCGGCGCGAGCATCGCCATGCGCTCGATGTGCCGGTCCCCGTGCGCCTGCACGGCGGCCAGGACCAGCTCCCGCAGCAGCGGTGAAACCGCCAGCGCGCGGCAGTGGTGCCCATACGCGGCGCTCGTGGGCGGATCGAGATAGAGCATGCGCACGGCCACCTGCCCTTCCATGTGCAGTTCGTGCTCCATCCTGGGTGGGATCCACAGCGAGCGCTGCGGCGGCACGATCCATATCCCCTCGCGCGTGGCTACCCGCATCACGCCCGTACTTGCATAGATGAGCTGCCCACGGCGATGGCGGTGCCTGGTGATGTGCCATCCCCGCGGGTACTCCTTGGCCAGCGCGGTGACGGGCCATGATGCGTGCTGTCTGGAACGCGACATGAAATGGCTCCCTTTCGGAAGACGGACATCACTAGGCTAGATCCCGACGACGGCACGGGCAACGTGCCGCACGCTGCCGCGGCACAGGGCAGGGCGTTCACGACACGAGAGGCTCGGCACCATGGCCACCTATGCGATCACGCGCCGCAATCTGCTCAAGGCGGGTGCAGCCCTGGCCGGGGCACTCGCGCTTCGGGGCGCCTATTCGCGGGTTCCCATCGGGGCGGAAAGGCCCACGCTGGTCGTCTTCTGGTTGAACGGCGGGCCCGCGGGCCTGTTCAATAGCGCCGATGCCTTTCTGGCCAACGGTGCGTTCGGTGTAACGCCCGGCAACGTCCGCGCCCTGGGCAACGGGCTCCACGTGGACGCCGGTTCGTTCGGGTCGCTGCCCCCGGTGGCCCTGTCGCATATGGCCTCGGTGCACTTCAGGCACGGGCTCTACCCTCACAACGACGCGCGTGCTGTTGTGCTGCAGGCCGGCACGCGCAGCCAGCTGCTGCGATTGGCCGCGGCGATGCCGCGCGGTCCCGTGCCATGCGCCATCGTGAACCGCCTCGGCCTGCCAGCCGGTGTGGCTGCGAACCCGGTGCCGGAAGATGGGGTCGGCTTCGAGCGCATCGAGCGCCTGGAGGATGCCCGCCGCAGTCTCACGCGGGCGCAGCTGGACGCCATCCGGGCCGCCTATGGGATCGCCGGCGGGAATGTCGCTCTCGATGACCAGCGCTCGACCTTCGCTGCGGTGGAAGCACTGGTCCATGAAGGCGCCGGTGTGGTGTTCGCGCAACCGGCCTTCACCGGTCGCCATGACCGGCAGTTCGATACCCACCACGACGACACGGGGACCATCGCACGCGCGATCATGGCCCCCATCACGCCGTCGCTGGCCACTTTCCTCGCACGCGTCATGGCGCTGGCCGACCGCAATGTCGTGACGCTCCTGGTCGGCGAGTTCAGCCGCACGCTTCCAGGGGCGGACCACGCCAAGGGCGGCACCGCCACGGTCATCGGCAAGTACGTGAGGACCGGCGCGGCAGGGCGCCAGCGCCCCGACGGCTCACCGCCGGAGCATGCGCCTTCGCCTGGGGCGCTGTGGGCCTACGTTGCCGCAGCCCTGCGACTCGGCCAGGCATCGCCGTTCGGACCCAATCCGCATCCGGACTTGTTGGCTTGAGAGCCGCGTGCGGATGAGCGCCGGCCCACAAGCCGGTGCTCGCAACACGCGGCTCCTGGCGAGGCGATGCTGCCGTGGCGGGCGCGCTACCGCTTGTCCTGGCGTGCGCGCAGCAGTGCCTCGGCGAAGGCGTTGTTGGCCGGCGGTGCCGCGGGTTTCGGCGGTGGCCCGCTGCGCGGCGTGCGGGTGTTGCGGTCGCCGCCGCCAGATCGCTCGCCGCGCGCCTGCCCGGGTTCGTCATCCAGGCGCATGGACAGGCCGATGCGCTGGCGCGGCAGGTCCACCTCCATCACCTTGACCTTGACGATGTCGCCCGCCTTGACCGCGTCGCGCGGGTCCTTGACGAAGTTGTGCGAGAGCGCCGAGACGTGCACCAGACCGTCCTGGTGCACGCCGATGTCGACGAAGGCGCCGAACGCGGCGACGTTGGTGACGCGGCCTTCCAGGATCATGCCGGGCTTGAGGTCCTTGAGGTCCTCCACGCCCTCGGCGAAGCTGGGCGCGACGAACTCGGGTCGCGGGTCGCGGCCGGGCTTTTCCAACTCCTTCAGGATGTCGCGCACGGTCGGCACGCCGAACCTGTCGTCGGTGTACTGTTCGGGCTTGAGGCCACGCAGGAAGCCGGTGTCGCCGATGAGGTTGCGCACCTCGCGGCCGCACCGGGCGATGATCCGCTCGACCACCGGGTAGGCCTCCGGATGCACCGCGCTGGCGTCCAGCGGGTTGTCACCGTTGGGTACGCGCAGGAAGCCGGCGCACTGCTCGAACGCCTTGTCGCCCAGCCGCGGCACCTTCAGCAGTGCCCTGCGGTTGGCGAACGGGCCATTGGCGTCGCGGTGCTTGACCACGTTCTCGGCCACGCTCGCGGAGAGCCCGGCCACGCGCGAGAGCAGCGCGGCCGAGGCGGTGTTGACGTCCACGCCCACGGCATTGACGCAGTCCTCGACCTTGGCGTCCAGCGCGCGCGCCAGCTTCACCTGGTTGACGTCGTGCTGGTACTGGCCCACGCCGATCGCCTTGGGTTCGATCTTCACCAGCTCGGCCAGCGGGTCCTGCAGGCGGCGGGCGATCGACACCGCGCCACGCAGGCTGACGTCCAGGTTCGGGAACTCCTTCGCCGCCGTCTCGGAGGCCGAGTACACCGATGCGCCCGCTTCGCTGACCACGACCTTGGAGAGCTTCGCCTCCGGCAGTTTCTTGATCAGCTCGCCGGCGAGCTTGTCGGTTTCGCGCGAGGCGGTGCCGTTGCCGATCGCGATCAGGTCCACGCCGTGCTGCTTGCACAGCTTGGCCAGCGCCACCAGCGACTCGTTCCACTGGCGCCTGGGCTCGTGCGGATAGATCGTCTCGGTGGCCAGCAGCTTGCCGGTGGCATCGACCACCGCGACCTTGACGCCGGTGCGGATGCCCGGGTCCAGGCCCATCACGGTCCTGGCGCCGGCCGGCGCGGCCAGCATCAGGTCCTTCAGGTTCTCGCCGAACACGCGGATCGCCTCGTCCTCGGCGCCTTCGCGCACGCGGCCGAACAGGTCGAGCGTCAGGTGCAGGTGCAGCTTCACGCGCCAGGTCAGGCGCACCGTCTCGCGCAGCCAGGCGTCGGCGGGGCGGCCGCGGTCGAGGATGCCGGCGTGCGCGGCCACGCGGCCCTCGCCTTCGAGGTGGCCCTGTTCGGCATCGAGCGCCGGCTGCAGCTCCAGCTCGATCACGCCTTCGTTGCGCGCGCGCATCAGCGCCAGCAGGCGGTGCGAGGGGATCTTGCCGATCGGCTCGACGTGGTCGAAGTAGTCGCGGTACTTGGCGCCTTCGTTTTCCTTGCCCTCGACCACCCTGGCGCGGATCTGCCCCTTGTCCCACAGCCAGTCGCGCAGTTCGCCGACCAGGTGGGCGTCTTCGGCGATGGACTCCATCAGGATCGCGCGCGCCCCGTCGAGCGCGGCGCGCACGTCGGCCACGCCCTTGCCGGCGTCGACGAACCCTTCGGCGAAGGCTTCGGGGCCGAGCGTGGGGTCCTCGCGCAGGGCGGTGGCCAGCGGCTCCAGGCCCGCTTCGCGGGCGATCTGCGCCTTGGTGCGGCGCTTGGGCTTGTACGGGAGGTAGAGATCCTCCAGCCGCGCCTTGGTGTCGGCGGCGAGGATGTCGTTCTTCAACGCGTCGCTGAGCTTGCCCTGTTCCTCGATGCTGGCCAGAACCGCGCCGCGGCGTTCCTCCAGCTCGCGCAGGTAGCGCAAGCGCTCCTCCAGCAGGCGCAGCTGCGTGTCGTCGAGGCCGCCGGTGACTTCCTTGCGGTAGCGGGCGATGAAGGGCACGGTGGCGCCTTCGTCGAGCAGGGCCACCGCCGCGCGCACTTGGTCGGGCTTGGCGGCGATGTCCTGGGCAATGCGGTGTTCGATGCTGAGCATGTGATCGACGGCTTCGGTGGTGCAGGAAGCCGTCGATCATAGCAACCCGGGCTCGGCGCGCAGGATGGGCTTCAGCTCACCATCGCCATCTCGCGCGGTGGGTTGAAGCCCACCTACGGGTCACGCGTGGAACGAGCGGTCGTCGGCGCGTGGCTTGTCGCGGAACGCGCCGGCGCGGCCGTTGAGCACCAGGGTGTTGGCCAGCATGTCGTGCAGGCCCTGCTTGCGGCGGGTCCAGGCAACCATCAGGAAGCCCATCAGCAGGATCATGGCGCTGACGATCTTGGCCGCGTAGCGGCCCAGCGCGCGAGCAAAGCTGATACGCCGACCCTCGAGGTCGGTCACCCGGATGCCCATCGCCAGCTTGCCCACCGTGCCCTGCCAGGCCGAGCTTTCGCAGATGGCGAAGTAGGTCCAGGCGAGCAGCCAGGTGACCAGATAGGCGGTCTGCATGGTCTCGTAGTAGTGGCCGTAGGCGGCGATCGCCCGCTCGATGTCCTGGCCGGCGGAGAGCACCGCCTGCTGCAACTGCTCCTGCGCGGCGCCATCGCCGAAGGCCTTCATGATCAGCGTGTTCGGGATGAACAGCACGATCACGTCGATGAGGTAGGCAACCAGCCGCTTCCAGAAGCCGGCGTAGTCTTCCAGCGCGGCGGTGGTGGTCGGCGGCGGTACTGCGGCAGCAGCGGACGCGAACGGCGGCGGCGTGGCGGCCTGCGCGTCGGGGAACAGCACCGACAGCGGCTGCCAGTCGGCCAGTCCTTCGTACCAACCCAGGTCCGCGCCGGCGAGCTTGCCCTCGCGCAGCCACAGGCGCACGTCGTCTTCCTTGTAGGGACCATGGCGCTGGCCGTCACGGCCGATCCAGACTTCCATCCGCTGTGCTCCGCAAGAATCGATGCGTCCGATGATGCCACACGCTCCGCTCTCCTCTGGGGAGAGGAAGCAAGGCGATCAGGCGCTGCGGCGCTTCAGATGCACCAGCAGCAGCGATATCGCCGCAGGCGTGACGCCGCTGATCCGCGCGGCCTGGCCGATCGTCACCGGCTGCGTGCGCTTGAGCTTGAGCAGCACTTCGGAAGAGAGGCCGCGCACCTTGTCGTAGTCGAAGCCGGTGGGGATGTCGGTGTTCTCGTGGCGGCGCTGGCGCTCGATCTCCTCGCGCTGGCGCTCCAGGTAGCCGGCGTACTTGGCCTGCACTTCGACCTGCGCGGCGACGTCCTCGCGCTCCACGGCCGGGCCCAGTTCGGTGACGGCAGTGAGCTTGGCGTAGTCGAGTTCGGGTCGGCGCAGAAGGTCCAGCGCGTTCGTTTCGCGCCTCACCGCGATGCCGAGCTCGCGCCCGATGGCGGCGCCCAGCGCGTTGGTCGGCGCGGCCCACAGCGAAGCCAGCCGCCCGGTCTCGCGCTCGACGGCCTCGCGCTTGGCGCGCAGCGCGTCGAAGCGCGCCTGCGGCACCACGCCGAGCGCAAAGCCTTGCTCGGTCAGCCGCAGGTCGGCGTTGTCCTCGCGCAGGTGCAGCCGGTATTCGGCGCGCGAGGTGAACATGCGGTAGGGCTCGAGCGTGCCGTTGCTGGTGAGGTCGTCGATCAGTACGCCGATGTAGGCCTCGTCGCGGCGCGGATACCACGGCACCTCGCCCCTGGCCATGCGGGCGGCGTTGAGGCCGGCGACCAGGCCCTGCGCGGCGGCTTCCTCGTAGCCGGTGGTGCCGTTGATCTGGCCGGCGAAGTACAGGCCGCCGATGGCCCTGGTCTCCAGCCACGGATGGAGGCCGCGCGGGTCGAAGTAGTCGTACTCGATGGCATAGCCGGGCCGCGTGATGTGCGCGCGTTCAAAGCCGGCGATCGAATGCACCAGCGCCAGCTGCGCATCGAACGGCAGCGAGGTGGAAATGCCGTTGGGGTAGATCTCGAAGCTGTCCAGCCCTTCCGGCTCGATGAAGATCTGGTGCGAGGCCTTGTCGGCGAAGCGCACCACCTTGTCCTCGATGGAGGGGCAGTAGCGCGGGCCGATGCCTTCGATCTGGCCGCTGTAAAGCGGCGAGCGGTCCAGCGCGCCGCGGATGATCTCGTGCGTGCGCTCGGAGGTGTGGGTGATCCAGCAGCTGACCTGGCGCGGATGCTCCCGGCGCGTGCCGAGGTAGGAGAACACCGGTGCGGGGTCGTCGCCGGGCTGCTCGTCCAGGTGGCTGAAGTCGATGCTGCGCAGGTCGATCCGCGGGGGCGTGCCGGTCTTCAGCCGATCGGCCGCCACCGGCAGCTCGCGCAGGCGCTGCGCCAGCGTGCTGGCCGGCGGGTCGCCCGCGCGGCCGCCGGCGTACTGCGCCGGGCCGATGTGGATCTTGCCGGCGAGGAAGGTGCCAGCGGTCAGCACCACCGCGCCGGCGTGGAAGGTCACGCCCATCTGCGTGACCACGCCGGTGACGCGGCCGCCCTCGATCAGCAGATCGTCCACCGCCTGCTGGAAGAGCTCGAGGCCGGGCTGGGTTTCCACGGTCCGCCGGATCACCGCGCGATACAGCGCGCGGTCGGCCTGGCAACGCGTGGCGCGCACTGCCGGGCCCTTGGAAGCATTGAGCGTGCGCCACTGGATGCCGGCGCGGTCGGCCGCCTGCGCCATGGCCCCGCCCAGTGCGTCGATCTCCTTCACCAGGTGGCCCTTGCCGATGCCGCCGATGGCCGGGTTGCAGCTCATCGCCCCGACCGTTTCCAGGTTGTGGGTCAGCAGCAGGGTGCGCGCGCCGCAGCGGGCGGCGGCCAGCGCCGCTTCGGTGCCGGCGTGGCCGCCGCCGACCACGATCACGTCGTAGCGAGTTGGATGGATCATCGGAAGAGCGCTGGCGCGTGGCAGGACGGAACGTGCGCATGTTACCGCTTTGGCACGCCAGCCTACGCAAATTCAAGAGCTTGGCACGAATGCTGCTTCACTTTCCGTGCACTTTCCATGGGCAGACGCTGCGCGACCGCGCGCCGAGGCCGGGCTGACAGGGGCCCGACCGCGTACCAGGAGAGGAAGCATGACGGCGCCGCTGGGGCATCCCACGGTGCCGTCGCCTTTTCCGGCCCCCGAAAAGCCAAACCCCGCCACGCGGCGGGGTTTGGCCTTGCTTAGATCTGGCGCCCGGCGGTCTCAGGAACAGGGGGAATCCAGGATGACCGTGTTGCCGGGCGCCAGAAACCGAAAACCGAGGCGCCTCCGCGATCCGTCGCGGCTGCGGGACGCATATTCCCAGCGCGCCCGTGAATAAAAAGTGACTAATTCCGGCTTTTTTTTGTAGGCCAGCTGACGCTGAGCGTCAGCCCGCCGACGGGGCCAAAACCCTGATGTGATGCGGATCACGCTCTGGCATGGCGGTTGCAGAGCTTGCTTCACCCACCGAAGCAAACCGTCGTGCCATGAACAACATCTTCGACTTCCAGCCGGTCTATCCCCGCCACGACCTGATGATCGAGATCGGCAAGGTGCAGATGGCGATCGAGCACCTGGCTGCGCGCACCGAGCAGGAGCGCCAGCAGCTGCGCCCGCGGCTGGAGTCGCACATGGTCCGCCTGCGCAGCGCGCTGAACCAGCTGGCCGCCTGATCCGCGCGGTGACGCTCAACCCTTGAGCATGTTGCCGACGATCTCGGCGAGATTGCGCGACAGGTCTTTTTCCGCCAGCTCGGCCACCGCCGCACGCGCCTGCTCGCGGCGCACCGGTTCGAGCCGCTGCCAGCCGTTGAACGCGGTCGCCAGCCGCGCCGCCACCTGCGGATTGAGCGCGTCCAGTTCGGCCAGGCGCGCGGCAAGCAGGCGATAGCCCTCGCCGTCGGCACGGTGGAAGCCGCTCGGATTGCCGCGGGCGAAGGTGCCCAGCAGAGCCTGCACGCGGTTGGGATTCTTCAGGGTGAATTTCGGATCGGCCTCCAGCGCACGCACGCGCGCCAGTGCCGCTTCGCCAGGCAGCTGCGCCTGTACTGCGAACCACTTGTCCAGCGCCAGCGCGTTGCCCGCGTGGCGCTCGCGGTAACGCGCCAGTGCGCCGGCGGCTTGCGGCGCTTCGTCGCGCACCAGCACCGCGAGCGCCGCGAGGCGGTCGGTCATGGTGGCGGCGCGATCGAACTGCGTGGCCGCCAGCGCCTGGGCGGTCGGTGCGTCGAGCAGGGCGAGCAACTCCAGCACGCGGCGCTTGAGCCGGCGCCGCGCCTGGCTGGGCGCATCCAGCGCATCGCCCGCGTGCGCGGCCAGTTCGCGGTACCGCTCGGCCAGCACCGCCGCGCCGATGCGCGCGGCCAGTTCGCGCTGCAGCGTCTGCCGCAGCGCGTGGATGCGCGAGGGATCGACGTCGGTCTCGCGCTCGGCCAGCTCCACTTCGCCCGGCGGCGTCAGCAGGTCGGCCAGCAGCGCGTGGTCCAGCGCGCCCTGGCCGAACAGCCCGGCGAGCGTGTCGCCCCAGACCGTCAGTGCCTCGTGGCCGCTGCCGTCGCGCAGTTCGGCATAGGCGCGCCAGGCCAGTTGCTGGGCGGCTTCCCAGCGGTTGAAGCCGTCGGTGTCATGGGTCAGCAGCAGCGCCAGCCCGGCCGGCGCGTAGGCGCACTCCAGGATCACCGGCGCGGAAAAGCCGCGCAGCAGCGATGGCACCGGGGCGTGTTCGATGCCGGTGAACACGAAGGTCTGCTCGGCCGCGTCGAGCACCACCACCTGTTCGGCGGCGCCATCGTGCAGCGGCAGCATGCGGCCGTCCGGACCGAACAGCGCCAGCTTGACCGGGATCGGCAGCGGCCGCTTGTCCGGCTGGCCGGGCGTGGGCGGCGTGTGCTGGCGCAGGATCAGCGCGTATTCGCGCCGCTGCGCATCGTAGCGGCCTTCCGCGACCAGCCGTGGCGTGCCGGCCTGGCCGTACCAGGCGAGGTAAGGCGCAAGGTCGATGCCGTTGGCCTGGCCCAGCGCGGCGAGGAAATCCTCCAGCGTGGCGGCGCGGCCGTCGTTGCGTCCGAAATACAGGTCCATGCCGCGGCGGAAGCCTTCCGGCCCCAGCCGCCCGGCCAGCATGCGCACCAGCTCAGAGCCCTTCTCGTACACCGTGGCGGTATAGAAGTTGTTGATCTCGCTGTAGTGCGCCGGGCGCACGGGATGGGCCAGCGGGCCGGCATCCTCGGGAAACTGCGCGCGGCGCAGCAGGGCCACGTCGTCGATGCGCTTGAGCGGCGCGGAATTCATGTCCGCCGAGAACTGCTGCTCGCGGAATACGGTGAGCCCTTCCTTGAGCGACAGCTGGAACCAGTCACGGCAGGTCACGCGGTTGCCGCTCCAGTTGTGGAAGTACTCGTGGCCGATCACCGCCTCGACCGCGCGGTATTCGTCGTCTGTGGTGGTGTCGGGGTCGGCCAGCAGGTACTTGGCGTTGAAGATGTTGAGGCCCTTGTTCTCCATCGCGCCCATGTTGAAGTCGTGCGTGGCCACGACGTGGAACACGGAAAGGTCGAAGTTGCGCCCGTAGGCGCGCTCGTCCCAGCGCATGGCGCGCTCGAGCGCATCCATGGCGTAGCCGCAGCAGTCGATCACGTCCGGTTCGGCCCAGATCACCAGCCTGACGTCGCGCCCGTCCGCGGTGCGGTAGTCGCGCTCGAGCTTCTGCAGCCGTCCCGCGACCAGCGCGAAGAGGTAGCAGGGTTTGGGATACGGATCGACGAAGCGCGCCCAGTGCCGGCCGCCGGGCAATTCGCCGGCGCCGTCGGGGTTGCCGCCGGCCAGCAGCACGGGAAAACGCTCGCGATCGGCGCACAGGGTGACGGTGTAGCGGGCCAGCACGTCCGGGCGGTCGGGGAAGAAGGTGATGTGGCGGAAGCCTTCGGCCTCGCACTGCGTCAGCAGGAAGCCGCGATCGCGCGAGCCGGACAGATACAGGCCTTCCAGCGCCGTGTTCGCCGCCGGCTGCACGCGTACGCGCGTCTCCAGCACGCTGCCGTCGCGGGCGCCGTCGACTTCCAGCGTGTTGCCGCGGTAGCGGTAATCCCCCTCGTGCAGCGTCCGGCCGTCGAGCGCGATGAAAAGCAGTTCAAGGCCTTCGCCATCCAGCCGCAGCGGCGCCTGCTGCTGCGGGTCGCGCGCCAGCTGCAGGCGCGAACGCACTTCGGCGCTGTCGATGCCGAGCTCGAATTCCAGCTCGATCCGCTCCACCCGCCAGGCGGGTGGACGGTAGTCGGCAAGGCGGATGGGCGAGGGGGTCTGGTCGTCGCGCGCAGTCATGGGGAGGCAGCCGCTAGGGGAACGCTCAGGCTAACATGCGACGTTTCCGCGACCGGATCAGGCATGGCTGCTTTCGACGTCGCCATCGATTGGCTGCAAGGGCAGCCGCTGGTGGTATTGAACGACACGGTGCGTGGTCGCCGCGTGCGCATCGCGCGACACGCTGCCTGCCTGCTGAACCTCGAAGCGACCGTCGGCGCGCAGCGCATCGAACTGGCCGATGGCCATCGCGACGCGGCCGAGCTCGAGGCGCGTCCGGGTTCGCGTTTCGCGCTGCTGGCGCCCTTCGCCAACCGCGTTGCCGATGCACGCTACCGGTTCGATGGCGTCGATCACGACCTCGCGCCCGGCGCCGCGGGTGCGGCGCGGGCCAGCCGGCACGGCTTCGTGCGCGATGCGCAGTTCGCCCTTGCGGCGCTGTCCGCCGACACGCAGGCTGCGCAGGCGCTGTTCGCCACCACGATCGGTGCGCAGCCGGGCTATCCGTTCACGCTGGACCTTGCAGTGCGCTACACGCTGGCGGCCGACGGCCTCGCGGTGGAGACCACCCTGCGCAACGTCGGTGCCACCGCCGCGCCGGCGTTCGTCGGCTGGCATCCGTACTTCCGCGTGGGCGACGCGCCGCTGGCATCCTGGGAGCTGACGGTTCCCGCGGAGCGCGTGATCCGCACCGATGCCGACTTCATCCCGCTGCCGGGCGAGGCGGCGTATGTGCCGCTGGAGCAGTCGCCGGAGCTCGATTTCCGCCGGCCACGAGCGCTCGGCACGCTGGCACTCAACCACAGCTATACGGCCCTGCGGCCCGACGCCGATGGACGCGCCCGCACCCGCCTGCGTGACCCGGCCACCGGCGTGGGGATCGCCGTGTGGCAGGAGCGCGGCGTGCTGCTCGCCTACACCGGCGATACGCTGGAACGCGGCGCGCGCCGCTCTCTCGCGCTGGAACCCATGGAAAGCCTGCCGGACGCCTTCAACCGGCCCGACTGCGCCGAGTCCATCCGTCTGGAACCTGGTGCCGCACGCGCATTCCGCTGCGGCGTGGAGATCGACCTGCCATGACCATCGTAGCCTTGCCCAGCTTCGCCCAGATCCAGGACGCTGCCGCGCGCATCGCACCCCACGCACGGGTGACGCCGGTGCTGCGCAACGACGCGCTCGACGCGCTGGCCGGCGCCCGCCTGTACTTCAAGTGCGAAAACCTGCAGCGCGGCGGCGCCTTCAAGTTCCGTGGCGCCTGCAACGCGGTGTGGGCGCTGGACGAGGCGTCCGCGGCGCGCGGCGTGGTCACGCACTCCTCCGGCAACCACGGCAATGCGCTGGCCATGGCCGCTGCCATCCGCGGCATCCGCGCGCACGTGGTGGTGCCCGATGGCGCGGTGCGCGCCAAGCTCGAGGCGATCGAGCGCGCCGGCGCGGTGCTGCACCGCTGCGCGCCGACGCAGGCCGCGCGCGAAGCGGCGGTGGCGCAGCTGATGCAGGACACCGGCGCGATACGGGTGCATCCCTATGCCGATACGCAGGTGATGGCGGGCCAGGGCACCCTCGCGCTGGAGTTGCTGGCGCAGGCGCCGGATCTCGATGCGCTGATGACCCCGGTCGGCGGCGGCGGGCTCGCCTCCGGCGTGGCGATCGCTGCGCACGCGCTGCGCCCGGAGCTCGCGCTGTACGCGGCCGAGCCGGCTGGAGCCGACGATGCGGCACGTTCGCTCGCCCGCGGCGAGCGGGTCACCGACGTGGTGCCGCAGACGGTCTGCGACGGCCTGCGCGCGCTGGTCGGCGAAACCAACCTGGCTGCGCTGCGCGAGCACCGCGTGGACATCGTCACGGTAAGCGACGAGGAAACCGTGGCCGCGATGCGCCTGCTCTGGCAGGAGCTCAAGCAGGTGGTGGAAGTGTCCAGCGCGACCGCATTCGCCGCCGTCCTCAAGGCGCGCGACCGCTTCACCGGTCGACGCGTCGGCGTGGTGCTCACCGGCGGCAACGTCGACTTGGACGCGCTGCCCTGGTAAGGCGCTAGTCGATTGCCGCGCTTTCCAGCGCCGCCGGCACGGTGGCCGGAGACGTCGGTGCCGCGTGCACCACCCGCACCGGCCGGCCGGCGGCATCGAAGGAGACCTCGCCCGGACGCCAGCCTTCCAGCGTGCGCACCGTGCCCCAGAAGCGCTTGAACGCGGCCCAGTGCAGGCCGACCAGGCCATGGCCGTTGTCCGCATCGACGTTGGGGTCGCCCACGCCGGTCGGGCGCGGCGGCAGGCCGTACAGCGCCGTGCCGAACAGCACGTCCCACACCGAGAACACCTGGCCGAAGTTGCAGTTGTGCAGCCCCGGCCGCGCTTCGTCGACCACCATGTGGTGCAGCCGGTGGAACTTCGGGTCGACGAAGCAGCGCTGCAGCACCGGCCCGAAGCCGAGGCGCACGTTGGTGTGCGAGAAGTTCTGCACCAGCTCGCCCAGCAGCATCAGCCAGGCGAAGTCGGTGGGCGCCACGCCGATCAGCACGCCCACGCCGGCCAGCACCATCGACTGCAGGAAGCCGTCGACCAGGCTGCCGCGGTCGTTGGTCCAGCAGCTCATCTGGCGCTGGCTGTGGTGCATGCTGTGCAGAGCCCACCACCAGGGAAGGGCGTGCTGTACCCGGTGCATCAGGTAGTACACCAGGTCGTAGATCACGTAGTAGACGAGGAACAGCGCCAGCGGGTGATGCTCCAGCCCCGGCCACCAGTGCGTGATGCCCAGCAGCGAGTCGCTGCTCCCACCGTCGTCGGAGCCGCCGAAGTAGTTGCTGATCGGCGTCAGCACCAGGTAGGAGAACAGCGGGAAGATGCCCAGCAGCATCAGCAGCGTGTACTGGCGGTCGACCCGGGTGAGCTTGCGGTCGCTCCAGCGCTCGGCCGGCGCCAGCGTCTCCAGCGGGCGGAACACGAAAGCAATGATCGCCACCTGCAGCAGCGCGATCAGCACGGCCTCGGCGATCTCGCGCGGATCGCCGGCGAGGCCTGCGATGTGCAGCCAGGCCAGCAGCGGTATCACCGCGTGCT
This sequence comes from Frateuria sp., assembly GCF_013362045.1. Lineage (GTDB taxonomy): Bacteria > Pseudomonadota > Gammaproteobacteria > Xanthomonadales > Rhodanobacteraceae > Frateuria_A. Next base: position 10,442 of record NZ_JABFWW010000017.1, on the reverse strand, counting down.
GACTGAACCAGGTAACAAGGTCGAACCACACGTGCATACACCAACCCGCAGTAGCGGAACGCGACGGGCTAGGTTGCGCGGCGCACCTTTCCCGGCCATTTCAACGCGCCGGTGATTGCCGCCAGGCCCAGCAGCACCAGCACGATCCCGCCGGCTTCGACCGCGCTCGGCCGCTCGCCGAGAATCAGCCATGCCAGCAGCACGCTGACCACCGGCACGCCCAGGCTGGACAGGCTCGCCACCGCAGTCGGCAAGCGCTTCAGCACCACCAGCCACAATCCCCATGCTACGGCGGAGGCCATCACGGCGCTGTAGACCAGTGCGCCGGCAAAGCGCCCGTTCCACTCGATCGGGCGCTGCGGCACCAGCAAGGCGATGGCGCCCAGCGCCACCGCGCCGATCAGCATCTGCCAACTGGTCAGCGCCAGCGGCGAAACCGCATGCCGCTGGAACAGCCGTTTGCTGAGCACCGTGCCGCCGGCCCAGCCCACGCCGCCGGCCAGCGCCAGCAGCGTGCTCAACGGGCTGCCCAGGCCGCGCCAGGGTTCGAGGATGCACAGCAGTCCCGCCGCCGCCAGCGCCAGGCCCCGCCAGTGCCGTGCGGTGGGCCGCTCGGCCAGCAATGGCCAGGCCAGCAGCACGGCCCAGAACGGCATGCTGTAGGCGAGCAGCGCCACGTGGCCGGCGCCGCCGCCGACCAGCGCCCATTGCTCCAGCCCCTGGAACGCGGCGGTCTGGCACAGGCCGATCAGCGCGGTGGGCAGCAACGGCGGCGGCTTGAGCGATTGCCGGCTGGCCAGCAAGGCCAGGAACAGCACCGCGGCGCCGAGCAGGTAGCGCAGCGCCGCGAAGTCGAACGGCCCGGCCCAGGTCAGCGCCTGCTTCATCACCACCCAGCTGTAGGCCCAGATCAGGATCGTGCCGGAGAGGGCGGCCAGCGCGCCGCGCGAAGATGAGGCAGTCGGCATGGACGAGGATGCGGTAACGGTGCGCCAGTGTACGCCGCGCGCTGCGCTACAGTGGCCGCCGCTTCCGGCAAGGACCCCCCATGCATCGTTGCCCCTGGGCCACCGACGACCTGCTCGCCGCCTACCACGACACCGAATGGGGCGTGCCGCTGCACGAGGACCGCGCGCTGTTCGAGTTCCTCTGCCTGGAGGGTGCGCAGGCGGGCCTGTCCTGGCGCACGGTGCTGGCCAAGCGCGAACGCTACCGCGAGCTGTTCCATGGCTTCGACATCGAACGCGTGGCGCGCATGGATGAGCGCGAGCTGGGCAAGGCGCTGGCCGACCCCGGCATCATCCGCAACCGCTTGAAGGTACATGCCGCGCGCGACAACGCCCGCGCCGCGCTTGAAGTGATCGACGCGCACGGCAGCCTGGACGCGTATCTGTGGTCGTTCGTCGACGGCACGCCGGTGCGCAACCGCTGGCGCGAGCGCAGCGAGGTGCCGGCCACCACCGCGTTGTCCGACCGCATGAGCAAGGCGATGAAGAAGCAGGGCTTCCGCTTCGTCGGCAGCACCATCTGCTACGCGTTCATGCAGGCGACCGGGATGGTCAACGACCACCTCACCGGCTGCTTCCGGCATGGACAGCTCTGAACGGCATCGTCGTAAAAACTTGGACAGTCGCGACAACTTTCGCCCGACCGAACGCACTAGCCACTCCTGCCGTGACCGCTGTCACGCGCCGTGAGGATGCGGTGAAACACGGCTGAATGGTGCTGGCGCCAGCCCTTGCGCAGGTTCCGAACGGCAGTGAAGGATGCGCCGTCCGGATGGCCGCAGCAGGCAGGCGGTTGTCTCCGGCGAATTGATCGTCCATCCACTGGAGAGAGTGCCATGAACGCGCGTGCCCTCACGCTTCCCATCCTCACGGCCGCCCTGCTGGCGGCGCTCGCCCTCGCTCCGGCGATGGCGCAGACCACGCCATCGGATGGCGCTCCCACCGCCAGCGACAGCCATGCGGCGCAGCAGCTGGCCGGCAAGTTCGACACCTTCGCCGGCTCCGGCGCCAACGCGCAGGCGCTGGTCGAGGGCCTGCACAGCGGCAGCCAGGTCACGCTGGAGGGCAGCAGCACCGGAACGGGCGGCACCACGTCGGCCACCCAGACCACCTTCCAGCCGGCCACCGGGCCGCTCGGCTACGGCAACGTGAAGATCGCCCTGTCGCTCGCCGAGGCCAGCCTCGCCCACGCCGGCGTCACCAATCCCACCGCCGACGAAATCGCCGCGGCGCTCAACGGCGGCAAGCTCACGCTCGCCGACGGCACCACCCTCGACCTCAAGGGCGTGCTCGCCGAACGCGCCGCCGGCGAAGGCTGGGGCCAGATCGCCAAGGGCATGGGCGCCAAGCTCGGCGACGTGGTGCGCTCGCCCAACGCCTCCGCCCACGCCGCGGTCAAGGTGGAGAAGGTGACGTTCGCCCAGGGCCATGCCGCCGACCATCCGTCGGCAGCCGAGCACGCCGCCCGCGCCGACCGGCCGGAGCGTCCCGAGCGCCCAAGCCGTCCGGAACACCCCGAGCATCCGGATCATTCGGGCCGCCCCGGCGGCTGAGTTCCTCCTGCAGCGCCGGCAGCCGCCGGTGCTGTGATTCCCACGACACACACAGGAAAGACATTGCATGCGTAGCACTTTTTGCGCGCTGGGCCTGGGCCTGCTGCTGCTCGGCACCACCGCGGCCCAAGCCGACGACGGCCGCCTCAGCGTCGGCGCCGGCGCCAACTACAGCACCGGCAAGTACGGCACCGACACCTCCACCGACATCTGGTCGGTGCCCATCACGGCCGGCTGGCAGAATGACCGCTGGACGCTCAAGCTGACCGTGCCCTACGTCGGCATCAGCGGTTCCAGCGACGTCATCCCGGGCACCGGCGGCGTCAAGAACGGCAACCCGCATGGCCGCGGCCATGGGCAAGGCAACGGCGCCGGCAGTGCCACCGCGTCCACCGGTTCGGCCTCGGGCCTGGGCGACATCGTCGCGTCGGCCGGCTACGAGCTGTTCTCCAGCGCCGACCACAGCGCCGGCCTGGACCTCACCGGCAAGGTCAAGTTCGGCACCGCCGACGAGGACAAGGGCCTGGGCACCGGCAAGAACGACTACGGCCTGGCGCTGGACGCCTACAAGGCCTTCGGCGACTGGACCGTGTTCGGCGGCGCAGGCTGGATGAAGTACGGCAGCTCCCAGTACATCAAGCTCAAGAACGGGTTCAACGCGAACCTCGGCGCGGGCTTCAAGATGAGCCAGACCGACGACGTGGGCGCCTATTACTACTACCGCGAGAAGATCGCCGACGGCGGCGCTGCGCAGAGCGAACTGACCGCCTACTGGAACCACAAGATCGGCGACAACTGGCGGCTGCAGAGCTACGTGATGGGCGGCATGGCCGACGGCAGCCCGGACTGGGGCGTGGGCGCCACCGCCAAGTACCTGTTCTAACCCTTGAGGTTGCCCCTGCCTGCAGGGGAAAACCGGAAAGCCCCTCCGCCGCCGCGTGCGCGCGGAGGGGCAATGGCACGATACCCGGCGCACGCCCTCGCCTGCGTCACCACATGCTCACCACGCCTGCGCTTGCATGGCCATCGGCCCGTCATGCGGAGGGACGTGGTGGCGAAGCTGCGCATCGGCATTTCCGGCTGGCGCTACGCGCCCTGGCGCGGCGTCTTCTATCCGAAGGACCTGCCGCAGCGGGCCGAGCTCGAATACGCCTCGCGCCAGGTCGCCAGCATCGAGCTCAATGGATCCTTCTACAGCCTGCAGCGGCCCTCGAGCTACGCGCGCTGGCGCGCGGACACGCCGCGCGGCTTCGTGTTCGCAGTGAAGGGGCCGCGCTTCATCACCCACATCAAGCGGCTGCGTGACGTCGATGGACCGCTGGCCAATTTCCTTGCCTCCGGCATCTTCGAGCTGGGTGCCAAGCTGGGGCCGATCCTGTGGCAGTGCCCGCCCAGCCAGCGCTTCGACGAGGCCTTGTTCGACGATTTCCTCGCTTCGTTGCCGCATGACACCGACCAGGCCGCCGCGCTGGCGCGCCGCCACGACGACCACCTCAAGGAGCCGGCCAGCGCCAGGCCCGACCGCAAGCGGCGCCTGCGCCACGCGCTGGAGATCCGCCATCCGAGCTTCGCCTGCGAGGCCTTCATCGCCCTGCTGCGCCGGCACGGGGTGGCGCTGGTCGTGGCCGACACGGCCGGGCGCTGGCCGTATCTGGAGGACGTCACCGCCGGCTTCATGTATCTGCGCCTGCATGGCGACCAGAAGCTCTACACCAGCGGCTACACCGACGCGGCGCTCGAACGCTGGGCCGCGCGCATCCGCGCCTGGTCGCGCGGCGGCGAGCCGAAGGATGCGGCGCGCGCGAGCGCAACGCCACCGCGCAAGCGCGCTGGCCGCGACGTGTACTGCTATTTCGACAACGACGCCAAGGTGCACGCGCCGTTCGACGCGCAGGCGCTGATGCGCAAGCTGAGGGTCTAGGGACGCGCGGCCTGCCCCCTACCGCCGGCTCGCCGCCTTGGCCTCGTTCGCCTCGTGGCGGGGGTCTTCGTGCAGCAGCCGGCGCGTCACGCCGTTGGTCCAGCCGAAGCCGTCCTGCAATGGGTACTCGCCGCCGCCGCCGCCGACCGCGCCGTCGTGGTGGCGGGTGATCTCGTATTTCTCCACCAGCTTGCTCTCGCGCTGGTAGAGGCTGCCCACGGTCCTGAGCCAGCGGCAGGCGATCTCGTCGGCCAGCGGGATGCCGTAGTTGCGCATGCCGCGGATCGCCATCCACTGCAGCGGCGCCCAGCCGTTGGGCCGGTCCCATTGCTGGCCGCTGTCCAGTTCGCTGGTACCCAGGCCGCCCTGGCGCAGCAGACGATCCTGCAGGGCCGTGGTAATGCGCTGGGCCTGTCCGGCGCTGGCCAAGCCGACGAACAGCGGCACGGCGGCAGCGCTGGTGAGCGCTTCGCGCGGCTCGCCGCGCTGCCAGTCGTAGTCGAGGAAGGCGCCGGCCTGCTCGTTCCACAGCAGCCGCTCGATCGCCTCCTTGCGCGCCTGCGCGCGCTGCTGGAATTTCTCTGCCTGCTTGCGCTGGCCGCTGGCATGGTTGAGCAGGCAGATCTGCCGCTCCAGCTTGTACAGGAAACTGTTGAGGTCCACCGGCAGGATCGCGGTGGTGCGGATGGTGGAGAGATCCTCGCCGTCGCACCAGCGCGAACTGAAGTCCCAGCCGGAGGCCGCACCCGAGCGCAGCTCACGGTAGACCTGGTGGACGGGACGCGTGGACCGGCGCGCGGTGAGCACGTCCTCGAGGTAGGCCTCCTCGCGCGGCGAGTCGCGGTCGTCCCAGTAGCGGTTGAGGATGCCGCCATCCTCCAGGCACACGCAGTGGCGGCGACAGTCGCCCGGGCGCAGCTCCTCCGCGCCGGCCATCCAGTAGGCGTATTCCTTGTGCAGGCGCGGCAGGTATTCGATCGCCCTGCAAACGCCCTTGTCCTCGAACAGCTCCACCATCAGCGCGAACACCGGCGGTTGCGAGCGGCTGAGGTAGTACGTGCGGTTGCCGTTGGGCACGTGGCCGTAGGTGTCGATCAGGTAGGCGAAGTTGTTCGCCATCGAGGCGAGCAGGTCGCGCCGGCCGCTCTCGGCCAAGCCGAGCATGGTGAAGTACGAATCCCAGTAGTACAGCTCGCTGAAGCGCCCGCCCGGTACCACGTACTCGTTGGGCAGCGGCAGCAGCGAGGCGTTGGGCGGATGCTCGCGCGGATGGCGGGTAAGCACGTTCCACAGGCTGTCGATGTGGTCGCGCAGCGGCTGGCCGGGCGGCGAGACGTAATGGCTGCTGTACTGCTGCGGCGGGACGAAATGCCGGTGCACGAAGGCGGCCAGCTCGAAGCCCTCGTCGTCGCACTGTCTGCGGTAGTCCTCCAGGATCCGCTCCGGGTCGCCGCGCGGCACGCAATCGACGAAGGTCTTGCTGTCCTCGAACACCCGGCCCATCTGCACCGCGACGAACAGTTCCTGGTAGCGGTCGGCCGGCGTGAGGCTGTCGGCCCTGGGGACGCTGGCCGCGTTCTGCTCGTTGCGGCGCTCGGCCTCGTCGCTCATTGTTCGGCGTAGTTCCACAGCAGGCCGCCGTCGACGTAGAGCGTGCTGCCGGTGACGTAGCCGGCATCGTCGCCGGCGAGGAAGGCCACCGCGCCGGCCACGTCCTCGGGCGTGCCAAGCCGCTTGAGCGGGATGTTCTTCAGCAATGCGTCCATCAGCGCCGGGTCGCTCATCAGTTTGGCGTTGATCGGCGTCTTGATCGCGCCGGGGGCGATGTTGTTCACCGTGATGCCCAGCGGCGCCAGTTCCACCGACAGGTCGCGCATCAGCATCTTCAGCCCGCCCTTGCTGGCACAGTAGCTGGCGAAGTGCGGGAAGGGCAGCTCCTCGTGCACCGAGCTGATGTTGATCACCCGCCCGCCGCCGCCGCGCCCGCGCACGTGGCGGGCAAACGCCTGGGTGAGGAAGTAGGGGCCTTTCAGGTTGACGTGCAGCACCAGGTCGTAGTCGGCCTCGCTGGCGTCAATGAAATCCGCGCGCCGCTCCACACCGGCGTTGTTGACCAGGATGTCGATGCGGCCCAGACGCTCGACCGCTTCGGCGATCACGCGCTGGTCGTCTTCCACCTTGCCGATGTCGCCGGCGATCAGCACGGCGCGGTCGCAACCGGCATCCTCGACTTCCTTGAGCGTGCCTTCGGCGCGGTCGTTGGCCTGGCGGTCCTCGACCGCCACCGCCGCGCCTTCGTGCGCCAGCCGCAACGCGATCGCGCGGCCGATGCCCTGCGCGGCGCCGGTGACCAGCGCGACCTTGCCCTCGAGCCGCATCGCGACACCTCCGCAAGTGGATGAGGTCGCCCAGCCTAGGCGGGCGCGGGTGAAGACCGCGCTTACCGGCCCTGGCGCAAACGTCCCGTCGACGCCCACGCACGCCTCGGCGCAGCACGCTGGCGCACCGGGCGCGGCGCCGGGTGCAATGCGTCCTCCCTCATCTCACGGAGAATGCGCATGACCAAGCTGGCGATAGCCGTCCTTGTAGCCGCCCTTACGGGCGCTGCAACGGGGACGCTGCGGGCGGCCGTACCGGCCGATGCACAGGCGCAGGTGCAGCAGGTGGTCGAGCATTTCCGCGCGGCGATCATCGCCCACGACCAGGCAGCGCTCGAGGCCCTGTTCGTGCCCGAGGGCGGCGCCTGGTTCGAGGTGCTGGGCGAGGATGCCTTCCGCCGGATGAAGGCAACCAAGCCGGATCTGTCACGCCTGCACGCGGACAACTATCGCCACTTCGCCGCGTTCGTGGGCGGCAGCAGGCAGGCGATCGAGGAGCGCTTCGACAACGTGCGTATCCATACCGATGGCGCGGTCGCGTCGGTGTATTTCGACTTCGTGTTCCTGGTCGACGGCAAGCCCAACAACACCGGCAGCGAGACCTGGCAACTGGTGCACACCAACGACGGCTGGCGCATCAGCGCGATGGCCTATTCGGACAACCCCGCCGGCGCGCATTGAACGGGTGGCAGGCTAAAGTGCGCGCGGGCGTCGCGTCCGGCACCGCCGCAGGGGAATCCAATGCTTCGCACCGACTCCGCCGCCCGTGCGGGCGCCGCATCGCTCTGGCTGCCGTGGCTGGCCGGTGCGCCGCTGGTGCTGTGCATGACGGTGATGGCGCTGCCGGACGTGGGCCATGGCCAGGCCGTGGCATTCCGGGGCCTGTATGCCGCGGCCTACCTGCTGTGGACGTTGCCGCTCGCCCACGCGCAGCGCTGGCTGCGCCGGCACACGCCTTGGCTGTCGGCGGTGCTGGCGCTGCTGGCGTTGACCTACCTGATGTCGCTCGCCAACAACGCGGCGGCGCAATGGCTGGCCGTGCGCTGGCACCTGGTGCCGCAGTACGACTGGCGTCGCCTGTTCGGCGGCCTGGACGGCTGCTGGCTCGCGCTGATCGCCTTCTGCGCCATCCACGCGGTGGTGGACCACGCGCTGGCGCTGCGGGCCGAGCGCGAGCGCGTAGGCGAGGCGTTGGCGCTGGCCCGCGAGGCCGAACTGCGCGCGCTGCGCTACCAGTTGCACCCGCACTTCCTGTTCAACACGCTCAATGCCGTTTCCACCCTGGTCGCCGAGCAGCGCAACGCCGATGCCAACCGCATGCTCGCGCGCCTGGCCGACCTGCTGCGGGCCATGCTCGAGCGCGGCGAGGTGCATGAGGTGCCGCTGGCCGAGGAACTGGCCCTGACCGGCCATTACCTGGACATCGAGAAGATCCGCCTGGGCGAGCGGCTGGCGCTGGAGCTGCGCGTCGGCCCCGACCTGCTGCAGGCGGCGGTGCCCGCGCTGCTGCTGCAGCCGCTGGTGGAGAACGCGATCCGCCACGGCATCGCGCCGCGTGCCGGCGGCGGGCGGCTGCAGTTGCACGTCGAGCGCGCCGGCGGCCAGCTGCAGTTGCGCCTGCACAACGATGGCGTGGCGCAGGTGGACGCACCGGCCGAACCGCATCCGGCGATCGGCCTGCGCAACGTGCGCGAGCGGCTGGCGCGCCTCTACGGCAGCGCGCACGGTTTCAATTTCGAGCTGGCCGCCAATGGTGATTGCCGGGTCCGCATCAGCCTGCCATTCCGCCCCGTGGCCGCCGCATGAGCCTGCACGTGCTGGTCGCCGACGACGAGCCGCTGGCGCGCGGCGGCGTGCGGGCGCGGCTGGCGAGCCAGGCCGACATCACGCGGGTGGATGAGTGCGCCGATGGGTACGCCGCGCTCGCTGCGCTCAGGGCGCTGCCGCCGGACCTGCTCTTCATCGACGTGCAGATGCCGGGCCTGAGCGGGCTGGACGTGCTCGAAGCGCTGCCGCACGAGTCGCGCCCGCTCACCGTGCTGCTGACCGCCTACGAGCAGTTCGCGCTGCGTGCCTTCGAGCTGCGCGCGCTGGACTACCTGCTCAAGCCGATCGATGACGAGCGCTTCGCCGACGCGCTGGATCGCGCGCGGCAGGCCGTCGCCCTGCGTCGTGGCCATCCGCAGGGAGGGCAGGTGGCCGCGCGCTACGCCACGCGCTTCCAGGTGCGGCTGGGCCATCGCGTGCGGCTGGTACAGGCCGGCGAGATCGACTGGATCGAGGCACAGGGCGACTACGTCGGCCTGCACGTAGGCGGCCAGCTGCACCTGCTGCGCGAAACCCTGCAGCGCCTGGCCGCGCGGCTCGACCCCGCGTGTTTCGTGCGCATCCACCGTTCCAGCATCGTGCGGCTGGACCGCGTCGCGGAGATGCAGGCGCTGGCCAACCGCGACCACCTGCTGCGGCTGCGCGACGGCACCGTGCTGCGCGCCAGCCGCACCTACGTCGATGGCCTGCGCGCGGCGTTGCTGGCCCACGGCAGCGCCTAGCCGATGCCCGGTGCCGGCCCGCGCCGCGCCCCCGTTTCGCCCGAACCGGGCCGGACCATCCACAGCTTCGTGCGGCAGGCGCCTGCGCACTCCGAAAATAAGGGCACCGATGCAACGCCTCCCTGGACTGGACCTGCTGCGCGCCTGGGCGATCGTATGGGTGATGCTTTTCCATTCCTACATCGTCGGCGGGCTGGGCGAGCGCTTCGCCTGGCTGCAGCGCGACGGCTGGATGGGCGTGGACCTGTTCTTCGTGCTCTCCGGCTACCTGATCGGCCATCAACTGCTCGTGCCGCTGGTGCGCGGCGAGCCGCTGGCCTGGCCAGCCTTCTACCGCCGTCGCGCGTTCCGCATCCTGCCGGCGTTCCTTGCGGTGCTGGCGGTGTACGTCGCCTGGCCGGCCGCGCGCGAGGCGCTGGGGCTGGCGCCGGCATGGCAGTTCCTCAGCTTCACCTTGAACCTGCTGATCGACTACCAGCACCACCCGGCGTTCTCGCATGCCTGGTCGCTGTGCGTGGAGGAGCACTTCTACCTGCTGTTCCCCTGGCTGGCGTGGTGGCTGGCGCACCGGCCCTCGGCGCGTCGGGCGCTCGTCGTCGGGCTGGGCGTGGTCGCGTTCGGCATGGCGCTGCGCGGCTATGTGTGGCTGCACGGCATGGCGCCCGTGCGCGACGCGCCCGGGCCGGCGTTCGGGCTGCGCTTCGTCGAGGGGATCTACTACCCCACCTGGGCGCGCCTGGACGGATTGCTTGCGGGCGTGGCGCTGGCCGCGCTGCGCGTGGGCCGGCCGCAGGCATGGGCGCGGTTGCAGCGGTACGCCGGTGCCGTGCTTGCCGCGGGCGTCGCACTGTTCGTGTTGTCGGTGTGGCTGTTCCGCGAACGTCTTGGCTTCTTGCCTTCGGTGATCGGTTATCCGCTGCTGTCGCTTGCCCTGGCGTTGTGCGTGGGCGCGGCCACCGCCCTGCCGGGACGCTGGGCCATGCCGGCTTGCGGCTGGCTGGCGCGATTCTCCTACAGCCTCTATCTGAGTCTCA
>NZ_JABFWW010000136.1 GCF_013362045.1 Frateuria sp. | reverse complement strand
GATGGCCCGGCCGGCTTGTGCGATCGGCGGTACGTTGGTTTGCGGAACGTACCCCGTCGCGCGTGGAAGCGGCATCGGCGCCGGCGCGTGGGTGATGCCGACCACGTTGGGCGCGTCCGGCGCGAGCAGGGGCAGCGCCAGCGGCCGGCTCCAGGCCAGGCCGAGCAGCAGCTGCAGGCCGACCAGCCACCACAGCGCACTGCGCATCGCCGCAGGCAGGCGCGGCGCCAGGCGCAGCAGCAGCGCCACTGCGGCGATCAGCACGCAGGCCTGCAGCGAGCTCCAGGCCAGGCGCAGCAGCAGTTCCCCTGCAACGGCGGTCGGTGTGGACATGTCAGGACTCCTTGCGGCGCGACTGCAGCTGGGCGACCAGCGCTTCGAGCTCTGCCAGCTCCTCGTCGCTGACCTCGGCTCGTTCGGACAGGTAGGCCACGAACGGCGACACCGATCCGCTCAGGGTCTTCTCCACGAAGCTGCCGACCGCCTGGCGCATCGCCACGCCGGGTGCGGTGGCGGGGCTGTAGCGATACAGGCCGCCGGCCTGGCGGCGCTTGAGGTAACCCTTGCCGCGCAGGCGCTCCATCATGGTCAGCACGGTGGAGCGGGCCAGGCCGCGCGCCTCGCCGAAGCCGGCGGCGACTTCGCCCACCGACGCGGGCGCGTGCTCGGCGAGGTAGTGGAGCAGGGCGAGTTCCTGGTCGCCGATGGTGGGGCGGGGCATGGCGGACTCCTGACTACAGATGTAGTCAAGCTAGCGCTGACTACAACTGTAGTCAATAGGGCTGGCGGCACACGGCACGGCTCCTCTCGCTGGAGGGGAAAGGCAAAAAAAACGGGCGCCCGAGGGCGCCCGTCAGTCGTACCGGCCGAAGCCGCTGGATCAGAACGAGTAACGCAGGGTCAGCATCGCCGACCAGCGGGACACCACGCGGCTGGGGTCGTAGAAGCCGCCGTCGTAGGTCTGCAGCTGCTGCGGCTGGTAGTTGCCGTTCTTGTCGGTGGGCAGCGTGTAGACGTACTGGCCCTGCGCATTCACGCCGGCGTAGCTGGCGAGGTTGCGGGTCGGGTAGATGCCGGTGTTGCGCTGCTGCCCCCAGTTCTTGTTGAGCAGGTTGAGCACGTTGTAGATGTCCAGGCGCAGCTCGCCCTTGTTGCCCTTGAAGATGCCGGGCACTTCCTGCGAGAGGCTCATGTCCAGCTCGTTCGCCCAGGCGGTGCGGTCGCCGTTGCGGGCGGCGACCTGGCCGCGATGGTCCTTGAGGTACTTATCGGCGGCGAGGAAGGCCTGGAACTGGTTGATCACCTGCTGGCTGGTGCCGGCGGCGTAGGCCACCTTCGGGTCGTTGGCCGTCGGGATGTAGGCCGGATCCCAGCCCGACACGCTGTCGCCGTTGGCGTCGTTGCTGAACACCCAGGTGTAGGGCATGCCGGTGCGGCCGCTGTAGAAGGCCGACACCTGCGTCTTGTAGTCGCCGAAGAACGCGTGCTGCCAGGTCAGCGAGGCCTTCAGGGCCTTGGCCACGTTGTAGTTGGAGGTGGCCTCGACGTTGCTGTTGGGGTTGAGGCGGGCGACGCGCTGGTAGCCGTTGTAGGCGATGGTGTCGGTGCCCGGGTCGACGTCGGTGGCGTGGTTGAAGGTCAGGCTGACGTTGCCGAACCAGTTCTCCGAGAACGGCTTGGCCAGCGCCAGGGTCAGGCTGTCGGACTTGCCCCGATGGGTGTTGGTGAGCAGCGTGGAGGCGGTGCTGATCGACGGATTGCGGTTGGCCAGAGCGTCCTTCGAGGTCGGTGCCTCGCCCGGGGTCTTCCAGAACTGCAGGCGGCCATCGGGCAATACGCCGGTCGGCGCGCCGTAGTTGACCGCTTCGTACAGGATGCCGTCGCGCACCTTGATGTGCTGGTACTCGGCCGAAGCGATCAGGCCCCACCAGGGCAGCTCGCGGTCCAGCGCCAGGCTCATCTTCCACACGGTCGGCAGGCGGAAGTCCTTGGCGACGGTGTCGATCGAGCCCGCACCGCCGCCGGCCGGGATGTTCTGGTTGTGCGGGTCGGCGCTGAAGGGCGCGCTAGCCGGGACGAACGAGGTGTAGTTGAGCAGGGTGACGCCGTTGTTCTGGAACGGGTTGGTCAGCCACACCGTCGGCGGGTTGGTCTGGAACAGGCCCACGCCGCCCCGCAGCTGGGTCTTGTACTGGCTGTCGAACAGGTAGTTGAACGAAAGGCGCGGCTCGACCACGCGGTTGGAGGAGCCGACCGTGTAGTTGTTGGCATAGCCGAACGCCTGCGCGAACGCCGCGTTGTAGACCGGCTGCCCACCGGTGTGCGGGATGTCCACGCGCACGCCGTACTGCACCGACAGCGCATCGGTGACCTGCCAGGTGTCCTGCAGGAACGGGCTGTACTGGCTGTAGGTCCACTTGCCGGCGATGTCGTCCAGCGCGTAGCCGGGTGCCGGGTGATACAGCTCGTACTTGTTGTAGTTGCCGGCGGCGAAGTTGGTCAGGCCCCAGAAGGTGTAGACGCCGAACTCGGCCTGGCCGAACAGGTTGTTGATCTTGTTGCGCTGGTAGTCGATGCCGCCCTTGATCGCGTGGTCACCCAGGTAATAAGTGCCGGCCAGGAAGACCGAGGTCTTCTTGGTGTCGATGTGGTTGTAGTGGCGGTAGCGCTCCTCTCCCAGGTTCACCGACGGGCCCTTGCCGGTGGGCGACAGGTTCACGTTCACCGCCGGCTGCTGGAACGGCGCGGTGGTGTCCTGCACGTACTTCTGGTAGCCGACCTTGGCCTCGGTGGAGAAGTTGTCGGTCCAGTCGTCGAACACGTGCGCGACGTAGTTGTCGGTGGTGATCGCCTTGGTGTAGGTGTAGCTGGTCAGGCCCACGCTGGACGGGCTGTTGCCGCCCACGGCCGGCAGCAGCTCCTTGGTGCGCTGGTAGGTGAAGCTGGCGCGGTGGTTGTTGGTGATGTTCCAGTCGATCTTGCCCAGGTAGCGCTTGTCGTCGTAGGTCAGGCCGGTCGGGCCGCCGAAGGTGCCGGGCGTGAGGCCCAGCTGCTTGGCCGTGTCGATGACCTTCTGCAGGTCGCCCGGCGAGACCTTGTTGCTGGTGGACGGGCCGCTGCCCAGCGTGTTGTCCAGGCCGTTGGCGGAGTCCGCGCCGATGCCGGTAGTCTTCTCGTGCTCGGCCGAGACGAAGAAGAACAGCTTGTCCTTGAGGATCGGGCCGCCGACGTTGAAGCCGTAGGTGGCGTCCTTCTGGTAGCCCTTGTAGTGGTAGCCCGGGTCGCTGCTGGACAGCCAGCCGGCGTCGCCCACCAGGTGGTTGGCGTTGCGGTAGGCGTAGTACACCGAGCCGTGGAACTGGTTGGTGCCGGACTTGGTCACCGCGTTGACGTCGGCGCCGACCACGTCGGAGGAGGTGTCGTAGTTGGCGGTGGAGATGTTGTATTCGGCGATCGTCTCGGGCGAGATCGGCGACTTCTGGTAGGGCAGGCCGTTCGCGTTCAGGCCAAACGGGTCGCCCTGGGTCACGCCGTCCACGGCGATGTTGTTGAAGCGGTTGTTCATGCCCGCGGCGGAGATCGCGCCGGTGCCCTGGTCGGTCACGGTGATGCGCGGGTCCAGGCGTGCCACGTCGTCGATCGAGCGGTTGCCCTGCGGCGTGGCCTGCAGCTGGCGCTGCGAGATGTTGGTGGACAGGCCCTTGTTCTCGGTCGAGAAGGTCTGCGCCAGCGTAGAGGCACTGACCGTGACCGCGCCCAGCGTGCTCGCCTCGGCGGCGGCGGCGCCCATCGTCAGATTGATCGAGGACGGCTGGCCCAGCTGCAGGTACACATTGTCCTGCTCGGCGCCGGCCAGGCCGCCCTTGCTCGCGGTGATCGCGAACGGGCCGCCCACGCGCAGACCCTGCGCGGCATAACGGCCGTCGGCGTCGGTGGTCACCGTCTTGGTGGTGCCGGAGGGCTCGTGCACGATGGTCACGATGGCGCCGGCCACCGGCTGGCCATGCGCGTCGAGCACGCGGCCGTTGGCGCCGGAGGTGGTGATGTTCTGGGCGGCCACTGGCGCCATCGCCAGCAGCGAGGCGATGGCGAACGGAAGTACGCGCACGCGGATCATGGATTTCATGGAGTTCCCGGGGTGGTGACGGACACGTTGCCGACGCCCAGGCGCCGCCGCCTCCCGGCAGGAGGCGGTCGCAGCTTGGACACGGGCGCCGGGGCCCGGCGCAATGGCCCGCATTGTAGGCGTCGCAAGATGACAATTGAACGAAATCTTCACGAAGCCTTCAGCCCGGGTTAGGCCTCGGCCGGGCGGCCGCTTCCCTGTCCGCCGGTGTGCTCCTCGTCGCGTTCGCAGCCGCAGCGGCCGCGCGGACAAGGGTGATCGATGCCGGTGAGCCGCACGAGCGGGCTGTCGAACAGCACGGTGACACCGGCCGGGCTCATCGGTTCCTCGCGACGCGGCGAGAGGTCAGCCTCTCAGAACGCCATGTCGAACGCCACCTCGCCCTGCACGCCGATTTGGTAGGCCGAGACGCGCCGCTCGAAGAAGTTGGTGACTTCCTGCACGTCCTGCAGGTCCATGAAGTCGAACGGGTTGGCGACGCCATACTTCTTAGGCAGACCGAGCTGAGCCAGGCGCTGGTCGGCGCAGTATTCCAGGTACTGGCGCATGTCCTTCACCGACAGGCCGTCCACGCCGCCGGACAGCACGTCCTGCGCGAACTGCGTCTCGCAGGCGATCGCCTCCTCCAGCATCTGCTCGACCTGCGCGCGCAGCTCCGCGTCGAACAGCTCCGGCTCCTCGGCGCGCACGGTGCGCGCCACCTCGAAGGCGAACGCCATGTGGCTGCTCTCGTCGCGGAACACCCAGTTGGTGCCCGAGGCCAGCCCGTGCAGCAGCCCGCGCGAGCGCAGGTAGTAGACGTAGGCGAAGGCGGCGTAGAAGAACAGTCCCTCGATGCACGCGGCGAAGCAGATCAGGTTGAGCAGGAACTGGCGCCGCTGTTCGCGCGTCTCGACGCGACGCAGGTGCTGGACGGAGTCGATCCACTTGAAACAGAACGCGCCCTTGGCGCGGATCGAGGGGATCGTCTCGATCGCGTCGAAGGCCTTGTGCCGCTCGCCCGGATCGGGGATGTAGGTATCCAGCAGGGTGAGGTAGAACTGCACGTGCAGCGCTTCCTCGTAGAGCTGGCGCGAGAGGTACATGCGCGCCTCGGGCGCGTTGATGTGCTGGTACAGGTTGAGCACCAGGTTGTTCGACACGATGGTGTCGCCGGTGGCGAAGAAGGCGACCAGGCGCTGGATCAGGTGGCGCTCGGCGGGGTTCATCTTGCCGTTGAGGTCGTTGAGGTCGGGCGCGAAGTCGACCTCGTCCACGGTCCAGGTGTTGCGGATGGCGGCGCGGTACATCTCGTAGAACGCCGGGTAGCGCATCGGACGCAGGGTGAGGGCGTAACCGGGGTCGAGCAGCTGGCTGGTCATGGGTGCCTCGGATGTATTCCTTCTCCTTCCGGGAGAAGGTGCCCCGAAGGGGCGATGAGGGTGCGGGTCTTGCGTAGATGCCGGAGCGGGCGGCCTTCGACTTCGGCGCTTCGCGCCTACGCTCAGGGCGAACGGTTCATGGCTGTCGCGACGGCCCCCGGCCCCTCTCCCGGCGGGAGAGGGGAGCAGGAGCTAGAGCTTGCGCGCGTAGGCGTCGTGCACGAACTTGCTGACGTAGGTCGCCAGCCCTTCGCCGGCCTGCGCCAGCATCTGCATGTTGCGTACGTGTTCGGCGCCAGTGGCCGCGTCGGTGTATTCGTAGGTCTCGCCGCCGACGAAGCGGATGCGGAGCCAGCCTTCGCCCAGCTCGTAGGCGACGACGCCGGAGTGGCCGTCCAGGTTGCGGTAGCGATGCATGCACGGGGCCGGTTCATTGGCAGGCCTCGCAATACTCGGGATTCTCCAGTGAACAGAACACCGCTGCGTTCGCTTGCGCCTGATCCGGCATCGCGGCCACGGTCGTCTTGGCGATCCGGGTCGCCGGCCGCGAGCGCAGGTAGTAGGTCGTCTTGATGCCGGCCTTCCACGCGTACATGTACATCGAGGAGAGTTGCCCGATGTTCGGGTTCTCCATGAACAGGTTCAGCGACTGGCTCTGGTCGATGTAGGCGCCGCGTGCGGCGGCCAGGTCGATCAGCGCCTTCTGCGGCAGCTCCCACACGGTGCGGTAGACCTGCCGCAGCCGCCCGGGAATCGCCGCGATGCCCTGGATGGAGCCTTCGGCCAGCTTGATCGCGTCGCGCACCTCGCTCGTCCACAGGCCGAGCGTCTTCAGCTCCTCCACCAGGTAGCGGTTGACCACCAGGAAGTCGCCCGAGAGCGTCTCGCGCTTGAACAGGTTGGACACCTGCGGCTCGATGCATTCGTAGCAGCCGGCGATCGAGGCGATGGTGGCGGTGGGCGCGATGGCGATCAGCAGCGAGTTGCGCAGGCCGCCGTTCTTGATCCGTTCGCGCAGTGCGTCCCAGCGCGAGGGCTCGTGCGGCGCCGCCTGGGGCCAGTAGTCGAACTGCAGTTCGCCGCGCGCGGCGCGGGTTTCGCCAAAGCCCGGATGCGCGCCGGCCTGCCCGGCCAACGCGCAGGACTCGTCCAGCGCGTGGAAGTAGACCTCCTCAGCGATGCGGGTGGACAGCGCCAGCGCGTCGGCGGAATCGAACGGCAGGCGCAGCTGGAAGAACACGTCCTGCAGCCCCATCACGCCCAGGCCCACCGGCCGCCATTTCTGGTTCGCCCTGCGTGCCGTGGCGATCGGATAGAAGTTGAGGTCGATCACGCGGTCGAGCTGGCGCACCGCCACGCGTACGGTGGCGGCGAGCTCGGCGAAGTCGAAGGCGCCGTCCGTGACGTGCCGCGCCAGGTTGATCGAGCCCAGGTTGCACACCGCCGTTTCGTCGGCGGAGGTGACTTCCAGGATCTCCGTGCACAGGTTGGACAGGTGGATCACGTTGCCCGCCTCGGCGGTCTGGTTGCCGGTAGCGTTGCAGCGGTCCTTGAAGGTCATCCAGCCGTTGCCGGTCTGCGCCAGCGTGCGCAGCATGCGTGCGTAGAGCTCGCGCGCCTTCACCGTCTTCACCGCCAGGCCGCCTGCTTCGGCTTCGCGGTAGGCGTGCTCGAACGCCACGCCCCACAGGTCGGTGAGCTGCGGCACCACTTTGGGATCGAACAGCGACCAGTCGCCGTCGGCCTCGACCCGGCGCATGAATTCGTCCGGCACCCAGTTGGCGAGATTGAGGTTGTGCGTGCGGCGCGCCTCGTCTCCGGTGTTGTCGCGCAGTTCGAGGAACTCCTCGATATCCGCGTGCCACGGCTCCACGTAGACGCAGGCAGCGCCCTTGCGCTTGCCGCCCTGGTTGACTGCGGCCACCGAGGCATCCAGCGTCTTCAGCCACGGCACCAGCCCGTTGGAATGGCCGTTGGTGCCGCGGATCAGCGAGCCGCGCGAGCGCACGCGGGTGAAGGACAGACCGATGCCGCCGGCGAACTTGCTGAGCTTGGCGACGTCCGCGTACTTGTCGTAGATCGCCTCCAGCGAATCGGCCGGCGAATCGAGCAGGAAGCAGGAGGACAGCTGCTCGTGCGCGGTGCCGGCGTTGAACAGCGTGGGCGAGCTGGCGATGTATTCCAGTGCGCTGAGCAGCCGATACAGCTCCAGCGTCTCGCCTACGTCGTTGCCGCCCAGCGCGCAGGCGATGCGCATGAAGAAGTGTTGCGGCGTCTCGATCACGCGGCGTGCCTGCGGGTGGCGCAGGAGGTAACGGTCGTACACCGTGCGCAGGCCGAAGTATTCGAAGCGGCGGGTGGCGGCCGGGTCGATTGCGTCGTTGAGCTTGCGCGCGTGGGCGGCGACGAAATCGCGCAGCCGCGTGTTGAGCAGGCCGAGTTCGGCGCCGCGCGCGATCGACTGCGAGAAGCTCTGGATCTCCTGCCCGCGCACTTCCTTGTCGATGTAGGCGCCGAGCAGCCGCGCGGCGAGCTGGCCGTATTCGGGCTCCTCGGCGGTGAGCGCGGCGGCGGTGCGGATCGAGAGCTGGTCCAGCTCCGCCGTGGTGGCGCCGTCGTAGAGGCCGCCGATGGTCTTGAGCGCCACGCGCAGCGGGTCGACCGCGTGCAGGCCGTCGGCGTTGCGCGTCACCGCGCGCACGATCTTGTTGACGTCCACGCTCTCGGTGGCGCCGTTGCGCTTGGTCACGCGCATCTGCGCAGGGCTGTGCGGCGAGGTCAGGGCAAAGCCGTCGTCGGCGCGCGCGGTGGGCGTGCCTTCGCCGGAAGGAGTGTCGAGGGTGTCCATGCGGGTCTCCGGAGGGGAGCCACCACGCGATGCGGAGGAGAACGCACCGACGCGACGGTTCCGAAACATCAAACGCCTGCTCCCGCGCGCAGGGCCTGAGGGTTCTGCTTCACGGAAGAACGCGCATCACGCAGGCATGGGGCCGCCTGCATGCGACGCGCTTCCCCGCGGAAGCGGCCACCCGCGCCGGGCCGCGTCAGGGTCGGCCGGACGCGTCTCAGTGGACGCGACCGCCGGCCCTTGGGGCCTGGCGTGCCGGCAGGTCTTCGGACTTCGCGGACACGGGCCCGGAGGCCCACCTAGTTCCCGTCGCTTCCCAGGCGCTGCGGCCCAGTGCATGTGACGGGTTTCGTTTCCGCTTACCGCTGCGGGGCAGTTCCGGATTCGCACCGGATTCCCTTTTAAGCCCGACCGACAGTCGCGTCTGGACGGGCACCGACGGACACAACATATCGGGGTGGTGCTCGATGGTCAACCCAAGATTTCGTGTTGTCGCTACGGGTGCGGTTTGCCTTTCTGCCTGCTGGGAGGGGCGGGGAAAGGGCTCGGTGTTGCCGGACGCAACGCTCTGCCCGGACCCTCTCCCGCCGTCGGACGAGCCCTCCGGGCGGGAGAGGAAGAAAGGCGCCGACAGCCGCAGACGCCCCGCACTCACCTGTCCGCCACGGCGCGCTGCCTATCGTCGTGGGCCGAACCTAGCCACAACGGGAGCGGACGATGGCCACTACGAAGACCGCCCAGCGCGGCCGCGGCACCGGCAAGGCGGTGGCAAAAGAACGGCGTGTGCAGTCGCAAATCGACACGAAGGACAAGCAGAAGCAGCAGGGCAAGGCATCCAAGTCCGTCGCCGGGAAGAGCGCGTCGAAGAAGCAGCCGGGCCAGACCAGCCCGCGGCCGAAGCCGCGCCCCCCGTTGCCCGAGCAGCACCTGAGCAAGCCGGGCAAGGAAGCCAAGCTGCAACCGCGCCCGCAGTTCGAGGCGCCCGCATACCGCGGCAGCGGCAAGCTGGAGGACATGGTGGCGATCATCACCGGCGGCGACTCCGGCATCGGCCGCGCGGTGGCGGTGCTGTTCGCGCGCGAGGGCGCCGACGTGGCGGTGGTGTACCTGTCCGAGGGCGATGACGCGCGCGAGACCCAGCGCCACGTGGAAAAGGAAGGCCGCCGCTGCCTGCTGATCCGTGGCGACGTGAAGGATCCGGCGTTCTGCGGGAAGGCGGTGGACCGCACGCTCGACGAGTTCGGCCGCCTCGACGTACTGGTCAACAACGCCGCCTTCCAGGAACACGCCGACGCGCTGGAGGACATCAGCGAGGAGCACTTCGACCTCACCATGCGCACCAACATCTATGGCTACTTCCACATGACCAAGGCGGCGCTGCCGCACCTGCACGAGGGCAGCGCGATCATCAACACCGGTTCGGAAACCGGCCTGTTCGGCAACGCGCACCTGCTCGACTACTCGGCGACCAAGGGCGCCATCCACGCGTTCACCATGTCGCTCGCCAGCAACCTGGTGTCACGCGGCATCCGCGTCAATGCGGTGGCGCCGGGGCCGGTGTGGACCCCCCTCAATCCCGCCGACCGGTCCGCCAGCCAGGTCGCCAGGTTCGGCGAGCAGAACCCATGGGGGCGGCCGGCGCAGCCGGAGGAGCTCTCGCCGGCGTACGTCTTCCTCGCCGCGCCGAGCTGTTCGAGCTACGTCAGCGGTGCGATCCTGCCGGTGATGGGCGGCCCGACCGGTTGACGCCATGCACCTGACCGACCCGTGGTGGGTGTATGCGCTGCGCGGCGTGGGCGTCTACCTGGGGCTGCTGGTCGTACTGAGGCTGCTCGGCAAGCGCTCGTTCGGCGAAATGACCACCTTCGACATCGTGGTGCTGATGCTGGTCGGCGGCACCTTGCGCACGGCGATCATCGGCGACGACAAGTCGCCGCTGGCGCCGGTCATCGGGGTGCTGGCGATCTTCCTGCTGGACAAGGCCGTGGCCTGGCTGTGCGCGCGCTGGCGCGGCTTCGATCGCGTGGTGGAGGGCAAGGACAGCCTGCTCGCCCGCGACGGACGCGTGGTGGAGGGCGCGCTGCGCCGGCACGACATGTCCGAGGCGGCGTTCCGCCGCGCGCTGCGCGAGAAGGGCCTGCACGAACTAAACGACGTGGCCGAGGCGCGGCTGGAGGCCAACGGCAAGATCAGCGTGCTGAAGGCCGGCAGGCCTGTCGAATAGGCTGCCTCGTCAGCGGAAACGCACGCGACCTCGTCAGCCGATCTTTTCCAGCTGCGCTTCATAGACCCGGTACAGCCATTCCTCTTCGCGTTCGATGCGCTGCTGCAGCACCGCCAGCAATTGTTCCAGGCTGCGCGCGAAGGCGAACGGATCGGCGCTGCCGTCGCGGTAGGTGTCGAAGAAGGCCATCAGCGCAGGCGTGAGCTGCTGCATCTCGTCGGCGTACCGGCGCGCCAGGGCGGAGGTGGCCGGGTCCGCGCGCAGCGCCGGGTAGAGCTGGCTGTCTTCCAGCTTGAGGTGCGCAAGCATCGCCTGCCGCGCGCGCTGCAGCCGGTCGCGGCCTGTCGCTTCGGCCACGCCCAGGCGATGCAGCTCGTCGAGCATCACGGCCAGCTGCGCGTGCTGGTCGCGCAGGATGTCGGTCAACCTCACGCGGCACTCCCACCGTCGCCGCCGTGGTGCCAGTGCGCCGTGCGCCCGAGCCAGGCCGGCACGTCGTCGGCGGGCAGCGGCGGGGATACGTGGAAGCCCTGCACTTCGTCGCAGGCCATCCGGCGCACGGTGTCGTAGATGCGCCGGGTTTCCACGCCTTCGACCACCACGCGGAAACCGAGGTCGCGCGCCAGTGCGGCCGTCGAGCGCACGATCGCCGCATCGTGCCGGTTGGCATCCATCGAGCGGACGAACGACTGGTCGATCTTCAGGCAGGTGGCCGGCATCTGGCGCAGCGAAGCGAGGTTGCTGTAGCCGGTGCCGAAGTCGTCGATCGCGATGCCGGCGCCCAGTTCGCGCACCGCCGCCAAGTGCCGGCTGGTGGCGTCGTTGTGCAGCAGCAGCGTGCTCTCGGTGAACTCCAGTTCCAGCGCGCGCGGGTCCAGCGCGTGGCGGCTGGCGACCGCTTCCAGGCGGGTGACCAGGTCGGCATCGAAGTCGGCGTTGGAGATGTTGATGGACAGCCCGATGCCGTGGCCGGCCCGGTGCCATCCGGCCAGCTGCGCCACGCTGTGGTCGAGCACCCAGCCGGTCAGCGAGCGCATCAGCCCGGCGCGCTCGGCCAGCGGCACGAACTGGCTCGGCGGTACCTCGCCCAGGGTCGGGTGGCGCCACCGCGCGAGCGCCTCGACCGCCACGCAGCGCCCGTCGCTGAGGCGTACGCGGGGCTGGTAGTGCAGGTAGAGCTCGGTGCGCTCGGTGAGTGCGGCGGCCAGCTCGGTGACCAGGAAGAATTCCTGCCGGTGGCGCTCGTCCTGGCTGCGCTCGTACAGCGCCCAGCCGCGCGGGTTGTTCTGCGCGGCGTGCGAGGCGCTCATCACCTGGCGCAGCGGGTCGGCGCCGTCGAGCCGGCGCACGTCCAGGTCGAGCAGGCCCACGCCGGGCTGCAGCGTGAGCGGGATGTCCAGGCAATCGACTGGCGTGCGCAGGCGCATGACCAGGTCGTCCAGCTGGCCGGCACCCAACGGCGCGTCGGCCTCGGGCAGCACCGCGGCGAAGCGCGTCACGCCGACCTGGTACAGGTGCGTGTCGGCCGGCATCCAGGCCTGCACGCGCGCGGCCACGGCGCGCATCAGTTCGTCGGCATAGGGAAAGCCCATCGCCCGCACGAAGGCGTTGAAGCGTTCCACCGGCGCGACCTCGATGGCGATCAGCCAGGCGCGCTGCGCGCCGTTGAGCCGGCGCGCGCGCAGGTCCTCGAAGAAGGCGCTACGGTGGGGCAGCTGGGTTACCGGATCGGTGCGGCCGAGGTAGCCGCCCAGCACCACGCCCGCGCCGGCCAGCCGTGCCGCGTCGCGCAGCGCGGCGTGTCCGGCTTCGTCCAGGCCGGTGCGCGGCGCCGGATCCATCACGCACAGCGCTCCCACGTGGCGGCCGCTCAAGGTGTACACCGGCTCGCAGGCGAAGAAGCGCAACGCGGCGCTGGCGGTACCCGAGAGCGGGGGCGTGTCGCGGTAGCGTGCGTCTGCGGCGATGTCGGCCAGCACCTGGCCGGTGCCGCGGCGCGCCGCTTCCAGATACAGCGGGTGCAGCACCTGCGTTTGGCTCGAATCGGTGTTGCGGCTGTACCAATAGGCGCTGCCGCTGCTGAGCACCAGCAGGACGATCGCCACGTCGAGCGAGGTGGCCGCGAGGTGCGCGACCGCATCGAAGCCCGGTATCGCGTAGCCATCCGGCGGTGGGTCGCCGCCGGCGGCGGATGCGGTGTCCGGTTCCGGGAACGCCGCTTCCAGGTCGTGCTCCACCGTCGTGTGCATGACGTTCCCCCTTCGTCCAACCTGGTGGGATCTGGCGATAACCCGCAGCTCAGGGTACTTCGGCTTCATCCGCAGCCGCAATGCGAATTTGGAAGGCATCGCCACCCGCGGCGGATCCCCGGGAGGGCGGGCAAGCGCCGGGAGCGAGCAGGCCTTCGCAAGGAGCCCGGCTACTCGGGCCGGTGCGGCAGCGCCAGGTAATGCTCGCTCTGCATCTCGATCAGGCGCGATTCGGTGCGGCTGAATTCGGCGCGGTGTCGCTCGCCGTCGTACAGCTCGGTGATCGGCGCGGCCGCCGAGAGCACCAGCTTGACGTGGCGGTCGTAGAACTCGTCCACCAGCAGCACGAAGCGTTTGGCGGCGTCCTCGCTGTAGATGGAGAACTGCGGCACGTTGGAGACGATCACCGTGGGCACGGTGCGCGCCAGCGCGATGTAGTCCGCCACCGCGCGCGGCCCCTCGCAGAGCGTCTCGAAATCGAACCAGATCACCCCGGCGGCGCGGCGGCGCACGGCCAGGACGCGGCCATTGAGCTCGATGGTGCCGTTTTCATGCGTGTCCTCCTGCGCCTGGCTGGCGAAGATGCGCGCCAGCGCGCGCTCCGCCTCGGCGCCCGGCGGCGTGAGGTAGACCGGCGCCTGGGTCAGCGCGCGCAGGCGCCAGTCGTGCGGCGAGACCATCTCGACCACGTGGCAGTGCGCCTGGATCAGCGCGATCGCGGGCAGGAAGCGGGCGCGCTGCAGGCCGTCCCGGTAGAGGCCCTGCGGCGGCGTGTTGGAGGTGGTGACCAGCGCCACGCCGCGGCGGAACAGCGCGTCGAGCAGGTTGGCCAGGATCATCGCGTCGCCGATGTCCTGCACCAGGAACTCGTCCAGGCACAGCACGCGGCAGCGTGCGGCGAGGCCCTCGGCGACGTCCTCCAGCGGGTCGGCGCGCTCGCCCAGCTCGCGCAGGCGCGCGTGCACCTCGCCCATGAAACGGTGGAAATGCCGGCGCAGCGCCACGCCGTGCGGCAGGCTGGCGGCGAACAAGTCCATCAGGAAGGTCTTGCCGCGGCCCACGCTGCCCCACAGGTACAGGCCCGGCACCGGCGCGCGCGCGTCCTCGCCGAACAGAGACTTCAGGCGGCCGAGCAGGCCGCCGTTGCCGGGCGTTGCGCACAGCAGCGCGTGCATGCGGTCGAACTGCGGCAGCACCGCCAGCTGCGCCGGGTCCGCTTCCCAGCGATGCGCGGCAACGCCTTCGTGGTAGCGGGCGGAGGGGGTGATCGAAGGGGTCATGCGGTGGACGTTTGCGGGTGAGTGTGCGGCTTCACGCCGAGACGAGAGGCCAGGCTGCCTGGGCTACTCATCCGTTGCGCAACGGCGGCAGCCACGGCTGCACCGCGTGTTTGACCGCTCCGCGCAGGTCCATCAGCCGGCGGTGGAAGAAATGGCTGGTCTCGGGCATGCGCACGACCTCGGGCTCGACCGGCAGGCTGTCGATCCAGTCGAACACGGCCTGCGGCTCGACCACCTCGTCGGCCTCGCCCTGCACGATCAGCCACGGGCACTGTGGCGCCTGCACTTCGGCGAGGGCGAAGCGCCCCGCCGGCGGCGCGATGCTGACCAGCGCCGCCGCCTTCAGGCGCACCGCGTTGCGGATGGTCACGTAGCTGCCGAAGGAGAAGCCGGCCAGCCACAGCGCGTCGCCCGGCCGCATGCGGCGGGCCCAGGCGACCACCGCGGCGAGGTCCTCGCCTTCGCCGTTGCCCTCGTCGTAGCTGCCCGCGGAGGCGCCGGTGCCGCGGAAGTTGAAGCGCACGGTATCCAGCCCGCACTCGCGCAGGCTGCGCTCGAGCATGGTCACCACCTTGTTGTGCATGGTGCCGCCCTGCACGGGGTTGGGGTGACAGATCACCGCCACGCCGGCGCGCGCCTCCGCGGGCGATGCCACGTTGGCGATGGCCTCCAGCTTGCCGGCCGGGCCGGCGAGAGCGAAGCTCGCCTCTTCGCCCGGAAAGGTTGCGGGGTCGTCGGGAAGGATGGTGGGCGTCATGCGCGCAATGATAACCGCCGGCACCCTGCCGCAGCCGCGGCACCGCGGAGCGGGCACATGAACCACCTGGCGCACGCGCTGCTGGCCGGCGACGACGAGGGCCTGCGGCTGGGCGGCGTGCTCGGCGATTTCGTGCGCGGCGCGCCCGATCCGGCCCTGCCGGCGAGCGTGCGTGCAGGCATCGCACTGCACCGCGCGATCGACGGCTACACCGACCGCCACGCCGAGGTGCTTGCCGCGCGCGCCCTGTTCCCGCCGCCGTACCGGCGCTACGCCGGTATCGCGCTGGACATGTGGTTCGATCACTGCCTGGCGCGCGACTTCGCGCGGTGGTCACCGGTGCCGCTGCAGGTGTTCTCGCAAGAGCTGCGCGCGCAGCTGGACCGGCAGGCTGCGCTGCTGCCGGCCACCGCGCACCGCTTCGTCCGCTACATGCAGGCCAACGACCTGCCCGCCGGCTACGCCGAACCGGAAATGCTCGGCCGCGCGCTGGCCGGAATCGGCCAGCGCCTGCAGCGGGACAATCCGCTGGATCGAATGCTGCCGGTGCTGCAGGCGCTGGACGCGCCGCTGCAGGCGCGCTTCGATGCGTTCTTCCCGCAGCTGCAGCGCTTCGCCCAGGCGTGGCGCCCGTAGCCACCTTGGAAACTTGATGGTGGACCGAAGCGCACCCTACGGGCCCGTTTCCCGCCGAGAGGCACAAACGAAAACGCCGCCCGGTGGGCGGCGTCTTGGGAAAGCCTTTTGATCAGGCCGGGGTTATTTGGCCTGGTCCACGATCCAGTGCACGGTGTTCTTGACCTGCTCGTCGGTGAGCGAGGGCATGCCGCCCTTGGGCGGCATGAAGTTGCCGTCGGGGCCGTGGTAGCCCTCGAGCGCATGCTTGACCAGGGTATCGATGCCCTCGGCGATGCGCGGCGCCCACGCGGCCTTGTCGCCCAGCTTGGGCGCGCCGGCGACGCCGGCGGTATGGCAGCTGTGGCACAGGCCGTCGTAGACGGTCTTGCCGTCGGTGCTGCCGCCGAAGGCGACCTGCGAGGCGGCGGCCTTGGCAGCGGCTTCCTGCGCGGCGGCCATAGCAGCGCGGCCGGTATCGCCCGCGTACACGGCGCCGGCCGGGGCCAGGCGCGCGGCGATCTTCTGCGCGACCTGCGGATTGGTTTCCTTCGGCGCGCGGGTGTAGATGGTGTAGGCCATGATCAGCAACACCAGCGCCAGCACGTGAAGACCGGCGATCAGCCAGCCGAACTGGCGGATGAAGCTCTGGTCCGATTTGGTCAAGGAACCGCTCACGCAAGTAACTCCAAGTGATCAGTGGACGTGCCGGCATGCCCTCGGGGGCCGGCACAAGGCAGACAAGACGCCCATTATAGAGCAAGCCGGCGGCAAGTTTCAGGGCCGCCCTATGCCCGCGGCACCTTTGTCGGTCATGCCGCGTACCATGGCCCGGTTGCATCCCCACATGCCATCGGTTGGGTGCCTTCGGTCATGGGGCACCTGTGTCAACTGGCATTGTCCAAGCCCGTTGCTGTAACCCTATCCTTTCACCGGGCCTATCGGCTGCGCACGGCGCGCGGCGTGCGGCCGACATCCAATCGGGAGTTTTTGCACATGTCGCGTTTCTGGAAGATCGCGCTGGCCGTCGTGGTGGTGCTGGTGCTGCTCGTGGTCGGGCTGCGCCTGATGCACAAGCCCGGCGGGCCACATGCAGGGCAGGACAAGGCCCAGGGCAAGGAAGGAGAACAACCCCCGGTGCCGGTGACCGTGGTGCCGGTGGCGCGCCAGGACGTGCCGGTCTACCTGACTGCGCTGGGCACGGTGCAGGCACTGAACACGGTGGCGATCAGCCCGCAGGTGAGCGGCCGCCTGCTGAGCCTGGAGTTCACCGAAGGCCAGCCGGTGAAGAAGGGCCAGGTGCTGGCGCAGATCGACCCGCGCACCTTCCAGGCCACCTACGACCAGGCCGTGGCGCGGCTGCACCAGGACCAGGCGCAGCTGGCGACCGCCAAGGCCAACTACTCGCGCAGCCAGGAACTCGGGCCGAAGGGCTACATCGCCAAGCAGGACCTGGACGCGCTGCGCAACACGGTGAGCCAGCTGGAGGCGACCGTCGCCGCCGACCAGGCCTCGATCCGCGACGCCGAGGTGCAGCTGGGCTACACCAAGGTGCTCTCGCCGATCGATGGACTGGCCGGCATCCGCGGCGTCGATCCGGGCAACGTGGTGACCACCACCAGCACCATCGTCACGCTGACCCAGCTCCATCCGATCAACGTGATGTTCAACCTGCCCGAGCAGAACCTGGACATGGTGCGCCAGGCTTCGCAGGGCGGCGGCGAGCTCACGGTGGCCGCGCTCGACCGCGGCGACGCGCACGTGGTGGCCGACGGCGGCGTGCTGAAGGTGATCGACAACCAGATCGATGCGAGCACCGGCACCTTCCGCCTGAAGTCGGAGTTCCCCAACAACGGCAACGCACTGTGGCCGGGCCAGTTCGTCAACGTGCGGCTGAAGGTGCGCACCGTCGGCGGCGGCCTGGTGATCCCTGCGCAGGCCGTGCAGCGCGGCCCGGACGGTGATTATGTCTACCTGCTGCAGGCGGACAACACGGTGAAGATGCAGCCGGTCAAGGTGGCGCAGGAGGTGGGCGACAGCGCGGTGATGATCGGCAGTGGCCTGAAGCAAGGCGATCGCGTGGTCACCGAGGGCCAGTTCCGGCTCAAGCCCGGCAGCAAGGTCAACCCGCTCAAGCCCGGCGAAGTGCCGGCGGCGCCGACCGCGGCCGAACTGCAGAAGGCCAAGCAGCAGGGCGCTGGCCGTGGCCGCCGCGGACATTGAGCTTTTGGATCGTTCGCGCCGGGCCAGCCCGGTGCGAACACCGAAAAAGCCGTTCGTCCTGAGCGTAGGCCGCAGGCCGAAGTCGAAGGGAAGCCCTTCGACTCCGCTGCGCTACGCTCAGGGCGAACGGTGGTTGCACGGCGGCGTGTTTACCCAACGAACCTGATCCGGATAACCCATGGGCTTCTCCACCCTCTTCATCCGCCGCCCGATCGCCACCTCGCTGCTGATGGTGGCGGTGTTGCTGCTGGGCGTGCTCGGCTACCGCCAGCTGCCGGTCTCCGCGCTGCCGGAGATCGACGCGCCCAGCCTGGTCGTGACCACGCAGTACCCGGGCGCCAGCGCCACCACCATGGCCGCGCTGGTGACGACGCCGCTGGAGCGCCAGTTCGGGCAGATCTCCGGGCTGTCGATCATGAGCTCGGATTCGTCCGCGGGCCTGTCGACGATCATCCTGCAGTTCAACATGGATCGTGACATCGACATCGCCGCACAGGACGTGCAGGCGGCGATCAGCGCGGCCAAGGGCACGCTGCCCAACAACCTGCCGTATCCGCCGGTGTACAACCGGGTGAACCCGGCCGATGCGCCGATCCTCACCCTGATGCTCACCTCCGACAGCCGCCAGCTGCGCGAGGTGAACGACCTGGCCGATTCGATCATCGCCCAGAAGCTCTCCCAGGTGCAGGGCGTGGGCCTGGTTTCGATCGCCGGCAACGTGCGCCCGGCCGTGCGCGTGCAGGTCAATCCCTCGCAGCTGTCCAACCTGGGGCTGACGCTGGAAGACGTGCGCGCTGCGCTGACGGCGGCCAACGTCAACGCGCCCAAGGGCACGCTCAACGGCGCCACGCAGAGCTACTCGATCGGCACCAACGACCAGCTCACCGACGCGGCCGCCTATGGCCAGACCATCATCAGCTACAAGGCCGGCGCGCCGGTGCGGCTGAAGGACGTCGCCCGCGTGGTCGACGGCGTGGAGAACGACCAGCTCGCCGCCTGGGCCAACGGCAAGCCGGCCGTGCTGCTGGACATCCGCCGCCAGCCCGGCGCCAACATCGTGCAGACCGTGCAGCAGATCCGCGCGGTGCTGCCGTCGCTGCAGGCGGTACTGCCGGCGGACGTGCACCTTGGCGTGTTCGCCGACCGCACGGTGACCATCCGCGCCTCGGTGCACGATGTGGAGTTCACGCTGATCCTTACCGTGTGCCTGGTGGTGGCGGTGATCTTCGTGTTCCTGCGCCGGCTGTGGGCCACGGTGATCCCGTCGGTGGCGGTGCCGCTGTCGCTGCTGGGCACCTTCGGCGTGATGGCGTTCACCGGCATGTCGCTGGACAACCTCTCGCTGATGGCGCTGACCGTGGCCACCGGCTTCGTGGTCGACGATGCGATCGTGATGATCGAGAACATCGTGCGCTACATCGAGCAGGGCAAGAGCGGCAAGGAGGCGGCCGAGATTGGCGCCAAGGAGATCGGCTTCACGGTGCTGTCGCTGACCGTCTCGCTGATCGCCGTGTTCCTGCCGCTGCTCTTGATGCCCGGCGTCACCGGCCGCCTGTTCCACGAGTTCGCCTGGGTGCTGACCATTGCGGTGGCGATCTCGATGCTGGTGTCGCTGACGCTGACGCCGATGATGTGCGCCTACCTGCTCAAGCCCGACCAGCTTCCGGAAGGTGATACCGCGCACGAGCACGCCGCGGCGCAGGGCAAGCGCAACCTGTGGACGCGCACGGTTGATCTCTACGCCCGCACGCTGGACGTGGTGCTCGACCACCGCCGCCTGACCATGCTGGTGGCGGGCGCCACCGTGGTGCTCACCGTGATCCTCTACGTGGTGATCCCCAAGGGCTTGCTGCCCGAGCAGGACACCGGCCTGATCACCGGCGTGGTGCAAGCGGACCAGAACATCGCCTTCCCGCAGATGGAGCAGCGCACCAAGGCGGTGGCCGACGCGCTGCACAAGGATCCGGCGGTGTCCGGCGTGGCGGCCTTCATCGGTGCCGGCTCGATCAACCCCACGCTCAACCAGGGCCAGCTCTCGATCGTGCTGAAGGACCGCGGCGATCGCGGCGGCCTGGACGAGGTGCTGCCGCGCCTGCAACAGGCGGTGGCCGGCATCCCGGGCGTGGCGCTGTACCTGAAGCCCGTGCAGGACGTGACGCTGGACACCCGCGTGGCGGCCACCGAGTACCAGTATTCGTTGTCGGAAGTGGACTCCAGGGATCTGGCCAGACGCGCCGAGCAGATGACCCAGGCGCTGCGCAAGCGGCCCGAGCTGGCCGACGTGGACAACAACCTGGCCGACCAGGGCAATGCGCTCAGGCTCACCATCGACCGTGAGAAGGCCAGCCGCCTGGGCGTGCCGGTGCAGACCATCGACGACACGCTGTACGACGCCTTCGGCCAGCGCCAGATCTCCACCATCTTCACCCAGCTGAACCAGTACCGCGTGGTGCTGGAAGTGGCGCCGGAGTTCCGCACCAGCCGCGACCTGCTCAACAAGCTCACCGTGCGCGGCAACGGCAACGGCGCGCTGACCGGCTCCTCCGCGACCAGCTTCGGCCAGCTCACCTCGGCCAACTCGGCCACGCCGGCAGGTATCGGCAACACCGGCAACGTGGGTTTCCAGATCGGTGCCGGCGGCACCATCCCGATCGCCTCGCTGGCCACCGCGCAGGTCGCTGCCGCGCCGCTGGTGGTCAGCCACCAGCAGCAGCTGCCGGCGGTGACGCTGTCGTTCAACCTCGCGCCGGGCTATTCGCTGTCGCAGGCGGTCGAGGCGATCCACGAAGTGGAGGCGCAGCTCGATTTCCCGCCGCAGGTGCGCGGCGAGTTCATCGGCAAGGCGGCAGAATTCAATGCCTCGCTGGGCGACGAGGTGTTGTTGCTGCTGGCAGCGATCGTGGTGATCTACATCGTGCTGGGCGTGCTCTACGAGAGCTATATCCACCCGCTCACCATCATCTCGACGCTGCCGCCGGCGGGTGTGGGTGCGCTGCTGGCGCTGATCCTGTGCGGCATGAGCCTGTCGGTGGACGGCATCGTCGGCATCGTGCTGCTGATCGGCATCGTCAAGAAGAACGCGATCATGATGATCGACTTCGCCATCGAGGCGCAGCGCGAAGGGCTCAATGCGCGCGAGGCGATCCGGCGCGCCTGCCTGCTGCGCTTCCGCCCGATCATGATGACCACTGCGGCGGCCATGCTCGGCGCGCTGCCGCTGGCGCTGGGCAACGGCATCGGCGCGGAACTGCGCCGGCCGCTGGGCGTGTCCATCGTCGGCGGCCTGCTGCTCTCGCAGCTGGTCACGCTCTACACCACGCCGGTGATCTACCTCTACATGGAACGCTTCTCCGACTGGTTGCGGCTGCGCCGCGAGCGGCGGGCGCTGGAGCGGGCGCAGGCCGACGCCCGCGCGGCGTAGCGCGTCTGGCTTCCCCTCCGGGAGGGTGCTGCCTTTGCTCCCCTGCCTTTGCGCCCTCTCCCCTTTTGGGGAGAGGGTTGGGGTGAGGGGTGGGTGCTCGCCGGATAGCTTGGTTGTGCGCTGTCGTTCTTGATTTGGCGGAAGCGACACACAAGAGCGATAAGCAAAAGCGCGTCAGCGCACAACCACGTCAACCCGCGAACACCCGTCCCTCACCCCCGCGCTCTCCCTCAAAGGGGAGAGCGCGCTAAGCCGGACCGCCACGGCAATGGATACGCGCCTCCGGTTCAACCGATACGCACTCCGCGCGTTAGCACGACGATGCCGCGTATCCTGTCCTCCTTTTTTCGAACCGCCGCCGCATGAACATCTCCGGCCCCTTCATCCGCCGCCCGATCGGCACCTCGCTGCTGGCCATGGGCGTGCTCATCGCGGGGGTGATCTGCTATGCGCTGCTGGGCGTGGCGGCGTTGCCGCAGATGCAGTTTCCGGTGATCTTCGTGCAGGCGCAGGAGGCCGGTGCCGATGCCAGCACCATGGCTTCCACCGTGGCCGCACCGCTGGAGCGGCACCTGGGCCAGGTACCGGGCATCGACACGATGCGCTCGCACAGTTCCGAGGGCAGCTCCTCGGTCTTTCTCATATTCCGCGGCGGTACCGACCTGGACGCCGCAGCGCGCGACGTGCAGGCGGCAATCAACGCGGCCGCGCCGGACCTGCCGCCGGGCCTCAACAGCCCGCCCAGCTACCAGAAGGCCAACCCCAACGACGATCCCATCATCGCCTTCGCGCTGACTTCCGACACGCAATCGGCGGCCGACCTGTACAACGCCGCCGACAGCCTGCTGGCGCAGCGGCTGCGGCAGTTGCCGGGCGTGTCCTCGGTGGAGATCGCCGGCGCGGCGACGCCGGCGATCCGCGTGGACGTCGACCTGCATGCGCTCAACGCGATGGGCCTCTCGCCCGACCAGCTGCGCAATGCGCTGACCGCGGCCAACGTGACCTCGCCGCAGGGCTTCCTGTCCAATGGCGCGACCACCATGGCGGTCACCGCCAACGACCAGCT
Source organism: Frateuria sp. (assembly GCF_013362045.1). Taxonomy (GTDB): domain Bacteria; phylum Pseudomonadota; class Gammaproteobacteria; order Xanthomonadales; family Rhodanobacteraceae; genus Frateuria_A. The sequence continues at coordinate 2,679 of NZ_JABFWW010000136.1, read as the reverse complement.
GCATACGGCCGACGACTTCGCCAGGTTGGTGATCGCGGTGCGCAACCGCGTGCCGATCCGGCTGTCGGACGTCGCGCACGTCTACGCCGGCCAGCAGGACGCATACCAGGCGGCCTGGTTCCAGGGCAAGCCGGCCGTGCTGATGTACGTCTTCAGGAAGTCCGACGCCAACGTCATCGCCACCGTCGACAGCGTCAAGGCGCAGGTGCCCGCCTTGCGCGCCTACCTGCCGCCCGGCACCACGCTCACCCCGTACTTCGACGGCACGCCGACCATCCGCGCCTCGCTGCACGAGGTGCAGGCGACCTTACTGATCTCGCTGGCGATGGTGGTGCTGACCATGGCGCTGTTCCTGCGCCGGCTCGCGCCCACGCTGATCGCCGCGCTCACGGTGCCGCTGTCGCTGGCCGGCGCCTTCGCGGTGATGTACGTGTTCGGCTACACGCTCAACAACCTCACCCTGCTGGCGCTGGTGATCGCGATCGGCTTCGTGGTGGACGACGCCATCGTGGTGATCGAGAACGTGATCCGCCACATCGACCAGGGCATGCCGCGGATGGAGGCGGCGCTCACCGGCGCGCGCGAGATCGGCTTCACCATCGTCTCGATCACCGCCTCGCTGATCGCGGTGTTCATTCCGCTGCTGTTCGCGCCGGGCATCACCGGCATGTTCATGCACGAGTTCACGATGACGCTGGTGGCGGCGATCGCGATGTCGGCGCTGATCTCGCTCACCCTGACGCCTTCGCTGTGCGGGCTGTTCCTGCACGGCCACGCGACGGCGGAACCTTCCCGGATGGGCCGTGCGCTGGACCGCTTCCACGCCGGCATGCTCGGCCTCTACAGCCGTGCGCTGGACTTGGCGCTGCGCCACGCGCTGGCGCTTTCACTGACGCCGCTGGTGCTGATCGCGGCCACCTTCTTCCTGTTCGGCATGGTCAAGTCCGGCCTGTTCCCGCCGCAGGACACCGGGCTGATCTGGGGTCGCGCCACCTCCAGCGCCACGGTGTCGTTCCAGGGCGCGATGGAACGCCAGGAGCGGTTGACCCGGATGCTGCTGGCCGACCCGGACGTCAAGGCGGTCGGCTCGCGCCTGGGTACCAGCCGCCAGGGTACGGCCGGCGCGTTCAACATCGAGCTGAAGACCCTCGGCGAGGGCCGCCGCGACGACACCTTCGCCGTGCTTGCGCGGCTTTCGGCCAAGGCCGACCGCTACCCCGACCTCAACCTGCGCCTGCGCCCGATCCAGGACCTGCCCAGCGGCAGCGGGGGCGGCGGCAACCAGGGCGCGCAGTACCAGGTCTCGCTGCAGGGCGACAACCTGGAGGAGCTGCAGCTGTGGTTGCCACGGCTGGTCGCCGAGCTGAAGAAGAATCCCAAGCTCAAGGACGTCGGCAGCGACATCGACGAGGCCGGTCTGCGCCAGAACGTGGTGATCGACCGCGACAAGGCCGCACGGCTGGGCGTGTCGGTCGGCACCATCGATGGGGCGCTGTACAACGCCTTCGGCCAGCGCCAGGTCTCGACCATCTACTCGGACATCAACCAGTACAAGGTGGTGATCAATGCGCTGCCCGCGCAGACCGCCACGCCGGCGGCGATCGACCGCATCTACGTGCGCTCGGACAGTGGCCGGATGATCCCGCTCGGCGCGCTGGCGCACCAGGAGCCTGGCCTGGCGCCCTCGCAGGTCTCGCACGAGGACCAGTACACGACGATGGACCTGTCCTTCAACCTCGCCGACGGCGTGAGCATGGGCGAGGCGATGGCGATCATCCAGCACACGGTCGATGGCATGCGGATGCCCGGCGACATCCGGCTCAACGTGGGCGGCGACTTCCGCCGCTTCATGGAGACGCAGAGCGGCATGGGCTGGCTGATCCTGGCCGCGATCCTCACGGTCTACATCGTGCTGGGCATGCTCTACGAGAGCCTGATCCACCCGGTGACCATCCTCTCCACGCTGCCGGCGGCGGGCGTGGGCGCGCTGCTGGCGCTGTGGCTGACCGGCACGGAGCTGTCGGTGATCTCGCAGATCGCGCTGGTGCTCTTGATCGGCATCGTCAAGAAGAACGCGATCATGATGATCGACTTCGCGCTGGTGGCCGAGCGCGAACACGGCAAGAGTCCGCTGGAGGCGGTACGCGAGGCCTGCATCGTGCGCTTCCGTCCGATCATGATGACGACCATGGTGGCGATCCTTGCCGCGCTTCCGATCGCGATCGGCCTGGGCGAGGGTTCCGAACTGCGCCGCCCGCTCGGTATCGCGCTGATCGGCGGCCTGCTGATCTCGCAGAGCCTGACCCTGCTCAGCACGCCGGCGCTGTACGTGATCTTCTCCTGCCTGTCGGCGCGCTGGCGCGCATGGCGCGCAAGGCATCGCGGCCGTGCGGTGGTGCGCGTCTCCTAGGCTTTTGCTTCCTCTCCCCTGCGGGGAGAGGGAGCAGGATGTCAGGTGAAGTCCAGCGTGGCGGTGAGGTCGCCCGGGGGCGGGCCGCCGGCCGCGCGCATCGCGTCCTCGCGTTGCGTCAGGCCTTGGAGCTTGCGCAGGCCGAAGCGGCGGGTGATGAGGCGGGCGATCGAGCCGGTGTCGTAGACGGTGTGGTCGACGTGGCCCTTCTTCGCGTGCGGCGAGACCACGATCGCCGGGATGCGCGAGCCCGGTCCCCAGCGGTCGCC
>NZ_JABFWW010000097.1 GCF_013362045.1 Frateuria sp. | reverse complement strand
GATGGAGCAGACCACCGCCGAGGTGGTCGCCGGTGCGCGTCTGGCCGAGGACGCCGGCAGCGCACTGGGCGACATCGAGCGCGTCTCGCACGACCTGTCGGCGCTGATTCAGAACATCTCCACCGCGGCGCGCCAGCAGTCCGCGGCGGCGACCGACATTTCGCACTCGATGAACGCGATCCAGGAAATCACCTCGCAGACCTCGCAGGGCGCGAGCCAGACGGCCGACTCGATCGGCTACCTGGCGCAGCTGGCGAGCGACCTGCGGCGCTCGGTGGCGCACTTCAAGTTGCCGGGTTGATCAACGTTTACCGACAGGGGGCAACCTCGAACGGTTGCGCGATGCGCGTGTAGCGCGCAGCCGCTCAAGAGGGGCGCATGAGACTTCAAGACCACATCGATTTCACCACCCTGCAGTGGGTCAAGCCAGAGCTCGACGAGACCCTGGCGCGAGCCCGCGAGGCGCTGGAATCCTACGTAGAAAACCCGGGCAAGCGCGAAATCATGCGCGCGTGCGTGGATCACCTGCACCAGGTGCAGGGCACCTTGCGCATGGTCGAGTTGTACGGCGCGGCCATGGTCGCCGAGGAGATGGAAACGCTCGCCATCTGCCTGCTGGAAGACCACATCCGCCAACGCGAGGACGCCTTCGGCGCGCTGATGCGCGGCCTCATGCAGCTGCCCGACTACCTCGAGCGCCTCTCCGGCGGCCATCGCGACGTGCCGGTGGTGCTGCTGCCGCTGCTCAACGACCTGCGCGCCAGCCGCGACCAGCAGGCGTTGTCCGAGGCGGCGCTGTTCAACCCGAACCTGGAACAGGCGCTGCCGGTGCAGGCGCCCGGCGCGCAGGGCGAAGTCGACGTGGCCGCCCAGCGCAGCGCGATCACCGCATTGCGGCTGCGCTTCCAGCAGCAGCTGCTGGCATGGTTCCGCGGCCAGAATGCGGCGCAGCAGCTGGTGGCCATGCGCGAGACGCTGCTGGCGATCGCCGGCCGCTGCTGGACCGTGCCCGGCCGCCGCCTGTGGTGGATCGCTGCCGGTGTGCTGGAAGGCCTGGAGCAGGGCACGCTCAAGAGCCATGCGGCCGAGATCCGCCAGTTGATCGGCAAGGTCGACCGCAACATCCGCCAGCTCATCGAGCAGGGCGAAGCCAGCCTGCGCGGCGGCGATGCGGACGACCTGGCCAGCAAGCTGCTCTACATCGTGGCGCAGGCCCGCCAGGCCAGCCCGCAGATGGCGCAGCTGAAGCAGACCTACCGGCTCGACAGCCTGTTGCCCGACGCCGCCGAGCTGGAGCATGCGCGCGGCTCGATGTCCGGCCACAACCGCGCCCTGCTGGATTCGGTGTCCAAGGCACTGAAGGAAGACCTGCTGCGCGTGAAGGAAGCGCTCGACCTGTTCCTGCGCCAGAGCGACGCCGACCCCGCGCAGCTGTCCGCGCAGGGCGAGGTGCTCGAGCGCGTGGGCGACACGCTGGGCATGCTGGCGCTGGCCGTGCCGCGCCGCGTGGTCAACGAGCAACGCCGTGTGCTGGAGGAGATCGCGCACAAGGTGCGCACGCCGGAGGAGGGTGTGCTGCTCGACGTCGCCGGTGCGCTGCTCTACGTCGAATCGTCGTTGGACGACCATATCGAAAGCCTGGGCGCCGAGGACCTCGCCAGCGAAGCGGTGCCGGTCGAGGGCGATGTCGTACCCGCACTGCCGCGCAGCGAGGCACGCAGCATCCTCGCCACGCTCATGCAGGAGGCGATCGCCAATGCCGCCAAAGTGAAGGACGCCATCGTCGCCTTCGTCGAGGCCGGTTGGGACCATGCGCAGCTGCACGGCACCCCCGCCCTGATGGACGAAGTGGCCGGCGCCATGCGCATGCTTTCGGCACCGCGCCCGTCCGAACTGGCCGAGGGCATCGGCCGCTTCATCGGCAACGAGATGCTCGTCGACCGGCGCGTGCCGGGCAGCGCCCAGATGGACCACCTGGCCGATGCCCTGGCCGCGCTGGAGTACTACCTGGAGGCAGCCCGCGAGCACCGCGGCGGCCTGGAGCACATCCTGGACGTGGCCGAGCACAGCCTCGGTTCGCTCGGCTACTGGCCGCTGCCCGCCGCGCGCGTCGCCCTGGCCTATGAAGAACCGGCGCCCGTCGCCGCGAGGGAAGCGGTCGAACCGTCGCTGTCCGAATCGGTCAGCCTCGCCGCCGGCGGCGATCTCGGGGACCTCATCATCGGCAGCGGCGAATCGCTGCAGCCGGCCGCCCACGAACTGGCCGGCCTGCGCCTGGCGCAGACCGAGCCATTGCCGATGCCTTCCGGCGCGGAAGACAACGGCGATTGGGTGGAGATCGAGGAAGAGGTCGTCGAGGAGGTGCCGGTCGCCGACGCACTGGCAGGCAACGCCGGCTTCCAGCGGGGCACCGAGGGCATCGACGACGACATCCGCGAGATCTTCCTGGAGGAAATGCAGGAGGAGATCGACAACCTGCGCAACGCCGAGCAGACCTGGCTGACCGACTCCTCGCAGCTGGCCGCGCTCACGCCGATCCGCCGCTCCTTCCATACGCTCAAGGGTTCCGGCCGGCTGGTCGGCGCCAGCGTGCTGGGCGAATTCGCCTGGAAGGTCGAGAACATGCTCAATCGCGTGCTGGATGCCAGCATCCAGCCGCACGAAGGCGTGCAGGCGCTGGTCCGCGCTGCCATCGACGCGCTGCCGCAGTTGCTGGCGGCGCTCAAGGGCGAAGGCACGCCGACTGCGCCGCTCGCCGCGATCATGGCCACGGCCGACCGCCTTGCTGCCGGCGAAATGGCGCAGTTGGGCGACCATGCGCCGGCCGTCACGGAAACCGTGCGCCGCGTGGTGCGCCGCCGCGTGCCGCGCCTGGATGCGGCCGTCGAAGCCATCCCAGCCGCTGCGCATACCGACCTCACGGCCGCCATCGAGGCGGCCGATGCCGCGGCCGGGCGGGCCGAGACCATCGCCCTGCCGGTCATGCCGCCGGTCGACCCGGTGCTGCTGGAAATCCTGCGCAGCGAAGTGGCGCAATACCTCCAGGCGATCCGGGGTGCGCTCGCACGCGCCGACGGCGAACTGCGCATCGACGACGCGCTGCTGCGCGCGGTGCACACGCTGCACGGCGCCATCGCGATGGTCGACATCCCGCTGCTGACCCAGTTGCTGTCGCCGCTGGAAAGCCTGCTCAAGCGCCTGCGCGCCGCCGGCGAGCCGCTGTCCGCGGAAGGCGCGCACTTGCTTGCGCAGTCGGCCGACGTCGTCGACCACGTGATGGCGCAGTTCGACGCGCCCGAACCGCAACTGCCCGACGTCGACGTACTCACCGCACGGCTGGTCGAGCTGCGCGACAGCCAGCCGGAACCGAAGGTCGCGCACGTGCTGTTCGATTCGCGTGCGGAGGACCTGTCTGCGGAAATGCCGGACGACGGCGTCGCCGCCGCGCTCGATGCCGGTCTCGGCGATGCGCTCGGGCGACCGGCGACGAGCGAAATGGCCGGCCAGCCGGTCGCGGCCGGAACCGATGAGCACGACAGTTACGCCGGCGAGCTCCTGGCCGCGCTCGATGCGTTCGACCTGGAAACTGCCGGAACGCCGGTGGCTGGCACCACCGCGGGTGCCTTCAGCGCCGAAACGGATGACCAGCAGAGCCTGGCTGCGCTGCTGGACAGCCTGCTGAACGAATCGGTCGACAGCCACCCGACGGCTGCCGGCGCGCTCGACGGCACGGGTCCGGACGAAGCGGGCGAGGTCGCCGGCATGCCTGGCGCGCCCGAGTCGCCCACAGGTTGGGATGCCGGCCTGGAGATCAGCGGGCCGGAGCACACTTCGTCGTTGCGGGCCGGGGAAACGGTCCCGTTCCAGTCTGTTGATGCGATCGAGCCAGCCGAGCGGGCACCGCTCGCCACGCCAGCCGAGGAAGCCCTTCCCGGACCGGCGGACAGCGCGACCGGCGAGACCGCGCATGAGCCGGTCGCCGCTGGCAGCGAACCGATCGCAGGGGCCGAAGCGCCGATTGAAGCCGCGGCCGCGGCGCGCAAGGAGGGCACGTCGAACGCGCCATGGGTGGGCCAGATCGATCCGGACCTGCTCGAAATCTTCACCGAGGAAGCGCGCGAACTGCTCGACCACGCCGACGGCCTGCTGGCCCAGTGGCGTGCCGATCCGGGCGAGCCGGCGCACGCCGCGGGCGTGCAGCGCGACCTGCACACGCTCAAGGGCGGCGCCCGCATTGCCGGCCTGGTACCGGTGGGCGACCTGACCCACGCCATCGAGACATTGCTCGAAAGGCCAGTGGGCGAGCGCGATACCGCGCAGCTGATCGGTGCGCTGGAGTCCGGTTTCGACACCTTGAACTCGCTGGTGCAGCGCGTTTCGCAAGGCATGTCCATCGAATACCCGCAGGCGCTGATCGACCGCCTGCTGGCAATGGCCGGCCAGGAAACGCTGGCCGAGGAAGGCGGGGACGCCACCGCACCAGCAGCCGGAACGGCCCGCTTGCCTGCCGCCCCGCTGCCGGAACTGTTGCCCGAGCTGCTGCCCGACCGCGAAGAGGAAATCCGCCCGGCGCAGGAACAGATCCGCGTCCGCGCGGAACTGCTCGACAACCTGGTCAACCATGCCGGCGAGGTGGCGATCTACCGCTCGCGCCTTGAGCAGCAGGTCGCCGGCTACCGCTTCAACCTGGTCGAGCTGGACCAGACCGTACAGCGCCTGCGCAGCCAGCTGCGCATGCTGGAGATCGAGACCGAGGCGCAGATCATTGCGCGCTTCCAGCGCGAGCATCGCGAGGCGGGCATCGCCGCGTTCGACCCGCTCGAGCTCGACCGCTTCTCGCAGCTGCAGCAATACTCGCGTGCGCTGGCCGAGTCGGTATCCGACCTGGTCTCGATCCAGAACATGCTGGACGAGCTGACCCGCCAGTCCGAGACGCTGCTGATCCAGCAGTCGCGCGTCAGCGCGGAGCTGCAGGATGGCCTGTTGCGCACCCGCATGCTGCCGTTCGACACGATGGTGCCGAACCTGCGCCGCACGCTGCGCCAGGCCGCCCAGGAAGAAGGCAAGAGCGCCCAGCTGTACGTCGAGGGCGCGCACGGCGAAATGGACCGCAACCTGCTCGACCGCATCAAGGCGCCGTTCGAGCACATGCTGCGCAACGCCATCGCGCACGGCATCGAATCGCCTGCCGACCGCCGCAAGGCGGGCAAGCCGACCGAGGGTGCGGTGCGCATCCGCGTGGCTCGCGAAGCGACCGAGGTGGTGGTGCGCGTCAGCGACGACGGCCGCGGCCTGAACCGCGAGGCGATCCGCGCCCGCGCGATCGAGCGCGGCCTGCTGCGCCCTGACTCGCGGCCCAGCGACGACCAGTTGCTCGGCCTGATCACCCAGACCGGCTTCTCCACTGCCAGCCAGGTCACCCAGCTGGCCGGCCGCGGCGTGGGCATGGACGTGGTGTCCAACGAGATCAAGCAACTCGGCGGCTCGCTGGCGATCGAATCGCAGGCCGGCCAGGGCACCACCTTCATATTGCGCCTGCCGTTCACCCTGGCGGTGACGCAGGCCATCGTCGTGCGCATCGGCGAGGCGAGCTACGCCATCCCGATGACCTCGGTGCAGGGCGTGGCCCGGATCAGTCCGGACGACCTGGCTGCCCGCATGGCCGAGGCGAACCCGGTCTTCGACTACAACGGTGACTCCTACGGCATCCACGACCTCAACGAACTGCTCGGCCTGCCGCCCAGCCACGGCGGCGAAGAAGAACAGCTGCCGCTGCTGCTGACCCGCGCCGGCGACCTGCGCGCCGCGATCCGCATCGACGCCGTGATCGGCTCGCGCGAGATCGTGGTCAAGTCCGTCGGCCCGCAGGTCAGCTCGGTGCCGGGCGTGCTCGGCGCGACCATCATGGGCGACGGCTCGGTGCTGATCATTCTCGACCTGCCGCCGCTGGTGCGCCACGGCATCGCCCGCCGCGAACAGCGCCTGGCCGACGGCGTCGGCGCGGTGTCGACGCCGATGCTCGATGAGCAGCGCACCAAGCCGATGGTGATGGTGGTCGACGATTCGATCACCATGCGCAAGGTCACCGGTCGCGTGCTGGAACGCCACGACTACGAGGTCGCTACCGCAAAGGACGGCGTCGACGCGCTGGAGAAGCTGCACGACCGCGTGCCCGACCTCATGCTGCTGGACATCGAGATGCCGCGCATGGACGGCTACGAGCTGGCGACCCACATGAAGGCCGATCCGCGCCTGCGCGATGTGCCGATCATCATGATCACCTCGCGTACCGGCGACAAGCATCGCCAGCGCGCCTTCGACATCGGCGTGGACCGTTACCTCGGCAAGCCCTACCAGGAAGTCGAACTGCTGGCGCAGATCGCCGAGGTACTGGAACAGCGCGCGATGGAGGTCGTCCATGGCTGAGGCGGCGCCGGCGGTCGCCCTGCTGTTCGACGACGCGGGCCTGGGGGAACAGTTGCGCAGCGCACTGCAGGAACGCGGCGCGAGGATCGTGCACGAGGGGCCGCTCAAGGGCTTCAACCGCAAACTGCTCGTCTCGGTGGACGCGGACGTGCTGGTGGTCAACCTCGACGACGAAGACGACGATGCGCTCGATCGCCTGGACGAAACGCTCGCCGGCGACCGTCCCCGCGTGGTGTTCAACGACGGCCAGGCCAGCCGCCGGCTGGAGGGTTGGGACCGCGCGCGCTGGGCGCGCCATCTGGCCATGAAAGTGCTGGCATCGGGGAATGCCGACCCGCCGCGGCCGCCGGCGCCTGCACAAGCGGCGCTGGAGCCTCTCGCCCCCTCCACGGGGACGGCGGAGCCTGCCCCTGCCATCGAGCCGGTCGCTCCGGCGATCGAGGAAGTCCGCCAGGCGGCCGCCTCCGAAACCCTTGCCGCCGAGCTCGAAGCCCTGCTCGCCTCCGACGTGGCGGTCGCGGATACCGACGAGTTCGGCTCGGGCCTGAACTACGGCGCCGGCGAAGGTCTTGCCCTGCACGACGGAAAATTCGAGGCGGAGCCGGCGGAATCGTCGTTCGATGCCCCCGCGCCGGAGGCGATCGTCGAGACCTCGATCGAGATGATGGCGCCGGCCTTGCCGGATCCGGCTTCGGGTGCCGTCCACGCACCGGTCATCGAATCGCCGGCTCTGGCGGTGCTCCAGCGGGACCACCTGCAGCTGGCGACGGATGATCTGGCCGCCATCCCGGCGGCCACACGCCTGGCTGCCGAACCCGCCGCGGCCGCGCCGCGCGCGTCGGACAGCTGGACCCTGTTCGATCCTGACGCCACGCCCGCTGCGGCGGTCGATCGCGTCGACCCTGCGCACTTCGGCATCGAAAAACTCAGTGCGGCCGACTACCTCGCGCCCGAGGCCGAAGCGGAGCTGGAGTCGCCGATCCACCCGGGCTTCAGCCTTGAGCTGGTATCCATGGAAGAGGCCATCGCGCCGCAGGATTTCCAGCGCAGCCATGAAATGGCGTTCGAGCTGCCAGCCAGTACGGTGTCGCGGCTGGTCGTGCTCGGCGCCACTACCGAGAGCACGGCATCGGTGGGCGAATTCCTGGCCGCGCTTCCGGCCGGCCTGGGCGCCACCGTGCTGCACACCCAGCACCTGGCTGGCCGCCCCGCCGACGGGCTGGCCGAGTATTTCGCCTCGCAGTGCGCGCTGCCGGTGCGCGTGGCCGAGGCGGGCATGCGCGCGCGCGCGGGCGAAGTGATCGTGGTGCCGTCCGACCAACAGGTGACACTGAGCCGCGACGGCAGCATCGGATTGCAGCCGATCGAGGCGGGCGCGGCGCATGCGCCCTCGATCGACGTCAGCTTTACCCAGGCGGCCGCCGTGTTCGGCCGCGACGTGATCGCCATCGTCTTCGCCGGACGCTCGACCGATGCGGTGGGCGGCTGCCAGGCCGTGCACGACCGTGGCGGCCAGGTCTGGGTCGAAGCAAGCGGCGGCACGCAATCCGCCGACATGGTCAGCGGCGTGCTGGCCGAGCGTCTGTCCCATCTTGCCGGCACACCGCGCGAACTCGCCGCGCGCCTGGTCGAGCAATTCCCGGAAGGTCAGCCATGAGCGAACAACCCCTGCCGCGCGAAATCCGCTGCGTGCTGGTGCCGGTGGGCCAGCTGCGCCTGCTGTTGCCCAATGCCACCGTGGCCGAAGTGATCACGCTGCCGACGCCCGAACCGGTCGAAGGCGCGCCGGAGTGGCTGCTCGGGCGGATCGCCTGGCGCGGCTGGCGCGTGCCGCTGGTCTCCTTCACCAAGCTTGCCGGCGCGCCCGAGGGCGACGCCGAGCTGGCGGTACGCGTGGCGGTGCTCAAGGCGATCGGCAGCAACGCCAAGCTGCCGTTCCTC
>NZ_JABFWW010000114.1 GCF_013362045.1 Frateuria sp. | reverse complement strand
AGCGAGGTGCGCAGCGCCCGCGCGGTGACCTGCAGCGGCAGCTCGCAACCCGACTGCAGGCATTCATCCAGCCAGTCGAAGGCGTCCTCCAGCGCGATGGCGGTTGGCGCGGACGGTGCCGCCTGCGCCACCGGGCTGGCGGCGCGTTCGTAGCCATGCAGCGTGTCGACCGTGGCGAAACCCCGCCCCTCGTACAGCCGCACCGCCCGCGTGTTCTGCGCGAAGCATTCGAGTTCCACGCACGCCATGCCGGCCGCCTTCGCGCGCACGGTGAAGTCGCCGAGCAGCACCGGCGCCGCCCCGCTTCCACGCGCGGCCGGCACCGCGCCCATGGTGCCCAGGCGCCAGCTGCGCACCTCGGGCCTGGGCGCGGCGAGGCAGAAGGCCAGGGGCTCATTGCCGTTCATGGCGACCCGGCTGAGCGCGAGGTTCACGCCTTGCCGCGCGAGGAACTGCGGCCACTGCGCGAGCGCGAGCTCGAAGGGCCCGATCAGGTAATCGGCGAACGCCTGCGTGAAGGCGGCGTGCAGGCGGGCCGGTTCGACGGCGTCGGCGGGAACGAGCGCGAAGGAAGACATGCCCGGAATGTTCTTCACGCGCGCCTGCCGGCCATGATGATCCCCATCCCGAGAAGGCTCACGGCGACACCGACCCAGTCGGTCGTCGTCGGCCGCACACCGTCGACGGCCCACAGCCAGACGATCGCCACGCCGATGTAGACGCCGCCATACGCGGCATAGACGCGGCCCGCGGCGGTCGGATGCAGCGACAGCAGCCAGGCGAACGCCGCCAGGCTTGCCGCGGCGGGTGCCAGCAGCCAGGCCGATCCGCCCTGCCGGAGCCAGAGGTACGGCAGGTAGCAGCCGACGATTTCCGCGATCGCGGTGAGCACGAACAGGCCGAAAGTCTTGAGCGCATCCATGCCCGATTGTGCGGCGCGGCCGGGGGGACTTGACCCTCAAGTGGCTTGAGCTCCTACCGTGCGGGGCGTGGGCGATCGGCCCATGCCCTGGAGATGTCCTGATGATCAAGCCCTGGAAACTCGTTCTCGGTGCCGGCGCGGCCTGTGTGGCCTGCTGCGCGGCCCCCATCGCCGGTGCGGCTGCCACGCTGTGGCTCGGGGTCCCGGGGCTCCTCGCCGGCGCGATGGGCATGCTGGCCGCGTTCAGCGGCTCGTGGCTGCCGCTCGCGATCGGAGCCCTGGCGCTGGCCATCGTCGCGGGCACGTTGGCCTGGCGCCGTCGCCGGCAACTGCGGGCCGCCAGCATGTGCGGCTGTCAAGGCGTGACGGGATCCTCGGCCTGCGCGTGGCCTAGGATAGGAGCATGAGCGCAGCCATGCCCCTTTCCATCGGCGCCGCGGCCAGGCAGACCGGCTGCAGCGTGCCCACCATCCGGTACTACGAGGAAGTGGGCCTGCTGCCCGCGGCACCGCGCACCGAAGGCAACCAGCGCCACTACGACGCCTCCGCGGTGCGCCGGCTGGCATTCATCCGCCGCTGTCGCGATTTCGGCTTCACGATCGAGCAGGTGCGCGAGCTGGTGGGCCTGGTCGACGAGCCCCGGCGTGACTGCGCGGAAGTGCGTGACATCGCGCAGCAGCACCTGCTCGGGGTGCGCAGCAAGCTGGCCGAGCTGCAGGCGCTGGAAGCCAGCCTTGCGGGCTTCGTCGATGGCTGCAACAGCGCCTGCGCGGGCGGACCTGCGATCGATTGCACGATCCTCGAGGACCTGGCTACGCCCGCAGCGCCGCAGCGTCGCTCCTGCTGCTCCTGATCCCGCAGACCCGGACACCACCCATGACGACCGATCCCCGGCACGCTCGCCATTGGCTGTCAGTCGAACCGCTGCACCCGCAGTCGTTCCGTCCGTTCGGCGACGTGATCGAGGCCGGCGAGGGCGCGCAGCACCGCGCGATCTACGAAGGCTTCGCGCAGCGGTACGACGACCTTGCGCAGCTGGACACCGGCCGGCAAGGTGGCCATCCGGTGCTGAGCATCTTCCGCGCGCGGCCACGCACGCTGCCGTTCCAGCTGCGGCTGGTGGAACGTCACCGGCTCGGGAGCCAGGCGTTCATGCCGCTGCTGCCGCAACGCTTCCTGGTCGTCGTCGCGGCGGCGGGCCCCGTACCGGTTCCCGCGCAGCTGCGCTGCTTCATGGCGGCGCCGGGCCAGGGCGTGAACTACGCCGCGGGCACCTGGCACCACCCGCTGAT
>NZ_JABFWW010000115.1 GCF_013362045.1 Frateuria sp. | reverse complement strand
CCGAACCCTCACGCACCTGCCAGCGGCCCTCTCCCGATTGGAGAGGGTTCCGGTTTGCAGGTCGGGCCACGAACAACCCGTTCGCCCTGAGCGTAGCGCAGCGAAGTCGAAGGGCCGCCTCGAACGACAGCCCCCCGCCCGTCAGTCCTTCTTCCCGTCCTTCTTCTGCGCCTGCTGCTTCTTCCACGCCCGGAACGCATCCACGTGCGGCATGTCGCGCAGTACCTTCGAATGCGGGTCGATCACCAGCAGGCTGCCGGCCGGTACCGCGAGCTCGCCGATGCCATCGGCCATCGGCACGGTGTGCACCGTATGGCCCACCTGCACTTCCAGCGGCATCGGGAACGGTTCGCCGTGGCCGGTCACCCAATGCAGCCTCAGCGTATCGCCCTGGCGGGTGGTTTCCAGCTTCGGCAGCGCGGCGTCGTACAGGTAGACGTCGAAGAACCACTGGAGGTTCTTGCCGGTGACCTGGTTGACGATGTCGATGTACTCGCGCGTGCTCGCGTAGCGCGGCTTGAAGTTGCCGGGCTTGGGATCGGGGCGGCCATAGACCAGCCGGCGCACGCTCTCGAAGAACGCGTCGTCGCCGATCAGCCCGCGCAGCGTGTGCAGCACCAGCGAACCCTTGTAGTAGATGTCCAGGCCGGGGCCGGTCTTGCCGTCGTAGACCTGCTCCTCGGTCCTGCGTTGCCCCGACACGATCGGCGACCTGTTGGATACCGACAGTCGCTCGGTGTGCAGCATGGCGAAGTAGGCCATGTCGCCGACCAGGTACTGGCCGTAGAGCGGCTGCATGTAGGTGCCGAAGCCCTCGTGCAGCCACATGTCGTCCCAGTTGCGGTTGGTCACCTGGTTGCCGAACCATTCGTGCGCGAACTCGTGCTGCAGCAGCCAGTCGAAGCCGTACTCGCTCTTGGGGTAGCCGTTGCCGTAGGCGTTGAGGGTCTGGTGCTCCATGCCCAGGTGCGGCGTCTCGACCACGCCCATCTTCTCGTCGCCGAACGGATAGGGCCCGATCTCCTGCTCAAAGAAGTCGAGCATGCGCGGGAACTCGGCGAACAGCGCCTTGGCACCGGCCTCGTGCGCGGGCAGGTACCACAGCTCCATCGGGATGGTGTTGCCGTAGCGGCTGGCGTAGTTGCCCTTCAGCTCCTTGAACGGGCCGACGTTGATGGAGATCGCGTAGGTGTCCGGCTGCTTGATGCGCCAGTGCCAGGTGCGCGTGGCGCCGTGGTCCTCGATGTCGATGAGCACGCCGTTGCCCGGCGCAGCCAGCGCCCTGGGCACGGTGACGTAGGTGTCGACCAGGTCCGGCTCGCCGGTGGGCTGGTCGATGCAGGGCCAGAACAGGTCGCAGCCTTCGCCTTCGACTGCGCTCGCCACCCATGGCTGTCCGTCGTCGGTGTGGCTCCACACGAAGCCCCCATCCCACGGCGCGCGCTTGGCCACGTGCGGTTCGCCGCCATAGGCGATGGTCGTGCTGACGCTGCCGCCCTTGGCCAGCGGCTTGGGCAACCGGATGCGCAGGCGGCCGTCGGGATTGCTCCATGCCGACTTGTCCACCGGCTTGCCGTCGATCGCGATGCGGCGGATGGGCAGGTTGCGGTCCAGGTCCAGCAACAGCACGTCGGTCGCCTCGCGCGCCGTGAAGCGCAGCGTGGCTTCGCCATCGAGGTGGCGCCTGGCCGGGTCGACCGTGAAGTGCAGCTCCGCGTGGTCGAAGTTCAGGCGCGCCTGCTCGGCCGGCATGGTGCCGCCGGAGTCGAGCGTCTGCGCGGTGAGCTTGGGCTGCTCGACGGCGGCGGGCTCGGACGCAGACGCGCTCGCGCAGGCAAGGCCAAGCGTGACGCCGAGCGCCAGCAAGGACGGGCGTGGATGCATGGGCGGCTCCTTGGGTGCAATCCGGCAGCATGCCGCGTACATGGTCGTCGCGACAACGCCAGAAGTCATGCCGCTGCCGCGGGTAAGTCAGATGGCGTAGCCGAGGCGATCGATCAGCGGCTGCAGCAGGGGCAGCACCGGTTCGAACTGTTCGCGGTAGCCGTGCCAGCGGCCGACCGCCCTGGGATGGATGCGCTGGATGACCTGGGCATAGCTGGGCGTGCTGATGAAGCGCTTGTTCCGCGCGTGCTCGGCAAAGCGCGCCATGGGCGACGCATCGGCGATTTCGAGAAACGCAGCCAGGCGCGCGAGGTGACCGTCAACGTCGTTGACCACGGATTCGTAGCGCCACTCGAGCACCCGCGGCCCGAATACCTCCGCCTGCCGATACCACTGCTCGAAGGCCTGCACATAGCCTTGCGCAAGGCGCTGCAGCGACGAACACAGCACCATGAACGCCGGCGAGCGGAACGGCTGCATGCTGCAGCTGAGCAGCACGTCGCAGGGGTGGCGCAGGCACAGGATGATGCGCGAGCGCGGAAAGAGCCGCATGATCATCGGCAGGCACAGCATGTTGAGCGGATTCTTGTCGACCAGCTGGCGCTGCCCACGATCCGGCAGCACGCGCTCGACCATCCGGAAGTACACGGCGCGCAGCTGATCGGCCTCGCTCCCGGTCAGGTTCGCCAGGTCGCCGGGGTAGTGCTGGCCGGCCTGCTCCATGCGTTCGGTCAGCTCGTGGACGAAGGCGCGCTCGTCCATGGACTTGAAGTCCGGATGGGCATCGAGCATCTGCTCCAGCAGGGTGGTGCCCGAGCGCGGGAAGCCGACCACGAAGACCGGGCTCTGCCGGCCGTCGGGCGCGGGCAGCGGTTTCCAGCGGGCGTGCGCGGGGCGGTCGACCTCGGCCATCTGCAGTGGCTGGCTGTCGGGCGCCAGCAGTTCCGGCAGCACCTCGCGTGCGATCTCAAGTTGTGCCGCGTGCGCGGCGCCCAGGGCTTGCCAGGCCTCGGCGCGCTGGCCCAGCCGATCGCACGCGGAGGCCAGGCCGAACCCGGCGCTTGCACGGGTTTCGTCGTCGGTGGCGTACGCAAGCGCCTGCCGGTACAGCGCCGCCGCATCGGCCCAGGCACCGGCGCGCATGGCCAGCGCGGCGTGCGCGCGCCAACCGTCGGCGCGCACCTGGCCAGCGTCCTGCGGCAGCGCGTCGAGTACGGCGAGCGGCACCCGTTCCAGTGCCCGTTGCGCCTGATCGAGCTGGGTGTTGCGTTCGTGCAGCAGCACCTGCTGGGCGGCGATGCGCAGCCGCGTGGGCTCATCCGCGGGCCCGCCAGGCAACCGCGCCCGGGCCAGCGTGCGTAGCGCCGCGTCCGGCTCCCCCTGGGCCGACAGCATTGCGGCCAGGATCAGGGCCTGCTCGGCCGGTTGGGCGGGCCAGCCGTCGGCCCCGGCCAGCATGGCCTCCTGGCAGGTGTTGTCCCCGCAGACGTAGCAGGCGTACGCGGCCTGCAGGCGCGCCTCGATGAAGTCCGGCGCGCGTTCCGCCACATCGAGCAGGATCTCCCGCGCCAAGGGCCAACGCCGCTGCTGGGCGTAGAGCAGGCCGAGGTTGTAGAGCACGTCGGCGTCGTCCGGCGCCAGCGACCTTGCCCTGGACAGTGCCTGCTCGGCGGCCGCCATATCGCCACCCAGCCGGCAGGCGACGCCCAGGTTGTTCCAGTAGGCGGAGACCTCCGGCCGCCGCTGCGCCAGTCGGCGAAACGTCGTCGCGGCCTGGTCGTAGCGGCAGGTCGCCTGCTGCGCCACGCCGAGCAACAGCTGGATGCCTTCGTCAGCTCCGTCGCCGGCGTGTGCGGCAAGCGCGATGACGCGCTCCATGTCGCCGGCGTTATAGGCGCCGACCATGGCGCTGGCGAGGTCGGTGGCTGGAGGGGGCATGCGCTCTCGCTCGCGGTCGGGCGACCGCATTATGCAAGAGGGGTCGCGGAAGCTACCGCGACCCCTCGGGTGCCACCACGCCTTGCGGCGTTCGTCGGCGTTTACCGCATCAGAACTTCACCGTCGCACGCGCCCAGTAATAGCGGCCGAGCACGTCGTAGGTGGCGGTATCCACGTTGTAGTTCGAACCGTTCTGGTAGAGCAGCGGCGGCCGCTTGTCCATGATGTTGTCCACGCCCACGTCGAAGCGGGTGTGGATCGAGGGCACCGCATAGCCCAGCTGGATCGAGTGGTAGATCACCGAGGCCACCGGGATGTTCACGCCGGTGATGGCGGCGTCGGCGTTGAGGGCGGTCAGCTTGTTGATGTAGCGCGACTGCCACTGGGCGTTCCAGTTGCCCTTGTCCCAGTTGAGCGTGACCGTGCCGCGCCAGCGCGAGATGTTGCCGAATTGCGGGGTGAAGGTGCCGGCGTAGTTGATCGTCTTCGCGCCCGGTTCGCCGGGCGTGGCGTTGACGTTGTACGTCGAGGTATAGCTGGTGCTGAGGCCGGCCCGGAAGTTGCCCGGATCCATGCTGCCCACGTTGAAATGCGGGACCTTGTAGCGCAGCGTGTAGTCGATGCCGGTGGTGCTCAGGTTGCCCAGGTTGACCACCGGGGTGTTGATCAGGAACACCTGGCCCGGTTGCCGGCTGGTGGTGTCCTCGCGGTGGATGAACGAGCAGTACGGGCTGGCGCTGTTGTTGAAGCAGGAGCTGACGACGGTATCGGCCTGGATCGCCGTCAGCGTGTCGGACAGGTAGATGTGCCAGAAGTCGAGGCTGGTGGAGACGCCCGGCAGCCAGTCAGGATCGTAGACCAGGCCCAGGTCGATGGACTTGCCCTTCTCCGGCTTCAGCGACGCGCCCACCGTGGCGGCACCGGAGTAGAACGTGTTGACCTGCGCCGGCGAGTTGCCGGCCCAGTTCACGGGAACGTACTGGCAGGCCACCGGATGCGCCGCGAGTTCCGCCGCGGTGAGTCCGACGCAGGGATCGTTCAAGTTCGGTTGGACCAGCGTGCGGCCGTCGTAGAGTTCATTGAGGTTGGGCGCGCGGAACACCTGGGAGACCGTGCCGCGTACCAGCAGGTCGTCCGTCGGGCGCCACTCGATCGCGAGCTTGCCGTTGGTGGTGGTGCCGGTGGTGCTGTAGTTGGAGCTGCGCACGCCCAGGTCGACGTTCAGCGAGCGCACCCATGGCAGGTCGGAGAGCAACGGGATGAGCGTCTCGGCGAAGACTTCCTTGACGTTGAAGCTGCCGCGTCCGGGCGAGCCGCAAGCCTCCTGCAGGATCTGGCAGGTGGTGGTCACCGGATTGAGCACGGCAAAGTCGCTCACGGTGTAGTTCATGAACTGCTTGCGGTACAAGGCGCCGACGGAGAGCTGCACCGCGCCGGCGGGCAGATCCCACAGCTCGCCGCTGGCATCGACCTGGGCCTGCTTGGTGGACTGGGTGAAGACGTAGATCGGCGTCTTCACGCCGTTCTTCAACTGGTCGCCGACGCTGGCCTGGTTGAAGATGTTCGCGCCACCGTCGACGGCGGCCTGCAACGAGGGGATGTCCACCTCGTTGGTGTCGCGCTGGTCGCGTTTGGTGTGGCTGTAGTTGACCGATGCGTCCCAGATCCAGCTGCTGGTCTGGCCGAACTGGCCGCGCAACCCCGCGTTGATCTGGCCGGTGTTGGTGGTGTAGCTGTGCACGCGCGTGCCGGCGCCGGTGAGGCGGGTCTGGAAGTTGTAGCCGCTGTTCGGGTCGCCGGGGACGGGGTTCTGGCTGAAGGTGATGCCGAACGGATTGATTGGGTTGCTGGAATGGATGATCAGGCCGTCGCCGGTGCCCACCGGCGAGGGCGCATCCTGTCCGCTGGACACCGTGTGGTTGTAGAACGCATCGACGAAGGCGGTCAGGTTGTCGGTGAGGTTGAGGGTGCCCAGGACAAAGCCGTTGGTGCGCTTCTGCGCGGTCTGGATGTAGTTGAGCGCCGCATAGTTGTAGGTATCCGAGGCGAGACGGCAACGGTAGTCAGCCTGGGACGACCCGTCGCCCTGCGCCAGGGTCACGTTGGCGGTGCCGCTCGAATTGATCGTGCAGCCGTACTGGCTGGCGATCGATGCCGGCAACTGGATTCGGCCGGTCGGAATCGAGCTGGAGCCGGCGGCCACCACGGCACCGCTCGACAGGTACAACTGCTGCCTGGAGAACCTGCGCCTGGCGGCGAGCGTCTCGTCGTATTTGTTGTAGTCGATGCCGCCGGCGATGCTGTAGTTCTCGCCCGTCGTGCCTGCCGTAAGGTTGAAGCCGTGGCGCTTGGCATCGCCATGGCTGGAGATGCCGTCGTTCAAGCTGAACTGCGCGCCCTTGTAATTCTTGCGCAGGATGAAATTGACGACGCCGCCGATGGCGTCGGAGCCGTACACCGTGGAGGCGCCCTCGGCCAGCACGTCGACCCGCTCGATCATGTCCGGCGGGATCAGGTTGATGTCCGGGTTGGACATGCGCTGGCCATCGACCAGCACCAGCGTGCGGCTGATCCCCAGGCCGCGCAGCGAGACGCGCGACGCGCCGTCGCCGGCTTCCAGCAAGGGGCTGGCCACGCCGCCGCCGTTGCTGTTGTTCTGTGGGTTGGTGGCGTTGCCGGAGATGCTCGGCATCTGCTGCAGCACGTCGCCCAGCACGGGTTTGCCCGAATTGGTGATGGTGGCGCGATCCAGCGTCACCACCGGGCTGGCCGTCTCGATGTCCACGCGCTTGATCAGCGAGCCGGTCACCACGACGGACTGCAGGGTCTTGGCATTCTTCTTGGACGGCGGTGCCTGGTCGGCGGGCGCCGACTGATCGGTCGACTGCGGATTGTCCGGCGTCGACACTTGCGCCTGAGCCATCCCCGCCACCGAGAAAATTCCCGCACTCAACGCCAGACGCACCGCCAATGACAAGTGATTCAAGTCGTATTTCATGTGTTCTCCTCGGTGAGGTGGACCCCTGCTTCCCCATGCTCTTTTCCAAGCGTGCGGAGTATGCCTACAACAACTGTTTAACAAGCAAGTGCCCCTGCCCCCAGTCATGGTGCAGCGAAGTCCGCCTGGCCTCGTTCGCGGCCGGGTGTTAGCCGTCA
Organism: Frateuria sp.; assembly: GCF_013362045.1. Classification (GTDB taxonomy): domain Bacteria; phylum Pseudomonadota; class Gammaproteobacteria; order Xanthomonadales; family Rhodanobacteraceae; genus Frateuria_A. The sequence goes on along the minus strand of NZ_JABFWW010000115.1, from coordinate 1,445 downwards.
TCAGAACAAGGCGGCGCGAATCCGCTTGCCGACGCCAGCGCACTTGCCCGACCGATCGGGCACCGCGCAGCACAGCATGCTGATCTGCCGATGAGCTAGGGTCTTGGCGCGGACCGATTGAAGTCGCCGATGGCGGTGATCAGGTCGGCGGCAGGCAGCCACTCGATCGCGCACGCCACATTTCGCCGATCAAGCTGGCAGGAAGCGAGAAACTGGAGCGCCTCGACGTCATCGGGCCGGACCCCGGGCAGGCGCGCAAACGCCTGCTCGGCGAGCACGGCGCCGCAACGCCGCGAGCGCCTGCACGCGGCAGCTCGTGGCCCGCGCGCCTGGCGGGCCATCCATCGATGCCTTCATGCGCGGAGCGCACGGGGCAAGCACGCGAGCGCGATCACGCGCCAGCATCGTCCGTCCGGCCCAGTCGGACGGGCCAGCAGATCAGCGCGCGTAGCGGCCTTGCAGAAACGCGAACGCGGCGCGCAGGCCCATCGCCTCGCCGCCGCGCGGGCGGCCGGGGCGATCGGCGTCGTTCCAGGCGTAGGTGTCCAGGTGCAGCCAGGACAGGCCGTCGGGTACGAAGCGTTCCAGGTACAGCGCCGCGGTGATCGCGCCGGCATGCCGCGAGGGGCCGGCGTTGGCGAAATCGGCGATCGAGGACTCGAGCAGCTTGCGGTACGGCCGCCACAGCGGCAGCCGCCACAGCGGATCGGCCACCGCGCGGCCCGCCTCCAGCAGCGCCTCGGCGGCAGCGTCGTCGTTGGCGAACAGCCCGGGCAGGTCCGGCCCCAGCGCCACGCGGGCGGCGCCGGTCAGGGTGGCGAAATCCAGCAGCAGGTCGGGCTGCTGCTCGGCGCCATAGGCGATCGCGTCGCACAGGATCAGGCGGCCTTCGGCGTCGGTGTTGTCGACCTCCACGGTGTGGCCGGCGCGGGTGGTGATCACCTCGCCCGGGCGCATCGCGTTGCCGGCCACCGCGTTCTCCACCGCGGGGACCAGCAGGGTCAGCCGCACCGGCAGCTGCGCCTGCATCACCAGACCGGCCAGGGCGATCGCGTGCGCGGCGCCGCCCATGTCCTTCTTCATGTTGCGCATGCCGTCGGAGGGCTTGAGGTCGAGCCCGCCGGTATCGAAGCACACGCCCTTGCCCACGATCACCAGCTTCGGGTCGGAGCCCTTGCCCCAGGAAAGCTCGACCAGCCGCGGCGCACGGTGGCTGGCGCGGCCGACCGCATGGATGGTGGGAAAGTTGGCCTTGAGTAGTTCGTCGCCAACCCACTCGCGCAGCTTCGCCTTGTGCGCCTTGGCGAGCTGCTTGACCGCATCGGCGAGCTGCTCGGGACCCATGTCCACGGTGGGCGTGTTGACCAAGTCGCGCACGCGCGCGGTGGCCTCCACCAGCGGCGCGAGCGCGGCGAGGTCGGCGGCCGGCACCGCGAGCACAGCCG
>NZ_JABFWW010000069.1 GCF_013362045.1 Frateuria sp. | reverse complement strand
GGCCGATGCGTTCTCCGAGCAGCCGGGCGCACGGCTGTACCGCACGGGCGACCGCGGTCGCTGGCGTGCGGACGGCACGCTGGAGCATCTGGGCCGGGCCGACTTCCAGATCAAGCTGCGCGGCTTCCGCATCGAGCCGGGCGAGATCGAGGCGCAGCTCGCCGGCCACCCGCAGGTGAGCCAGGCGCTGGTGACCGTGCGCGAGGATCGTCCGGGCGATGCGCGCCTGGTCGCCTACCTGGTGAGCGATGCGCCGCTCGACGAGGCGGCACTGCGCACCCGCCTGCGCGAGCGCCTGCCCGAATACATGCTGCCGCAGCACGTCGTGGTGCTGGCGGCGCTGCCGCTGCTGCCCAACGGCAAGGTCGATCGTGCGCGCCTGCCGGCGCCGACCCTGGCCGCCCAGCCGTCCGGCGTGCGCACCGGGCCGCGCGACGAACTGGAGCAGCAGGTGGCGCTGGCGATGGCGGCGGTGCTCGGTGGCCACGAGCCGGGCATCGACGAGGACTTCTTCGAGCAAGGCGGGCATTCCCTGCTGGCCGCCCAGCTGGTCGCCCGGCTCAACCGCGAACTGAGCCTGGCGCTGCCGCTGCGCAGCGTGTTCGAGGCACCCACCGTCGCCCGGCTGGCCGCGGCGATCCGCGGCGCCGGCGCGGCCGAGGCACGGCCATCCATCCCGCGGCTGGCCGAGCGTACGCATGCGCCGCTGTCGCTGATGCAGCAGCGGCTGTGGTACCTGGAGCAGCTGCATCCGGGCGGCGTGGCCTATCACACGCCCTCGGCCCATCGCCTGCGCGGGGCGCTGGACCTGCGGGCGTTCGAGCAGGCCTTGCGCGCGCTGGTGCGGCGCCAGCCGGTGCTGCGCACGGCGATCGAAACCGTCGACGGCATTGCACGGCAGCGTATCCATGCGGCAATCGACCCGGACCTGCCGCTGGAAGACCTGACCGGATTGCCGGCGGACGAGCGCGAGCCCTGGCTGCGGCGCCGCCTTGATGCGCTGATGGCGGAGCCGTTCGACCTGGCCGCGCCGCCGCTGTTCCGCGCGCGCCTGTTCCGGCTCGGCGAGCAGGAGCACGTGTTCTTCTTCATGGCCCACCACATCGTCTGGGACGGCTGGTCCTTCGACCTGCTCTATCGGGAGATGGCTGCGCTGTACGGTGCCTTGCGCGCCGGTGGCGACGACCCGCTGCCGCCGCTGGCCGTCGAGTACGCCGACTTCGCCGCCTGGCAGCGGGGATGGATGCAGGGCGAGCAGCTCCAGCGCCAGCTCGCGCACTGGCTGCAACGCCTGGAATCGCCGCCGGGCCCATTGGAGCTGCCGACCGACCGCGCGCGGCCCTCGCGCATGTCCGGCGCCGGGGCGACCGAATGGATCGAACTGTCCGGCGACCGCCAGCAGGCGCTGCATATCTTCGCGCGCCAGGCGGGGGCGACGCCGTTCATGGTGCTGCTGGCGGCGTACGTCGTGCTGCTGCACCGGCTCGGCGGGCAGCGCGACCTGATCGTCAATACGCCCGTGCGCGGCCGCGACCTGGCGGAGCTCGAACCGGTGATGGGCTTCTTCGTCAACGCGCTGCCTCTTCGCGTGGCGATCGATCCGCAAGCGGGCTTCGCCGACCTCCTGCGCGCGGTCCGCGTGGCGGTGCTCGATGCGTTCGCTTGTCCCGACGTGCCGTTCGAACACCTGGTCAAGGCGCTGAAGCTGCCGCGCGACGAAAGCCGCCCGCCGCTCGCGCAGGCGATGTTCTCCTACCAGAACGTGAGTGCGCGGCCGCACAGCTGGGGCGACCTGCAGCACGAGCGCCTGCCGGTGTTCCAGCGCGGCGCCGCGGAGGATCTGGGCTTGTGGTTCATCGAACAGGATCACTTGCTGCTCGGCGGCCTGACGTACAACGCCGACCTGTTCGAACCGGCCACCGCCGCGCGCTTCCGCCAGGGCTATGAGACCCTGCTGGAAGGGGCGCTGGCCGAACCGCAGCGGGCCATCGCGAAGCTGCCGCTGCTGCCGGCGGCCGAGTGGGCCAGGCTCGAGCAGTGGAACGCCACGGCCGCGCCGGTGCCTGCGTTGTCCATGCACGGCCCGTTCGAGCGTCAGTGCGATGCATCGCCGGACCGTGCAGCGGTGCGCTGCGGGGCGAGGAGGTTGAGCTACGGCGAGCTGGAGGCGCGCGCCAACCGCATCGCGCACGGCCTGCGGGCGCAGGGCGTGCAGCCGGGGGCGCTGGT
>NZ_JABFWW010000112.1 GCF_013362045.1 Frateuria sp. | reverse complement strand
TGCGAGCACATCGAACTGGCCGGAATCCCGCACGAGGAGCTGGCCACGCATCCGCAGGTGCTGGAGATCGTGACGCACCGCCTCGCACAGCCCGAGGACGTGTGGCAGCCATTCGCCGCCACGGGCCGGGCTTCCGCACTGCACGCCTGAACCACCACCCGAAACGGAATCCTTGACGCCGTCAAGCAATTGCTTGACGATGGCAGGATGCCGGCAACCCATCCGCCCGTGGCCGCCGCGCAGGTGAAGGCCCTGCGCGGCTTCAACCGCTTCTACACGCGCCGCATCGGCGTGCTCGATCCGCGAGCGAACTCGGACGCGACCTCGGGCTGGATGCCGGCTACCTGAGCCGCATCCTTCGCCGCTTCGAGCAGCGCGGCTGGCTCGAGCGCGCGCCCTCGCCCGCCGACGCACGCCAGAGCCTGCTGCGCCTGACGCCGGCCGGGCACGAAGCGTTCGCGCCGCTGCAGCAGCGGTCGCGCGACGAGGCGGCCGCGATGCTCGCGCCCCTCCCCTACGACGAACGCGATCGCGTCATCGCCGCCATGCAGGCGGTGCAGCACGCGCTGGATGGCACGGCGCCAGCCGGATCGCGCACGGTGATCCTGCGTGATCCGCGGCCGGGCGACCTGGGCTGGGTGGTGCAGCAGCACGGCGAGGTCTATGCCCGCGAGTACGGCTACACGAGCGAATTCGAGGCACTGGTCGCCGAGGTGGCGGCAGGCTACCTGCGCAGCTTCGATCCGGCCTGGGAGAAGGGCTGGATCGCCGAACTCGACGGCGAACGCGTCGGGTCGGTGTTCGTGGTGCGCAAGTCGGCCACGGTCGCCCAGCTGCGGCTGCTGATCCTGGCGGCGCAGGCGCGCGGCCTGGGCCTGGGCGGGCGACTGGTCGACGAATGCATCACGTTCGCGCGCGCCAAGGACTACCGCAAGATGGTGCTGTGGACCAATGGCCAGCTCGCGGCGGCCCGCGCCATCTACGCCGCGCGTGGATTCCAGCTCGTGTCCAGCGAACCGCTGCACGCGTACGGCCAGGACCTAGTCGGCGAAACCTGGGAATTGCGATTGTGTTGACGCGCGTTCGGAGTCCTTGACCCGCCGCGCATGGATGAGCCGCCTATGATCGGCGCATGACGCCGCCACCTTCGGGACCGCCGGGCACCGGCCGGAACCAGCCGCAATCGTGCACCGACCTGTTCGTTTCGATGACGCTGCTGGCGTTGCAGGGATTCGGGGGCGTGCTGGCGGTGGTGCAGCGCGAACTGGTGGAGCGCAAGCGCTGGATGACCCGCGACGAGTTCGTCGAGGAGTGGGCCGTCGCGCAGATCATGCCGGGGCCCAACGTCGTGAACCTGTCGCTCATGATCGGCGGGCGCTACTTCGGACTGCGAGGCGCGATGGCGGCCCTGGCCGGCATCCTGCTGGCGCCGCTGGTGGTGGTGATCACGCTCGCCCTGCTCTACTCGCACTTCGCCGACAACCCGCAACTGGCCAACGCGCTGCGCGGCATGGGCGCGGTGGCGGCGGGCCTGATCACGGCCACCGGGCTCAAGCTGCTGGTGGCGCTGCGCACGCATCCGCTGGGCCTGGCGGCCTGCATCGCGTTCGGCATCGCCACCTTCATCGCCATCGCGGTGCTGCGCCTGCCGCTCGCCTGGGTGCTGGCCGGCCTGGGCGGCCTGTCCTGCCTGCTCACGTGGCACAAGCTGGGGAAGCCCTGACATGGCGCACACCATCGTGATGACGGCGGCCGACTGGCTGTCCCTGTTCGCGCACTACATGATGCTGTCGCTGCTGTCGATCGGCGGCGCCATCGCCACCGCGCCCGACATGCACCGCTACCTGGTCGACGAGCGCCACTGGCTCACCGACCCGCAATTCAGTGCCTCCGTCGCCATCGCGCAGGCAGCACCCGGCCCCAACGTGCTGTTCGTCGCCCTGATGGGATGGAACGTGGGCCTGAACGCCGGCGGCTTCGGCCTGGCCGCGCTGGGCGTGGTGCTGGCGCTGGTCGGCATCCTGATGCCCAGCACCACCCTCACCTACCTGGCCGCCCAGTGGGGTCACCGCAACCGCGACCTGCGCGGCGTGCGTGCCTTCAAGCAGGGCATGGCGCCCATCGTGGTGGCACTGCTGATCGCCACCGGCTGGGTGCTGGCCACGGGCGCCACCTACAACCTTCGCGACTGGACGCTTTGGCTGGTGGCGGCCGTGACCGCCGTGATCGTCTGGCGCACC
>NZ_JABFWW010000216.1 GCF_013362045.1 Frateuria sp. | reverse complement strand
GGGCGGACCGCCCCGCCCTGCCCAGGGCGGCGGTGTTCGAGCACGCGGCCGGCTACCCCGGTGCCTCGCGCGCGCAGAAGCTGGAGCGCCTGCGCGCAGCCTTGCGCCGCCAGCAGGCCACGCACCACCTGGTTTCCAGCCTGGACGACATCGCCTGGCTGACCAACCTGCGCGGCAGCGACGTGGAGTGCAACCCGGTGTTCCTCGCCCACCTGCTGGTCGAGACCGACGGCCCTGCCACGCTGTTCGTGGACCGCGGCAAGCTCTCGGACGCGCTGGTGGGCGCGCTCGCCGCCGACGGCATCCGCATCGCCGACTACGCCACGGTCACCGACGCACTCGGCGAACTGGGCACGGACGCGCGCCTGCTGCTCGACCCGGCGCGCGTGGTCTGTGCGGTGGCCGACGCCATCGGCAAGGACGCCGCGATCGTGGAAGCGGCCAATCCCTCGACCGCATCCAAGGCCCACAAGAGCGAATCCGAACTGGAGCATATCCGCGAGGCGATGCGCCGCGACGGCGCCGCGCTGGCGCGCGCCTTCCGCCGGCTGGAGGAGCGCCTGGCCGCCGGCATGATGCAGACCGAGCTGGACGTCGACACCTTGCTGCGCGAGGAACGCACGGCGCAGCCGGATTTCATCGGCGAGAGCTTCGCCACCATCGCCGGCTACCAGGCCAACGGCGCGCTGCCGCACTACCGCGCCACGCCCGAGGCGCACAGCACCCTGCAGCGCAAGGGCCTGCTGCTGGTCGACTCCGGCGGCCAGTACCTGGGCGGCACCACCGACATCACCCGCGTGCTGGCGCTGGGCGAGACCACCGCCGAACAGCGCCGCGACGCCACGCTGGTGATGAAGGGCCTGATCGCGCTTTCCCGCACGCGCTTTCCCAGGGGCGCCAGCGGTCCGCAGCTCGACGCGCTGGCACGCGCGCCGCTGTGGGCCAGCGGGCTGGATTACGGCCATGGCACAGGCCACGGCGTGGGTTACTTCCTCAACGTGCACGAAGGACCGCACTCGATCCGCCCGCCGGTGGCAGGCGGCGCGCTGGTGCCGCTGGAGCCCGGCATGATCACTTCGATCGAACCGGGCCTGTACAAACCCGCGCGCCACGGCATCCGCCACGAGAACCTGGCGGTGGTGGTGCAGGCGGACCAAACCGAGTTCGGCGAGTTCTACGCCTTCGAAACGCTGACGCTGTGCCCGTTCGACCGCCGCGCGCTGGAGCCGGGCCTGCTCAATCCGGAAGAACGCGCCTGGCTGGACGATTACCACGCGACCGTGCGGGCGGCGCTGGCGCCCTTGCTGGAGGATGCGGACCTGGCGTGGCTGGAGCGGCACTGCGCGCCGCTGTAGTTCCACGCCGGTCGCCCTTGACCGCTGCGCCCGCCTCTCGCCATCCTGCAACGCTTCCGTTCCCTGACCGACCCCACGCATGAGCAGTCGCTACAACGCCGCCGACATCGAAGTCCTCTCCGGACTCGATCCCGTCAAACGCCGCCCCGGCATGTACACCGACACCTCGCGCCCCAATCACCTGGCGCAGGAAGTCATCGACAACTCGGTGGACGAGGCGCTGGCCGGTCACGCCAAGGCCATCGAGGTGATGCTCCATACCGACGGCTCGGTGGAGGTCAGCGACGATGGCCGCGGCATGCCGGTGGACATCCACCCGGACGAAGGCGTGCCGGGCGTCGAGCTGATCCTCACCCGCCTGCACGCGGGCGGCAAGTTCAGCGGCAAGAACTACAACTTCTCCGGCGGCCTGCACGGCGTGGGCGTGTCGGTGGTGAACGCGCTGTCGCAACGGGTGGAAGTGACCATCCGCCGCGACGGCAGCGAATACCGCATGGCCTTCGAGCACGGCGACCGCGTCAGCGAGCTGGAAGTGATCGGCTCGGTGCCGAAGAAGAAGACCGGCACCACCGTGCGCTTCTGGGCCGACCCGAAATACTTCGACTCGCCGAAGATCTCGGTCCCGAAGCTCAAGCACCTGCTGCGCGCCAAGGCCGTGCTGTGCGCGGGCCTGAGCGTCAAGCTGGTCGACCAGGCCAGCGGCGAAACCAGCGAGTGGTACTACGAGGACGGCCTGCGCGACTACCTGCGCGGCGAGCTCGATGGCGCCGAGGCGATTCCGGCCGACCTGTTCGTGCACCACGTGGCGCGCGACACCGAAGGCCTGGACCTCGCCCTCACCTGGCTGCCCGAGGGCGAGCTGGTGCAGGAGAGCTACGTCAACCTGATCCCCACCGCGCAGGGCGGCACCCACGTCAACGGCCTGCGCACGGGCCTCACCAACGCCATCCGCGAGTTCTGCGACATCCGCAACCTGCTGCCGCGCGGCGTCAAGCTGGCGCCGGAGGATGTGTGGGAGCGCCTGGCCTTCGTGCTCTCGGCCAAGCTGCAGGACCCGCAGTTCGCCGGCCAGACCAAGGAGCGCCTGTCCTCGCGCAACGCCGCCGCGCTGTGCGAGAGCGTGGTGCACGACGCCTTCAGCCTGTGGCTCAACCAGCACGTGGACCTGGGCGAGAAGATCGCCCAGCTCGCCATCGAGCGCGCCAGCGCGCGCCTGAAGGCGGCCAAGCAGGTGGTGCGCAAGAAGATCACGCAGGGCCCGGCCCTGCCCGGCAAGCTGGCCGACTGCACCGCCACCGACCTCACTCGCACGGAACTGTTCCTGGTCGAGGGCGACTCCGCCGGCGGCAGCGCCAAGCAGGCGCGCGACAAGGAGTTCCAGGCGATTCTCCCGCTGCGCGGCAAGATCCTGAACACCTGGGAGGTGGAGTCCACCTCGGTGCTCGCCTCGGAGGAGGTACACAACCTCGCCGTGGCGATCGGCTGCGATCCAGGCAAGGACGATCTGACGGGCTTGCGCTATGGCAAGGTCGTCGTGCTGGCCGACGCCGATTCCGACGGCCTGCACATCGCCACCCTGCTATCGGCGCTGTTCCTGCGCCACTTCCCGGCGCTGGTGCGCGAGGGCCACGTGTTCGTGGCGATGCCGCCGCTGTTCCGCGTCGACGTGGGCAAGCAGGTCTTCTATTGCCTGGACGAGGCCGAGAAGCAATCGATGCTGCAAAAGATCGAGCGCGAGAAGATGAAGGGCGCGGTGTCGGTCACCCGCTTCAAGGGCCTGGGCGAGATGAACCCGGCGCAGTTGCGCGAGTCCACCATCCACCCCGACACCCGCCGCCTGGTGCAGCTCACCGTCGATGACGACGAGGCCACGGCGAAGCTCATGGACATGTTGCTGGCCAAGAAGCGCGCCGGCGACCGCAAGAGCTGGCTGGAGGAAAAGGGCGACCTGGCGACGCTGGAGGTCTGATCGGTGGAAACCAGCGACAGCCACCTCGATCTGGGCTGCGGCAAGTTTCCGCGCAATCCGTATGGCCGCTCCCGCCTGTGCGGCATCGACGTACGCCCCCCGCCTGCCGAGGCGGCGTTCGAATACCGCGTGGCCAACCTGGTGGTCGAACCGATTCCCTACGCCGACGACAGCTTCGCTTCCGTTTCGGCCTACGACTTCGTCGAGCACGTGCCGCGCGTCCTTCCCAGCGGCGATGGCCGCGGCACGATGTTTCCGTTCGTGCGTTTGATGGACGAGGTATGGCGCGTGCTGGTGCCGGGCGGGCGCTTCTACGCGCTCACCCCGGCCTGGCCGCACCCGGAGGCGTTCACCGATCCCACCCACGTCAACATCATCACCGACCGCACCCACGCCTATTTCTGCGGCGACAAGCCGATGGCGCGCATGTACGGCTTCGGCGGGCGCTTCCGGGCGCTGCGGGTCGACTGGGTGGACATCGTCGATGCCTACAGCGCATTGCCCGGGTCGCCGGAGAACCGCAAGCCGCACGGCCGGTTCAAGCGGTTCGCACGCAGCCTGCGCAGGCTGTCGCGCCGGCTGCGCGGCAAGCCGGAACGCCACCTGGTGTACCTGCGCTGGGAACTGGAGGCGGTCAAGGCCTGAGCACCGGCCGGGCGTTCCCCTGCGTACACCGCGGCGCTATCGTGGCGTCTCCTCCTGCGAGCGCACGCGCATGGCCCTGGCCCCTCCACTGAACCTGCAAGGCTGGATCGACGAGCACCGCCACCTGCTCAGGCCGCCGGTGGGCAACAAGTGCATCGTCGATGGCGACTTCATCGTGATGATCGTGGGCGGCCCCAACGCACGCACCGATTACCACTACGACGAAGGGCCCGAGTTCTTTTATCAGCTCGAAGGCGAGATGGTGCTCAGGCTGCAGGACGATGGCGCTGCGCGCGACGTTCCCATTCGCGCCGGCGAACTGTTCTATCTGCCCCCGCGCGTGCCGCACTCGCCCCAGCGCATGCCCGGCTCGGTGGGCCTGGTGATCGAGCGCCGCCGGCTGGCCGGCGAACAGGACGGCCTGCTGTGGTTCTGCGAGCGCTGCAACCACAAGCTGTACGAGGAGTACTTCACCCTCGACAGCATCGAGCGGGATTTCCCGCCGGTGTTCGAGCGCTTCTACCGCTCGCGCGAGGCCCGCACCTGCGATGCCTGCGGCCATCTCAATCCGGCCCCCGCGCGCTACGAATCGGACGTCCCATAGAGCAGGCTTCAGATCGCCCCCAGAGCCGCATCCGAAACGGCGGGCTGAAACCCGGCTCTACTAGGGAGTTCGGGCCAGCCAGCGCTGCGCCATGCGCCGCAACGACTCGTCCACTTGTGCGTCCTGCGCGATGGCGCGGATCGGCCGCCAGGCCAGTTCGAGGGACTCCTCGCTGACCGCGAATGCCTCGCTGCCGGTGGCACGCACGACGTAGCGCACGTCGTAATGCCAATGTGCCGGCTCGATACCGCGCGCAGGAATCAGGTGGCGGTCGAGATCGAAGATCGCCGGTTCGATCGCCAGATCGACCAGCCCGGACTCCTCTTGCGCCTCCCGCAACGCGACGCCCGCCAGGTCGCGCTCGCCATCGGCGTGGCCTCCCAATTGCAGCCATCGCTGCAGCTTGCGGTGGCGGGTGAGCAGCACCCGCCCGCCGTCGGCGCTGACCAGCCAGGCCGAACCGGTGAAGTGCCCCGGTGCATGGTCGCGCTCGAATACCTGCGCATCGCTGGCGAGGAACTGCAGGAAATCCTCGGTCGCGGGATCGTCGGGAACGACTTTCGCATGGCGGCGCAGCGCCTCGGCAAGATCGTCGGCAACGCAATGGATCATCGGTCGGCAGGCAAGGGAGCGGGCGCCGATTCTACGTCGCGCCGCCCTGGCGTGTGGCGCTTGTACCCCCAGTCACGCTCGGCTAAGGTTGCCCGTCACGTCGGCTCGACGCGTTGCCAACGCCAGGGGTCGAGGGGATGCAGCACGCCATCCGTCCTACGGGGAACCATTCATGCTCTTCAAGCGCGTCAAGCCGCTCGACCAGATTCTCGCCACCGCCGAAAAGAAGGCCCTCACCCGACAGCTAGGTCCGTTCCAGCTCACCATGCTGGGCATCGGCGCGATCATCGGCACCGGCATTTTCGTGCTCACCGCCGAAGCCGGCCAGAAGGCCGGTCCCGGCATGATGGTCTCCTTCGTGATCGCCGCCATCGTCTGCGCGCTGGCCGCACTGGCCTATGCCGAATTGGCCTCGATGGTGCCGGTTGCAGGCTCCGCCTATACCTATACATACGGCGTGATGGGTGAAGGGCTCGCCTGGATCGTGGGCTGGGCGCTGGTGCTGGAGTACACCATCGCCGCCAGCACCGTATGCGTGGGCTGGGCCGGCTACTTCAACGGCCTGCTCGCCAGTCGCGGCCTGGGACTGCCGATGTTCCTGCGGGTGGGTCCGCTCGATGGCGGCGGTTTCAACCTGTTCGCCTGCCTGATCGGCCTGGTGATCACCGGCCTGCTGGTCATCGGCACCAGCAAGTCGGCCAAGGTCAACGCCGTGCTGGTGCTGGTCAAGGTGATCGCCCTGACCGTATTCATCGTGATCGCGCTGCCGCGCGTCCAGGACGTCAACTTCCAGCCCTTCACGCCCAATGGCTGGGGCAGCCCCATGGGCGGCATCGGCGTGCTTGGCGCGGCGGCGTCGATCTTCTTCGCCTACGTGGGTTTCGATGCGATCTCCACCGCTGCGGAAGAAACCAAGAATCCCAACCGCAACATCCCGATCGGCCTGCTCGGTGCGCTCGGCGTGTGCACCGTGTACTACCTGCTGGTCAGCTACGGCGCGATCGGCGCCGTCGGTGCGCAGCCCGTGGTCGCCCCGGACGGCTCCGCGATCCAGCCGGGCACGCCGGCGATGGCCGCTGCCTGCCAGGCCTCCCAGGCGCTCGTCTGCAGCAAGGAGGCACTCGCCCACGCGGTGCGCCTGCTCGACCATCCGTGGTGGGGCAACTTCATCGGCGCCGCCGCCAGCCTCGCGCTGCCGTCGGTGATCCTGACGATGACCTACGGACAGACCCGCATCTTCTTCACCATGGCGCGCGACGGCCTGCTGCCGGACTCGCTGGCGAAGATCCACCCGCGCTTCCATACCCCGCATGTGATCACGCTGATCACCGGCACCTTCGTCTCGCTGTTCGGCGCCCTGTTCCCGGTGGGTGCGCTGGCGGACGTGACCAACTCCGGCACGTTGTTCGCCTTCATGATGGTGGCGCTGGGCGTGCTGATCCTGCGCGTCAAGCAGCCCCATCGCCCGCGTTCGTTCCGCACCCCCATGGCCTGGGTGGTCTGCCCGCTCGCCATCCTCGGTTGCCTGCTGCTGTTCCTCAACCTGTCGAAGGTCACCATGTACGTGTTCTTCGGCTGGGCCGCCGCCGGCCTGGTGGTCTACTACCTCTACGGCTACCGCAAGAGCCACCTGGCCAACGGCACCGAGCCCGCATAACGGCCGGGAGCCGCATATCCAATGAGCCCGCCGGCACGGTGAGAACCGTGCCGGCTTCATGTCCGGAACGCCCATGCTGAAGCAGTTGCTTGCCTGCAAGACCGATTTTTCCAACGCCGAAGACGGACATGGCCCGACCCTGCGCCGCACGCTCGGGCCATGGGGCCTGACGGCGCTGGGCATCGGTGCGGTGATCGGCGGCGGCATCTTCGTCATCACCGGCCAGGCAGCGGCCGAGCATGCCGGTCCGGCCGTGATACTGGCCTTCGTCATCGCGGCCATCTGCTGCAGCTTCACGGCGCTGTGCTATGCGGAATTCGCCACGCTGATCCCGATGTCGGGCAGTTCCTATTCCTACGCCTACGCCACGCTCGGCGAACTGGTGGCCTGGTTCATCGGCTGGAACATGGTGCTCGAGTACGGCGTGTCGGCCTCGGCGGTGGCGGTGAGCTGGACGGGCTACTTCGTGAGCCTGCTCGACCACATCGGCATCCACCTGCCGCCGGTCCTGACCAATGCGCCGCTGGCCTATCAGGGCGGCCACCTGGTGGCGACCGGTGCGCTGTTCAATCTGCCCGCCGTGGCCATCGTGCTTGCGCTGACCTGGCTGTGCTACGTCGGCATCCGGGAGTCGAGCGGCGCGAACGTGGCCATGGTGCTGCTCAAGGTCGGCCTGATCGTCGTGGTGATCGTCGCCGGCTGGAAATACGTGAACCCCGAACTCTGGCATCCGTTCATCCCGGCCAACGAAGGACCGGAGAAATACGGCTGGTCCGGCATCATGCGAGCATCGACCCTGGTGTTCTTCGCCTACATCGGCTTCGAGGCGACCTCGACCGCGGCGCAGGAAGCGAAGCATCCGCAGCGCGACCTGCCCATCGCGACGCTGGCCTCGCTGGCGATATGCACCGTGCTTTACGTCGGCATGGCGGCGGTGATCACGGGGCTGCTGCCGTTCGACCAACTGGCCACGTCCGAGCCGGTAGTCACCGCGGTCAAGGCGCATCCCGAACTGGAATGGCTGCGCTGGCTGGTCGAGATCGGTGCGCTGATCGGCCTGTCTTCGGTGATCCTGGTGATGATCATCGCGCAGCCGCGCATCTTCATGATCATGGGCCGCGACGGCCTGCTGCCGCCGGTGTTCGCGCGCATCCATCCGCGCTACCGCACGCCGCACATCAATACCGTGATCACCGGGCTCGGCATCGCGGCGCTGGCGGCGGTATTCCCGCTCGACGTGCTGGGCGACCTGGTCTCGATGGGCACATTGATCGCCTTCGTCGCCGTGTGCGCCGGCGTGCTGATACTGCGACGCACGCAACCCGACCTGCCGCGCACCTTCCGCGTGCCGTGGGCGCCGCTGACCTGCGTGCTCGGCGTGCTGAGCTGCCTGGCGTTGCTGTACTGGGAGAACTGGTACCAGTGGCTGATGCTGGGCATCTGGACCGTGATCGGCCTGGCGATCTACTTCGGCTACGGCCGCAGGCACAGCCAACTCCGCGGTTCGACCGCCGCCACCCCTTGAGCGTTTCGCGGAGTTCGCAGGCGAACGCGGGAGTTCGCGCATTTAACGAAAAATTTATAGAACTGGAACTGTCGGACGGCAGCCAAGTTTTTCGTCCAAGATGTTGATTACCAACAACTTAACGGAAGTTTTTCG
>NZ_JABFWW010000191.1 GCF_013362045.1 Frateuria sp. | reverse complement strand
TGACCACCTGCTGCGGCACGAGGGGCTGCGCAGCGGCGCCCGATGCGCCTGGTGCAGGTTGCGAAGCGGCGGCGGATGCGCCCTGCGCGGGTGCCGAAGCCGCCGGTGCTGCACCTTGCTTCGAGGAATCGCCCTCGCGGTTGCAGGCCGCCAGCAGCACGAGGGCCGCGACCGCCACGATGCCGATGCGGGCGGTCATGTGATCAGCCCCGGTTGCTTCAGGTACTTGCCCGTGATCGCATCGGCGGCCCAGTAGGCCAGCGCGCCCAGCGTGTCCGTCGGGTTGTACGAGGCGTTCTGCGGGTAGTTCGACGCGCCGATCACGAACACGTTGGGCACGTCCCAGCTTTGCAGGTACCGGTTGACGGTGCTGGTGGCCGGGTCGGTCCCCATCACCGTGCCGCCCGTGTTGTGGGTGGTCTGGTACTGCGTGATGGTGTACGGCCCCTTGCGCGGGCTGGACGACACCTGCCGGCCGCCCATGGCACGCGCGATCTGCGCCGCCTTGTCGGTGAGGAAGGCCGACATCTTGAGGTCGTTCTCGGGGAAGTCGAACGTCATGCGCAGCAGCGGGAGGCCCCACGCGTCCTTGTACGTCGGGTCCAGGTCCAGGAAGTTCTGCGCATGCGCGATCGAGCTGCCGTGCACGCCGACAGAGCTGGTGTGGTTGTAGTGCTGCGCCACCGCCTGTTTCCACTTCGAACCCCATGACGGGGTGCCGGGCGGTGTCGGATGGAACTCGATCGGCCGTCCATGCGACATCGTCTCGCCGATGAAGCCGCCGCCCAGGAAGCCCAGCGGGCCGTGGTCGAAGTTGTCGCTGACGAAATCGGCGATCACCGTGCCCGACGCGCCCGAGCGCATGAAGGGATTGATGTTCACCTTCTCGTCGAAGAAAACGGTCGCCCCGCTGGTGGTCTGGTAGGCGTAGTTCCGACCCACCACGCCCTTGCCGGTGGCCGGGTCGTAGGGCGCCCCGATGCCCGACAGCAGCAGCAGCCGCACGTTGTTCAGCGCGAACATGCCGACGATGAACAGGCTGGCCGGCTGCTCGAACTCGCGGCCCTGCGCATCGGCGTAGGTGACGCTGATGGCCTTCTTCCTGTCCTTGTCCAGGTTCACGCGCAGCACCTGGCACTGCGTGCGCAACTGGAAGTTCGGATCGGCCATCAGCTTGGGCAGAAGGATGGTCTGCGGCGACGACTTGGCGTAGTGCTCGCAGCCGTAGCGCTCGCAGAAGCCGCAGAACATGCAGGTGCGCAGTTCCATGCCCTCGGGATTGGTGTAGTTCTGGCTCAGGTTCGACGACGGCTGCGTGAACGGGTGGTAGCCCAGGCCCGTGGCGGCCTTGCGGAACAGCGCGGAGCCGTACGGCTCCTTCTGCGGCGGCGTCGGGTACTCGCGCGAGCGCGGGTCCTCGAACGGGTTGCCGCCGGCCATCTTCTGGCCCTTGATGTTGCCGGCCTTGCCGCTGGTGCCCAGCAGGTACTCGAAGCGGTCGTAGTGCGGCTCGAGGTCGGCGGCCGTCACGCCCCAGTCCTGCACCAGCACGCCCTGCGGGATGAACTTCTCGCCGTAGCGCTCGACGGTGCGCGAGCGCATCTTGAAGTCGGTGTCCTGGAAGCGGTAGGTCTGGCCGTTCCAGTGCACGAGCGCGCCTCCGAGCCCGGTGCCGGGGAGGAAGCTTTCGAAGCGCCGGATCGGCAGCGCGGTCTCGCTGGCCTTGTTGCGGAAGGTGAGCGTCTCGCGCGCGCTGTCCTGCATCAGGCCCTTGCGGATCGAGTACTTCAGCTCGTCGTGCATGGCCGGGCCCTGGAAGTCCGGCACGGTGGACCGCGGCTGGCCGCGCTCGAGGCCGACCACCTTGAGGCCGGCCTTGGTGAGTTCGCGTCCGAGCACGGTGCCCACCAGGCCCACGCCCAGCACGACCGCGTCGACGGCGGGAAGTCGGGTGGCGGCCATCAGCGCCTCCCCTGCTGCTTGCGCGACACCGGCATCGCGACCGGCATCTCGTGCACGTGGCCGGCGCCGTCCTGCGCCAGGCTGCGCGGCGGCAGGTCGAACTGGATGCCGTGCTTGTCGACCAGGTCGTAGTAATTGCCGTAAGCGCCCGGGAAACCGACCATGGCCCACGAGCGGCCGCCGCGATTGCCGCCGTACGCCGGATCGCTGAAGTAGCCCTCCACGGTCAACGCGAGCAGCGACTCGAAGAACGTCTTGGCCGGCACCCCTTCGAGGTCGTCGGT
>NZ_JABFWW010000005.1 GCF_013362045.1 Frateuria sp. | reverse complement strand
GCGCAGTGCCGCGTCGCCCGGGCGGCCCGCCGCGAGGCCGAACTGGCCGCCCAGGCCGCCCTCGCCATGCGCTCGCAGATGCTGGGCGGCGACACCGGCGCCGCCCCTCCGAAACCCGCCCCGGCAAAGAAGAAGGCGAAGAATCCCACCGACGGCGATTGATCCGGCTGGCCCGCTCCAGCCCGCCCCGCAAGCGGGCTGATCCGTGCAAAGCCCGCCGCCAAGCGGGCTCTGGCGGCAGCTTGCGTGGCCTGGAGTGCGGGAGTAGGGTCAGGGCTGCCTCGGGGTACACCATCCCCCTGGCTCACTGACCTGAAAAATGCGCCCATTCCCCCTGCTCTGTTCATCCCTGTTTCGCGCAAGCGCACGGGGCGCGGGTGCGCGCACTTCATCCGCCCGCGGGCGTGCCGATCACGCGCCCGCTCATCTTCGCGAGGAGGTCGGACCATGTTCGAAAACCACCAGCATGACGATATCGAGGCATTCATGAAGGCCGATGCGGAGTTTCGCCGGCTCTACCAGCATCACCGCGAACTCAAGAGCAAGGTCCATGACGCCGAGATCGGCGTGCTGCCCATCGACGATGTCACCTTGTCCGGCATGAAGAAGGAAAAGCTCCACGCGAAGGAACGCCTGCAGCGCATGTGGGACGCGCGCGTTCCCCAGATGCACTGAACCGCCTGATTCCGACCGCGGCCCTGGCCCTTCCCCGGAAGCGCTGGGGCCGCGTGCTTTCGGGGCGCCGATGCTGGCGTGCACGGCGGCTCGGTTATCATCCGGCGCTTCGCCAGCGCCTGCGCGCGGCCTTTCGACGGAGTCGCCATGACGGTTCACCAAAGCGTGCTGGAGCTGATCGGGCGCACCCCGATGGTGAAGGCCCAGCGCCTCGACACGGGCGTGTGCGAGCTGTTCCTCAAGCTGGAAAGCGCCAACCCGGGCGGCTCGATCAAGGACCGCATCGGCCTGTCGATGATCGAGGGCGCCGAGCGCGCCGGCAGGATCAAGCCGGGCGCCACGCTGGTCGAAGGCACCGCCGGCAACACCGGGCTGGGCCTGGCGCTGGTCGCGCAGGCCAAGGGCTACCGCCTGGTCCTGGTGGTGCCGGACAAGATGAGCCGCGAGAAGATCTTCAACCTGAAGGCGATGGGCGCCGAGGTGGTGCTGACCCGCTCGGACGTGGCCAAGGGCCACCCCGAGTACTACCAGGACATGGCCGAGCGGATCGCGCGTGAAACGCCCGGCGCCTACTTCATCAACCAGTTCGGCAATCCGGACAACCCGGCGGCGCACATCGCCACCACCGGGCCGGAGATCCTCGAGCAGATGGACGGGCGTCTTGACGCGGTGGTGGTCGGCTGCGGCTCGTCGGGCACCATGACCGGCCTCTCGCAGTACTTCGCCAAGCATTCGCCGGGCACCGAGATCATCCTGGCCGACCCGGTCGGCTCGATCCTGGCCCAGTACATCAACGAGGGGACGCTGTCGGACAAGTCGGCCAGCTGGATGGTCGAGGGCATCGGCGAGGATTTCCTCCCCACCATCAGCGATTTCTCGCGGGTGAAGAAGGCCTACGCCATCTCCGACAAGGAGAGCTTCCTCACCGCGCGCGAACTGCTGGCCAAGGAGGGCGTGCTGGGCGGCTCCTCCACCGGCACGCTGCTCGCCGCCGCGCTGAAGTACTGCCGCGAGCAGACCGCGCCCAAACGCGTGGTCACGCTGGTTTGCGATACCGGCAACAAGTACCTGTCCAAGATGTACAACGACTACTGGATGCTCGACAACGGCTTCATCGAGCGCCAGCAGCACGGCGACCTGCGCGACCTGCTGCTGCGCCCGTTCGCCCAGCGCGACACCGTGGTGGTCGGCCCCAACGAACTGCTGATGACCGCCTACACGCGGATGAAGCTGTACGACGTCTCGCAGCTGCCGGTGATGGACGGCAGCCAGCTGGTCGGCATCCTGGACGAGTCGGACGTGCTGATGCACGTGCACGCGAACGAAGCGCGCTTCCGCGACCCGGTTTCCACCGCCATGATCACTTCGCTCACCAAGCTCGGCGTGAATTCGCCGATCGAGGCCCTGCTGCCGGTGTTCGAGCGCGGGCATGTGGCGATCGTGGTCGACGGCGAGCAGTTCATGGGCCTGATCACCCGCATCGACCTGCTGAACTATCTGCGCCGCAAGGTGCACTAAGGCCGCGCGAAAGCCCGTTGAAACAAGTTGCGGAAACAATCCGCGCTTCCTCGCGCCGAACAACCCAAGGAGCACCGCCCATGTGTGGAATCGTTGCCGCCACTGCCCAGCGCGACGTCGCCCCGCTGCTGATCGCCGGCCTCAAGGCGCTCGAATACCGCGGCTACGATTCGGCCGGCCTGGCGGTGCTGGACGAGGGCGCCGTTCGCCGCGTGCGCGCCAAGGGCAAGGTGCGCGAGATGGAAGCGCTGTACCTGGCCGATCCGCTGCCTGGCAGCACCGGCATCGCGCACACCCGCTGGGCCACCCATGGCGTGCCCAGCGAGGCCAATGCGCACCCGCACATGGTCGGACGCGTGGCGCTGGTGCACAACGGCATCATCGAGAACTACGCCAGCCTGCGCATCGAGCTCAAGGCGCGCGGCCACGTCTTCACTTCCGAGACCGATACCGAGGTGATGGCGGCGCTGATCGAGGAGCGCATCGCCGGCGGCATGGGCCTGCGCGAGGCGGTGCTCGCCACCGTGCGTTCGCTCGAAGGCGCCTACGCCATCGCGGTGATCAGCCGCGACGAGCCCGGCCACGTGGTCGGCGCGCGCCGCGGCGCGCCGCTGCTGGTCGGCGTGGGCATCGGCGAGAACTTCCTCGGTTCCGATGCGCAGGCGCTCATCCAGGTGACCAACCGCATGCTCTACCTGGACGAGGACGACGTGGTGGAGATCACCCGCGACAGCGTGCAGGTCTATGGCCTGGACGGCACGCCGGTGGAGCGCGCGGTGCATCAGAGCGAGCTGTCCACCGATGCGGTCGAGCGCGGCGAGTACCGCCACTACATGCAGAAGGAAATCCACGAGCAGCCGCGCGCGGTGAGCGACACGCTGGAAGCGCGCATCGGCCCGCACGGCGTGCTGCCCAACATCTTCGGCGTCGGCGGCGACGAGCTGCTGGCGAAGATCCGGGGCCTGCACATCATCGCCTGCGGCACCAGCTACCACGCCGGCCTGGTGGCCAAGTACTGGATCGAGGAGTACGCGCGGCTGCCGGTCAACGTCGAGGTGGCCAGCGAGTACCGTTACCGCGATACCGTGGTGCCGGAGGACACGCTCTTCGTGGCCATCTCGCAATCCGGCGAAACTGCCGACACGCTCGCTGCCATGCGCGAGTCGCGCCGCCGCGGCTATCTAGCCACGCTGGCGATCTGCAACGTGCCCGAGTCCTCGGTGGTGCGCGAGGCGGACCTCAAGCTCATGACCCGCGCCGGCCCCGAGATCGGCGTGGCTTCGACCAAGGCCTTCACCACCCAGCTGGCCGCGCTCGCGCTGCTGTGCCTGCAGCTGGCGCGCCAGCGCGGCCTGGACGACGCGCGCTACGCCGACCTGTGCGCACAGCTCGCGCACATGCCGCGCGCGATCGAGGAGGCGCTCAAGCTGGAGCCGGAAATTGCCGAGCTCGCCGCCTTGTTCGTGCCGCTGGACCACGCCCTGTTCCTCGGCCGCGGCGCCCAGTACCCGGTGGCGCTGGAGGGCTCGCTCAAGCTCAAGGAAATCTCCTACATCCACGCCGAGGCCTACCCCGCCGGCGAACTCAAGCACGGCCCGCTCGCGCTGGTGGACGAGGACATGCCGGTCGTCGCGGTCGCACCCAACGGCCCGCTGCTGGACAAGCTCAAGTCCAACCTGCAGGAAGTGCGCGCCCGCGGCGGCCGCCTGATCGTCTTCGCCGACGGCAACGCCGAAGTGGACGAACACACCGCCAACGGCGCCACGCTGCGCGTCGGCGGCGGCGGCTCCTTCATCGCCCCGGCGGTGTTCACCGTGCCCCTGCAACTGCTGGCCTACCACGTCGCCGTCCTGCGCGGCACCGACGTCGACCAGCCGCGCAACCTGGCCAAGTCGGTGACGGTCGAATAGGGCCGGAAGCAGCCGGCCGGAGCCTGTGTCCGGTCGCGGCTGCGCACGAAGCTGGCCGTGCGCCAGTGCCGGTGACAGGTGGCAGGTCGTATCGCAGCCGGCGCGTGGGCGGCACTACATCGGCCCGTGCTCGACCTGGCGCTCGCGCTGCATCAGCGTCCATTCGGCATGTTCGGTCAGCGCGGCGTGGCCCAAGGCGCGCAGGATCGCGCGCTGCTCGGCCGGGTCGCCGGTGCGATCCAGCGCCGCGCGCGCCATGCCGAAGATGCGCTCCATGAAACGATATTGCTTGAGCAGCACCTTGTCGGCCTTGCGATAGGCATACGCTTCGCGCACCGCCGCGATGATCGAGAGGATGCCCATCAGAGCCACCAGCGAGGCTTTGGCCGGATCGTTCAGGCGCAGCGCGAAGATCGCCAGCAGCACGCTGATGGACACGCCGCCCCACAGGCTCACCGCGCCGATGGTTTCGGTGACCCGGTGCAGGCCCGCACACTCCACGCTCTTGCGCTCGTAGTAATGCAATTGGCCCGAACGCCCGGGCCGGCCCACCCATTCGTCGATCACGCCCGCCAGCGCGAGGGCGCTGGGCGTGGGCGCATGGCTCGGTGGCAGGACGGCGGCGCGCATCACGTTGCGGATCCAGCCAAGCTCGACGTTCTGCCGCTGCAGGAAATCGTCGTGCGCGAAGGCATGGTCGCGGGTCAGCGAGATGCCGGCGCGGCGCCAGTACGACTGGATGCGCAGTCCCTCGGCCAGCGCCCGGTAATCGAGGTACTTGCGGTGCCAGCCGCGGCGCTTGGCGATGGCCGTGACTGCCGTGCCCAGCGCGAACAGCAGCAGGAACACGTAGATCAACTCGTTTTGCGCAGCGAAATGGGCATAGCAGGTGAACGCGATGCCCATCAGCGCAGCGAGGGTGTAGATCGTGCGCATGGCCATCAGCACACGGTGCTGGAAGTGCACCGCCAGCCAGTCCGCCTCGCGGAAGGTGCATTCGATGCCCATGCTGCAGGCCGCGTCCAGGCAGGGTCCCGCCGGTGCCGGGCCGGCGCCGATCGCGCCGCCGTGCGCCACGCAATCGTTATTGAATTCGGCCATGTGCTCGAACATCAGCCGGAATGCGGCCGGCATGCATGCTTCCGGCGCGCCGGCCGAGGCATGGCACCACTGCGCCGTGATCGGCAGGCGCTGCTCCGGTGGGGCATCGGCCCTGCTGCAGCGGATGTGGAACAGCAGGCGCTCGTCACCGGCGCCCAGGATATGGCGCGGATCGCGTTCCTGGCCGGGCGGGCCGGGCAGGGTGCCGGCGAGGTGGTAGCGCACGATCTGCGCGGTGCCGCCCAGCCGGTCGGAGGCGCAGCCATCCCAGATCGCCAGCAGGATGTGGCAATGGCTGGCGATGTAGACGCCGGCCTGCGCGTACTGGTGGTCGCGGGCGTAACCGGGGATGCTGATGTCCTCGGGCGTATGACCCTGGCGCGTCGGCAGCACGATCAGATCGGCCTTGCCGCACAAGACCTCGAAGGCGCCTCGCGCGCCCGGGTCCGCGAAATCCTCGACGTACAGCGCAGTGGGCAACGGCAGCGGCGCGACCAGGCGCGCACCCAGGCGCAGCCCCTCCTCGGCCACCAGCTGGTCGCCGCCCTCGGCGAGCGCCGATAGCACGACCAGGGGCAGGGACGGAAAGACCTCGCGCAGCTCCTCCATGAACGTGCGGACGCAGCGGCGGATGGCCGGCGTGTCGGCGGGCGGCAGATCGCGATGGCTGGTCACGCCGATCACCAGGGGCGTCATGGAGGCTCCAGAGGTGTCAACCGGATATGCCGCTGCGCCACGGGACCGCGTTGGGATGGGTTGCCGCTTGCGCAGTCGCCGCTGCGTACCGCCAGCTAGGTGTTCAATTGTTCTTGAGCGACGGGTTGCTGGTGGTATCGGGCGCCAGCAGCGCGTCGCTGGATGCCGGCGATTCGGGTGGGCTGGATACTGCCTGGTCCGGTTCGACAGCCGGATCGTTCGTTTGTGGGGTGGTGTCCTGAGTGCGTGATGGCTTCGACATGATGGGTCTCCGCGAGCCGCGCGGCTAATGCGTGCCGCCCCGTGCATTTACGTCCTGCGCCGTTATCGCCGGGTGATGCCGGACCAGTTCAATTGTTCTTGATCGAAGGGTTGGTGTTGGTGCCGACCGGAAGGGTTTGCAGGGTCGAGTATTCCTGGCCATCGAGCACCACGCTCAACCGATATATCCAGTCCCCGCTGCTGCCAGGGCCATCGTTGAGGTCGGTCATGCTCATGCGGTTGCCGTTCGGGGCGACCTGGGCCGGACCAAAGACGCCCGCCGGCGGTGTCGGATCGACCCAGCTCAGCGGCTGCAACTGGCCGGTCGCGGCATCGCCGGTCAGCTCCCAGACGATGGTCTGCGGCTGCGGGTTGCGATCGACCCGGTTGGCGTTGTCCTTCTGGTCGATGTCGACCGACCAGGGTGTGGTCGTCTTGTCGAGCGTGACACGGAGCAGATGGTCCATGGCGTTCTCCTGTTGGAGTGGTGGCGTGGTGGGTCCGCGGCTCAGCGGGTCTGGGCAAGCGTATCGTCATGCACGCTGTCGTGCAGGCGCTGCTCGAACGCCGGATTGCGCGGGAAGGGGATGTGCGCCTGCTGCAGGAGCTGCGCGAACGCCGGCTCGCGATAGCCGGAGCGCCACATCTGCTGCACCAGCGGTTGCGCCTCGCCCTTGCGATCCAGCGCCAGCAGCGCCTCCACGCGAAGGGCGACCAGGCGTACGTCGGTGCTGCCGCTGCGTACGCCGTCAAGGCGATTGAGGGTGTCCCGTCGTACCCGTGCGGCGGCCTGCCCGCCCTGCATCCGGGCCAGCTGCAGGGAGGCGCGGGCGCTGGAGAGCTGCAGCCCGCGCTCGTCCGGTTGGGCGGCCAGCAGCGAGGCCAGGGTGACCGCGGAGCCACGCGCTTCGGCCTGCGCCGCCGCCGTCCTGCCGGTGGCGAGCAACCAGGCGGCACGCTCGATCCGGGCCTCGGCCAGATCCTGCCGCCAGCTCGTGTTGGACGGGTCCTGCCGGCTAAGAGCCTCGAGCGTCTCCATCGCGCGTGCCAGCAGCGTGCCTGCCGCGGCCTGTTGTCCTTGCAGGCGCCGCAGCCGGCCCAGCTGGGTCGAGTACAAGCCCACCTTGTCCGTGAAGTTGCTTTGCGCCGGATCGAACCGGTGCAGCCACTCGGCGCTGGAGAGGGCTTGCGACAGCGCCTGGGCCGCCTGCTGGTCGGCACCGGCCAGCAGCAGCGTGCGGCCGAGGATGGCGCGGACACGGGCGACGTTTTCGCGTTGGTCGTTGTCCTCCGGATGGGCGCGGCTCAACCGGCTTTCGATCAGGTCGTCGGCGGCATATTCGGCGATCGACGACAACAGGTCTCCACGCATCAGCGCAAGCTTGCCCAGGTTGTTGTGCGCTTCGCCCAGGTGTTCGAGCCATTCCGCCTTCGGCGCGGGACGCGCCGCCAGCAGGCTGCATCGGGCCAGCATGAGCCGATAGTGCGCCGTGGCCTCGTCCAGGCGCCCATGCGCTTCGAGTACGTGGCCGATGTCGTTGTCCAGCGTGCTCAGCTCGAACAGGACCCGCGGATCCTCGCGGGCCGCACCGCTCATCGCTTCGAGGGTGGCCTGCGCGGCCGAGAAGGATCGCGCTGCCGCGTCCAGCGCGCCGCGGTACCACTCGGTCATGCCCACGAAGGCCTGCAGCCGTGCATAGGCGATCTGCCGTTCGCGGTCGGCGGGTGCCGCCTGGGCAAGCTGGCGCGCCAGCGGCAGGGCTGCCAGGAACGCGCCCATCGCAGGAGCCAGACGACCTTGATCGAGCCGCACGCTGCCGATCTTTTCCAGCGCTTTCACGCGCTGTCCAAGCGCGTCGTCGTTGACGTCGGTCGCGGGCAGCGAGCGGAAGTACGCCATCGCCTTGTCGTCGACGGCCTCCATGATGTCCAGCCGCTGCACCTGGGCGAGCTTGTCGTTGAGATCGCCGAGCATGAAGCCGACCAGGTCTTCGGCCTGCTTCTGGCGGCGTTCGGCGGCGTGGCGAGCGAGCACGGCCTCGATCGCCAGCAGTGTGGTCACCAGCATCACCAGCGAGGCGGCGGCGGCTACCGCTGTCAATCGGCGGTTGCGCCGCTGCAGCTCGCGCCGGCGCAACTGGTCCAGTTCGAGATCGAGCAGGCCGGCGATCAGCTTGAGCTTGGCGGCGTGCTTGCCATCCTTGCCCGGGCGCACGTCCGCGGCGACCGGCTCGGCGCCGGGACGGCCGGTGCCCTGGTCCTGCGGCAGGCCGAGGGCGGGCGGGAAGCAGTCGTGGTCCGGCCCGGCGCCGGGCTCGCCGTCGACGAGCAGGCAGAAGATGCGCTCGCTACGACCCAGCTGCCGGAATGCCCGGATCTCCTCGTTCACCC
>NZ_JABFWW010000076.1 GCF_013362045.1 Frateuria sp. | reverse complement strand
GGCGCCGGCGCGCCACACCGTGAGCGTGGGCGCGTCGCCGGTGCTGGTGACCACCTGGATGGCGCCGGGCTCCTCGGATGCGTAGCGCAGCGCGTTGTCCAGCAGGTTCACCAGCACGCGGCGCAGGTGGTCGCCTTCGAACAGCACCGTGACGCCGGCGGCCTCGAGCGCGACGCGCACGTGGTCGCCGCTGCGGTGGTGCGAGATCCAGTCGCCGGCGCCATCGCGAACCGCCGGGTCGAGGGCCAGCATCGCGGGCGAGGGGCCTTCGCCCTGCCGCTGGACACGGGCGATGTCCAGGATCTCGTCGACGATCTGCGCCAGCCGCTGGGCGTTCTGGCGCACCAGCCCGCTCAGCTGGCGGTGCTCGGGGCGCTGCAGGTCCTCTTCCAGCAGCTCGTTGGCCTGCGTGATGGCGGCAAGCGGGTTGCGGATCTCGTGCGCGACCGCCGTCGACATGCGGCCCATCGACGCCAGCTTCTCGGTGCGCATGCGCGCTTCCAGCTCGCGCAGGTCCTCCAGGAACACCACGCATAGGGCGTCGGCAGGCTGGTCGGGCGAGCCGCTCAGGTGCGCGCGGGCCGACATGCGACGCGCGGGCGCGTCGACGGGCTGGATCGCCATGTCGGCCATCTGCGGCGAGCGCGAGGCGAAGGTTTGCTGGGCCAGCAGCAGCAGCGGCTTCCAGGCCGGGTCGGCCAGCAGCCACGAGAGGCCGGGCGCGCGGCTGAAGCTGGCGCCCAGCAGCTCGCGGGCCGCCGGGTTGGCCGCATGCACCTGGCCGTCGGCATCGATCACGAGCACGCCCTGCGTGAGCGTGTCGATCACCAGCTGGTTGACCTGCGCGTGCATCTGCGCCGCCTTGCGCCCCGCGCGCGCGGCCTCTTCCTCGCGCGCCAGGCGCAGCGCCAGCTGGTGCGACAGGAAGGCGAGGGCGAAGAAGCCGGTGCCGGTGAGGCCCGCCTGCAGGAATTTCTGCGCCAGGTCGATCGGGGCCGTGAGCGATTGCACCCAGGCCTCGGCCAGCAGCAGCAGGGCCACGCCGGCCGCGGTGCCCAGGGCGAGCGGCGTCGAGCCGAGCACCGAGGCCATGAGCACCGGCACGGCGAAGAGCGGCGGGAAATAGATGCCGCCGCTGTTGGCGAACTGCAGCGCCGAGAACACGACCAGGTCGATGCCGATGCTCGACACCCATTGCGGGTCGAACGTCTTGCCCGGCCGCACGGGCCGCAGCAGCAGCCGGGCGGCCAGCGCGGCGAGGAAATAGGCGCTGCACATGCCCAGCACCCAGTTCGACACGCCGGCGGCCGGGTTGAGGTAGCGCACTGCCGTCAGCAGGGCCGTGAGCACCAGGCCCACGACCACGCGCGCGGCCGCGAAGCCGAACCAGAGCCGGTTGAACGCCGAATCCTCGGCGGCCACGGCGGCCGGCAGCGGCGTGGCGGCGCGAGCGGGCGTCACGTCAGTTGCCGCCCTTGGCCCGGTGCTCGTGCGTGCAGTACAGCCGCCCGCTGGCGCCGGCGAACGCCTCGCCCTTGGGCAGGTGCACGGAGCACACGGGGCAACGCACCATGTCCTGCGGCAGCGCGGGCGAGTCGCGGCGTGGCTCCGGCGGCCGATGGGCCGCTTCGCGCACGCGGCCGTTGCGCCAGGCCACGTAGGCCAGCACCAGGATCGCGATCAGCACCAGATACTTCATGTCGCGACCCGGTGCAGGACGACTTCGAGCACGAAGCGCGAGCCGACGTAGGCCAGCAGCAGCAGGATCGAGCCGGTGTAGAGGACGCGCACGGCGGTGCGTCCGCGCCAGCCGAAGCGGGCGCGGCCGAGCAGCAGCGTGGCGAACGCGGCCCGAAGCGGAACGTAAGCCGCTCCAGCGTGAGCAGCGGCACGCCGGTGTGCGGGTCGTTGGCCTGGCGGATCGAGCGCTCGGCCCGGCGCATCAGCCAGGCGTGCACCGCCGCCGCCGCGAACAGGCCGTACGAGGCGACGCCCAGCGCCAGGTGCAACGGCAGCAGCGGCGATGCGCTGACATGCAGCGGCGTGCCGGGATAGGCCATCGCGAGCAGCACAGTCGCACCGCCCAGGCCGGCCAGCGCCCAGCGCGCGGGCAGTTGCGGGAACAGTTCGCGTTCGACGGCGTACACGGTGAGCACCAGCCAGGCGGTGATCGACAGCGCCGGCGCGAAGCCGAAGCGCGGTGACTCGCCCAGCACGGTCCAGGCGAGGACCACGGCATGCAGGAACCAGGCAAGCAGGAGCACCCAGCGCGCGGCGCGCTGGTCGAG
>NZ_JABFWW010000011.1 GCF_013362045.1 Frateuria sp. | reverse complement strand
CGCGCGCGGCGGTACCGGCAGTTCCAGTTTCGGCGACCCCGGCTGTGCCGGCAGGCCTTGGCTGGATGACCGGTGCGGGTGCGGGCGGCACGACTTTGGCCGGCGCGGCTGAGGACGCTGGCGAGGCGGCCGCATTCGGTTCCATTTCCACGTCGCGTGGGCGGCGCGAGGCGATGTCGACGGTGGCCAGGCGGTCCGACGGCGACGGTGCAGCCGACTGCGCACGCGCAGGGATCACCGGCGAAGTGGCTGCGGCAGTGCCGGCGCTGGCGGGCGCCTCGGGATCGAGGCTCATCGTGCGCGTCTGCAGGTCGCGGTCCGGCGCTGGAGGAATGGCCAGGCTCACTGCCTGGTCCCCGGCATTGGTGGGCGGCGTGCTGGAGAAGAACATCGGCACGAACAGCACCATCAGCGCAATCAGGACGAAGGCACCCAGCAGGCGTGTTTTCAAGACTCGAACTCCAAGGCCGCACGGCACGCAGTAGCGGGATTATACCTTCCCCTGCCCCCCGCACGGCCCGGTCAGCTCGCCGGTTCAGCCAGCACCGCGCTGGCGACGAAGAACGAACCGAACGCCAGGATGCATTCCCCCGGCCGCGCCTGCGCCCGCGCTGCGGCCAGCGCTGCGGATACGTCCGGATGCGCGTCGGACACCGCCAGCGGCAGGGTCCGCCTTATCGTTTCGGACAGCCCGCCGATCGACAGCCCGCGCGGGGAATCGCCATCCAGCCCGGCGAGGTGCCAGTGGTCGACTTGCGGCCCGAGCGCGGCCAGCACACCGGCCACGTCCTTGTCCGCCAGCGCACCGTAGACTGCGTGCACCCGCGCAAATCGGCGAACCTGAAGCCAGTCGGCCAAGGCCCTGGCTGCCTGCGGGTTGTGGCCAACGTCCACGACCAGCAGCGGATCGCCGCCGAGCGCCTGCAGGCGCGCCGGCACCCGCACGGCCTCGAGGCCGGCAGCGGCCGCCTCGCCCAGCTCGACCGGAACGCTGCGGTCGCCGCCGCTGCCGAGCGCATGCAACACGGCAAGCGCAGCGGCGGCATTGGCGTACTGCACCGGTGCGGCAAGTGCGGGATCGGGCAAGTCGAAGACAGTCCCGTCCCGGTGCTGCCAGCGCCAGCCCCGCACGTGCCGCTCCACGCGGAAGTCGTGCCCGGCCCGCTGCACCTGTGCACCGCAGGCGGCCAGCGCATCGAGCAGGCCGGCCGGCGGGTCCGATTCGCCGACGATCGCCGGCCTGCCGCGCCGGGCGATGCCGGCCTTCTCGCGGCCGATGCTGTCGCGGTCGTTGCCCAGCCAGTCCATGTGGTCCAGGTCGATGGTGGTGATCACCACCGCGTCGGCGTCGATGATGTTGACGGCATCCAGTCGTCCCCCGAGGCCAACCTCGAGCACGGCCACGTCCAGGTCCGCGCGTGCGAACAGGTCCAGCGCCGCCAGCGTGCCGTACTCGAAATAGGTCAGCGGCACCGCCTCGCCATTGCTGGTGCGCGCGGCCTCGATCCGCTCGAACGCTCCGACCAGCGCGTCGTCCGTGACGTCGCAGCCATCGATGCGCACGCGCTCGTGGTAGCGCAGCAGATGCGGCGACGTGTAGCAACCCACCCGCCGCCCGGCCACGCGCAGCATCGCCTCGATCAGCGCCACAGTGGAACCCTTGCCGTTGGTTCCGCCCACGGTGATCACGCATCGAGCCGGCGACGGCGCGCCCATCCGCTGCCACACCTTGCGCACGCGATCGAGTCCCAGTTCGATGCTGCGCGGATGGACACCCTCCTGGTAGGCCAACCATTGGGCAAGCGTGCGCGGCATGGAATTTTCCCGTAACGAAGCGGCGCGCAGCTTAAGGCATTGGGGCCTGAGCCGGCGGTTGGCGTCGTCCTTTACGCATGCTGGGCTTCGCCTTCCTGTGGCGCTTCCGCAGGCGAGCCCGTCGCGGAAACGCCCCGGGAAAAAGCGAAGCGCACAACAACCCACCCCACGAGCACCCGCTCCCCGACCTCCCAAAGGGAGAGGGAGCAAGGCCATCGCGCATCCACCGGGAGAAGGAGCAACGGCCCCACACCGGCCAATCGTCGCGCGGGCTACAACCGCACCCGCCGCAAGCGCAGCGCATTGCCCACCACCGACACCGACGAGAGACTCATCGCCAGCGCAGCGATCATCGGCGACAGCACCACGCCCAGGAACGGATACAGCGCGCCCGCCGCCAGCGGCACGCCCACCGCGTTGTAGACGAAGGCGAAGAACAGGTTCTGGTGGATGTTGCGCACCGTCGCCTGCGACAACGCACGGGCTCGGGCGATGGCGGAGAGCTCGCCCTTGACCAGGGTGACCTGGGCGCTCTCCATCGCCACGTCGGTGCCGCTGCCCATGGCGATGCCCACGTCCGCGGCGGCAAGCGCCGGGGCGTCGTTGATGCCGTCGCCAGCCATCGCCACGCGGTGGCCTTCGTGCCTGAGGCGCTCGACCACCGCCGCCTTGTCCGCCGGCGAAACTTCGGCATGCACCTGATCGATGCGCAACTCGCGCGCCACCGCCTGTGCGGTGGCGGCGTGGTCGCCGCTGAGCATGACGATGCGCAAGCCCTCGCGGCGCAGGGTGTCCAGCGCAGCGGGAGTGTCGGCCTTGATGCGGTCGGCGACCGCGACAACGCCGGCCAGCACGCCATCCACGGCCAGGAACATCACGGTGGCGCCGTCGCTGCGCAACCGCTCGGCGTGCCCTGCAGCGGCCCCATCCAGCGCAACGTGGAGCTCTTCCAGCAGGCGCGCATTGCCCAGCGCGACCTCGGCCCCCTCGATGTGCGCGCGCACGCCACGGCCGGTGAGCGCACGGAAGCCGGCCGCCGGCGGCACGCTCACGCCCGCCGCCTGTGCTCCCGCGACGATCGCGCGCGCCAGCGGATGTTCGCTGGCCTGTTCCAGCGCGGCGGCCAGGGCCAGCAAGCGGTCCTGCCGGAGATCGCCAAGGGCCACCACCTCGCGCAGCGTCGGGCGGCCTTCGGTCAGCGTGCCGGTCTTGTCGACCACCAGCGCGTCGACGCGGTGCAGCGCCTCGATCGCGGCGGCATCGCGGAACAGCACGCCCGCCTGCGCGCCGCGTCCGCTGGCGACCATGATCGAGATCGGCGTGGCCAGGCCCAGCGCGCAGGGACAGGCGATGATCAGCACCGAGACCGCCGCGACCAATGCGTGCGCCAGCCGCGGCTCGGGTCCCCACGCAAGCCACGCGGCGAAGGCGAGCACCGCCACCGCGACCACCGCAGGCACGAACCACGCGGCCACGCGATCGGCCACCCGCTGCAGCGGCGCGCGGCTGCGCTGCGCCTGCGCAACCAGCGTGACGATCTGTGCGAGCAGGGTATCGCCGCCCACCTTCTGCGCGCGCAGCAGCAACGTGCCGTCCTGGTTGACCGTACCCGCGGTGAGAGGGTCGCCGGCGGTCTTGGCCACCGGCATCGGCTCGCCGGTAAGCATGGATTCGTCGACATGGCTCTCACCCTCGGTGGCCACGCCGTCGACCGGCACCTTCTCGCCGGGGCGCACGCGCAGCAGGTCGCCGACGCGCACCTGCTCCAGCGGCACGTCGCTTTCGCCATCGTGCCCGAGGCGGTGGGCCATCTTCGGCGCCAGGCCGAGCAATGCCTTCAGCGCCTCGCCGGTGCGGCGGCGCGCGCGCAGTTCGAGCAGGTCGCCCAGTGTGACCAGGGTGACGATCACCGCCGCCGGCTCGAAGTAGACGCCCACGCGGCCATGCACGCGCAGGCCGGCCGGGAAAATGCCGGGCAGCAGCAGTGCGACGGCGCTGTAGGCCCAGGCCACGCCGGTGCCCAGCGCGATCAACGTGTACATGTTCGGCGACCATGGCCTGAGCGAGCGCCAGCCGCGCCGGAAGAACGGCGCCCCGCCCCACAGCACCACCGCGCTGGCCAGCAACGCTTCGGCGACGCCGAGCACGCCGATCCAGCGCGCCGGCCACGCGTGGCCCAGCAGGTGCGGTCCCATCGCCAGCACCAGCACCGGCAGGGTCAGCGCGGCCAGCCAGCCGAAGCGGCGCCACAGCGCGCGCAATTCGCCGGCATCGTCAGCTTCAGCGGTCGGCATCAGCGGCTCCAGCGCCATGCCGCATTTCGGGCACTCGCCCGGTCCGACCTGGCGCACTTCCGGATGCATCGGGCAGGTATAGATAGCGCCTGCATCGGCGGGCGGTGCCGGGCGCTCGTCGAGGAAGCGTTCGGGCGTGGCGACGAAGCGCTCGCGACAACGCTCGCTGCAGAAATACCAGGTGCGCCCGGCGTGCTCGGCGCGGTGCCGCGCGGTAAGGGGATCGACGCTCATGCCGCAGACCGGATCCTTCACGGTTGCCGGCGCCGCGTGGGAGTGGCAGCAACTGCTCATGGGCGCTCCTCCCCGCCGAGCGCCTGCAGGATCGGGCATCGCTCGGGCTCGCCATGGCCAGGGCAGGCCTCGATCAGCTGCGCCAGCCCCGCGCGTACGCGCTCCAGCTCGGCGATGCGCGCCTCGATTTCGGCCAGGCGATGCTGCGCGCGCTGCTTGACCGCCCTGACGCCGCGCTGCCGGTCGGCCGAGAGCGCCAGCAGCCCGCGGATCTCCTCCAGCGTGAAGCCCAGGTTCTTGGCGCGCCGGATGAAGCGCAGCCGGGCGACCGTGCCCTCGCCGTAGCTGCGATAGCCGGAGGGCCGCCGCGACGGTTCGGGCAGCAGCCCTTCACGTTCGTAGTAGCGGATGGTGTCGATGGCCACGCCGGCGCGCTTGGCGACGGCACCGATGGTGAGCGGAGAAGCGGTTTGCATGTTCATGGCGCAAGTCTAGACCCTTGATCCAGGTCTAGAGTCAAGCGCGTGGTGGGCGGCCGGCCGCCCCGCCGGTCACGGCCCTCGCGTGCCTACCGCTTGAGGATGGTGTGCAGCCACTGGACGTAGAGGTCGACGAAGCCCTGCAGGAACTTGCGCGTGCTGTCGACCGTGATCTCGCCGCTGGCATCGACCGGACCGTCGTCCTTGAACTGCACGAACACCTCCGGCTGGCCCAGCAGCGGCACGTCCAGGTAGGCCAGCGTATTGCGCAGGTGCTGCTGCGCCAACGCGCTGCCGGTGGCCCCGACCGAGGCGCCGATCACGGCGCCGGGCTTGCCTGCAAAGGCGTTGGTGCCGTAGGGGCGCGAGGCGATGTCGATGGCGTTCTTGAGCACGCCGGGCACCGAGCGGTTGTACTCCGGGGTAACGAACAGCAGCGCGTCGGCGGCCTTGATCTGCGCCTTGAGCTGCTGGCATCGCGGCGGGTAGTCGCCGTCGAAGTCCTGGTCGTAGAACGGCAGGTCGTCGATGCGCACATGCTCGAAGGCCAGCTCCTGCGGCGCCAGCTTCTCCACGGCTCGGGCCAGGCGGCGGTTGTAGGAATCCTTGCGCAGGCTGCCGACCAGTACGGCTACTTTGATGCTCATGGACTTCTCCGTGGGTGGTCCGCAGGCGGGATGAGAGGATTACGAAGGCCGCGCCACGACTGCTCGGTTGGGTCCATAGCTTCCCCACAGGGGCAGACACGGCCACATTCGGCGAGCATGCCGCCCGCGCCGCCAAGGAGTCGTGAGCACTGGCGCAAGCCGGGTTGCCCGCGTTGGCACAGACCCTGCTAGAAAAGCCATTGGCTCGCGTGCAAAAAGCAAGCGGAGAGCCGGACGGTTCGCGTAGGATCGTTCAGAGCGCGGGTGCGCCAGCTGTGGAGCAGCAGGTCGGCCCGCCCAGGGGTTGGACTCGGCCGCCCGAATGCGTGGCCGGCCGTCAGCGGGGTCGAGGGGATGCGAAGGCTTGCCGCAGCAAGGACATGGACCCAGTACAGGCTCCCGGCTGCCGGGTGCGTGCTCGGTTTGCTGTGGCTGTGGTTCGGCGTGGTGCTGGCCGCCGTGCCGCTGGACGGCGGCTGGCGCGAGGTCCATGCCGGGGACACTGCCGCCGCGGTGATGGGACAATTCCGCCAGGGCCAACTGGCCGCCTTCGACCCGTCGCTGCTGCACAGCTTTCCGCGTGCAGGCCTCGGCACCTGGGTGGTACTGCGTCAGCAGCCGCCGTGGGTGGACGAAGAGCGCGTGCTCACCATCTACCCGCCCGCGCTGGGCAACATCACGATCTATGGTCCACACGGCCCGGTCGGCAGCCTGGCGCTGGACGAGGCCGGCGGTCCGCCGCTGGGCCATGGGCGGCTTGCCTACCGCTACCCGGCGAGCGTGTCGGCCACCACGCCGATCCTGCTCAAGCTCGAACCGATGGAAGGGCTTTCCCCGCCGCTGAGCTTCCACCTGGAGTCCCTGCCCGCCTTCCTCCAGCATGACGCGCACTGGCTGACCCTGTTCAGCGCCTGCTTCGCGGTGATGCTGACGATGGCGCTGATGGCGTTGTGTTTCGCGCTGATGCTCCATGACAACACCTTCTCTTGGTACGCCGGCTACATCTTCTGCTACGCGCTGATCCAGAGCATCCAGACCGGCTTCCTGTTCCATCCGCTGGAAATCGGCTGGCTCGCGCCTTCGGCAGGCCTGCTCGAATCCACCGCGATCGCGCTGTCGGTGGCCTTCGCGGCGCTGTTCATGGCGCGCTTCTGCGAACTGCAACGTTTCGCGCCGCTGCTGCGCGCGCCAGTGATGGCGCTGGCCATCGGCATGCCGATGCTGGTGCTGATGCGCAGCAGTTCCATCGGCTTGCTGGTGGACGTGGCGCAGGCGCTGGTCGATCCGCTGCTGATCCTGGGCGCGATGCTGATGCTGCTGACGGCCATCGTCGCGGCCGCGCACGGTTCGCGTCACGCCTGGTTCTTCCTGGTCGGCTGGACGCCGCTGCTGGCGCTCACCGCGCTGTCCACCGCCCAGTTGAGCGGCGCGCTGCCAGGCATGGGCTGGATCAGCGACGCCAGCGTGGTCGCCGGCGCGTTCGAGGCGATCGTGCTGTCGATCGGCCTGGGCGACCGCGCGCTGACCATGCGGCGCGACCGCGACATGGTGCGAGCCCTGGCCGACAACGATTCGCTCACCGGCGTACTCAACCGGCGCGCCTGGAACGAAGCGGCCGAGACGATGCTGGGGGAAAGCACCGGACGGCCGGTGGCGCTGCTGTTTCTGGACCTTGACCGCTTCAAGCTGCTCAACGACCAGCAGGGCCACCGCGCCGGCGACCGCGCGCTGATCGAAGTGGCCGAAGCCCTGCGCGCGGAACTTCGCCCGTCCGATCTGCTCGGCCGCTACGGCGGCGAGGAGTTCATCGCCATGCTCGATGGCGTGGTGCAGGAACAGGCCATGCAGGTGGCCACCCGCCTGTGCCGGCGCGTCTATCGGCTGGAGATCCCGGTCAACCAGGAGTTCATGCTGAGCGTGAGCATCGGCGTGGCCATGCGCAGCTTCGGCGATACCCTGGAAACGCTGATCGAGCGCGCCGACCAGGCGATGTACCAGGCCAAGGTCAACGGCCGCAACCAGGCGCGCCTGTACGACCCGCCACCCGGCATCGAGGCGCGGCCCTGGCCACAGATGACCGAAGTGGACGATTGAAGGACGGATGGGGAGGACTTGCCTCGCCCCACCCATTCCCGCGCTACCTCAATCCGCGAGCTTGTGCGCCGCCGCCACGACGTCCGCTTCGCCCGGCAGCACCAGGAACGCGGCGCCTGCCAGCGGCGTGAAGGTATCGGCGCCGACCACGCGCTCCAGCGGCGTGGCGCCGAAGCCGGCCTCCACGATCGCGGTGATCACGCCCTCGCCCACGCCGGCGCTCTTGCGGCCCTCGTCCAGCACCAGGATGCGCCTGGCGCTCTTCGCCTGCGCCGCGATGAAGGCGTCGTTGAGCGGCGCCAGCCAGCGCAGGTCGACCACGCGCACCTTCCACTTGAGCTCGGCCTCGATCGTGCGCGCGGCGCGCAGCGCCATCGGCACGCCGTTGCCGAAGGTGAACACGACCAGGTCGTCCGCGCCGTCGTTGTAGACCCGCCCCTCGCCCAGCGGCATCGCCTGGCCCGGCGCGGGATAGCCGAACTGCCACGCACCGTCGCCGGCCTCGTACAGGTCCTTAGTCATGTACAGCGCGATGGGCTCGAGGAAGGCGCACACGCGCCCGTCCACCTTGGCCAGCGCGGTCAGCGTGCGCAGCATGGTGGCCGCGTCGTCGCCGCGGCTGGGACAGCCGACGATTAGGCCCGGGATGTCGCGCAGCGCGGCGATCGAGTTGTCGTTGTGGAAGTGGCCGCCGAAGCCGCGCTGGTAGCCCAGGGAAGCCACGCGCATCACCAGCGGGTTGCGGTACTGGTCGTTGGAGAAGAACTGCAGGCTGGCCGCTTCGCCGCGGATCTGGTCGCCGGCGTTGTGGAAGTAGGCCAGGTACTGGATCTCCGGGATCGGCAGCATGCCCATGTTGGCGTAGCCCTGGGCCAGGCCCAGGATCACCGTCTCGTCCAGCAGGGTGTTGAACACGCGGGTGTTCTTGAAGGTTTTATGCAGGCCCTTGGTAACCGTGTAGACGCCGCCCTTCTGCGCCACGTCCTCGCCGAACAGCAGCGACTCGGGGTACTTGGCCATGACGTCGTGCAGCGCCTGGCCGATCTGGATGGCCAGGTGGCGCGGCGGCTGGTTCTCCGGCAGCTTGTCCTCGCTGCCGAAGGCCTTGAGGCGCGCGTCGGCGTAGTCGGCGCGTTCGGCCTCGGCCTTCACCTTGGCCGGCGTGTACGGCGCCAGCGGCGCCATCACGTCGTCCAGGCGGTCCAGCTTGGGCCGACGATCGGCCTCTTCGGCAGCGGCGAAGCAGCGCTTGCGGGTGGCCTCGTACAGGGCCAGCAGCGCATCCTTCGAATACAGGCCCGACTCCAGCGCGATCGCGGCCGAGCGCAGCAGCGGGTCGGTGGCCTCCACCGCGCACAGCTCCTCGATGCTGCGCCACTCGATCTCGAAGTCGGTGCCGGCGTGGCCCATTACGCGGGTGGTGGCCAGGTGCAGGAAGGTCGGACGGCGAGTGTTGCGGCAATGCTCCACCGCACGCTGCACCTGCGCGTAGCCTTCGGCCAGGTCCAGGCCGTCGGCGAAGAAATAATCCAGGTCCGCGCGATGGCGGAAGTTGTTCGCCACCCAGCCGTTCGGCGTCTTCACCGAGATGCCGATGCCATTGTCCTCGCACACGAACAGCACCGGCGCGGGCAGCTTCTGGTAGGCGGTCCAGCCGGCCGCGTTGAAGGCGGTCTGCGCGGTGGCGTGGTTGGAGGACGCGTCGCCGAACGAGCAGATGGCGATGGAATCCTCCGGCACCGGCAGCGTGCGGCCGATGCGCCGCGCGTGGTCGATGGCGACCGCAGTTCCCAGCGCCTTGGGCAGGTGCGAAGCGATGGTCGAGGTCTGCGGCAGCACCCAGAGCGGCTTGCTGCCCCACACCTTGTGGCGGCCGCCGGAGGCCGGGTCGTCCTTGCTGGCGGCGAAGGACAGCGCCGAATCCATCACCGGGTCCATGCCCGGCAGCTTGCGGAAGCGCTCGGCCATGAAGCCGCCGGAGCGGTAGTGCAGGAACGCCGGATCGGTGTGGCGAGTCAGCCGCGCCACCATCGCGTTGCCCTCGTGGCCGGACGAGCCGATCGTGTAGAACACCTTGTTCTGCACGCGCAGCACGCGCGCCATCAGGTCCAGGTGGCGGCTGATCAGCTGCGATTCGAGCAGCTCGCGGAAACCGCGCGAATCGAGCGCGCTGCCCGACAGCACGGGCCGGTCGTCGCGCGGCGCGGCGCCTACCTCGCCCTGCCAGAGCTTCACGAACTCGGTGAAGTTCTGGTCGACGATCTCGGCACGGTTGAAGCCCTTGTGGCGGGCGGTGATGGGAAGCGCAATGGTCATGGTGGATTCGTACCGGTACGGGAGAACGGCCGCGGCGCGGCCGTCAGGAAGAGGAGGCGATGGGCAGCGCGGAAGCCGGCCGGCGCAGCCGCCGCAGGGCGGCGGCACGCGCGAGGTCCTTGTCGCGGCCGAAGGATTCGAGGATGCGGACCTGGTCGTCCAGCGAGGGGACCGGCACCGCCAGGCCCTCAACGCCGACCAGCACCAGTCGACCCGGCGTCACCGGTTGCCAGCCCTCGCCTGCGTCCAGTTCCAGCCCGCCCATCACTTCCAACGGCATGCCGGGAAAGCGGAAGCGGGCGAAACGCGAACGGAAGCGGTCGCCGTTAGCGGGCACGTAGCCGGCTTCGCGACGGTCGGCCCATTGCGTCGCCAGGACCTCGGCATCGGCGCGCGAGACCAGCACGTCGACGTCGGCCACGCTCACCTCGGCGCCCATCAGGCGCGCGGCCGCGCTGCCGATCAGGCACCACGGCTCGGCGCAGTGCACGTGCAGTTCCGGCACCGCTTCGGCTAGCGCGACGAACAGCGCGGGCGGGATATGGCTCATGCGCGGCGGCGCATCCAGGCCTCGCGGCTCTGGCCCCACACGTCGACGGCGATGTCCTGGAACGGCTCGGGCAGGCGGCCCGGCCCCTGCAGGCTGGAGCCCAGCCGCCGGGCGACCTGCTGCGAGGCGAAATTGTCCGGCGCGATGGTGTGGATCACCTCGCTCCAGCCCAGGTGCCCGAACGCCCAGTCGATCGCCGCGGCCGAGCCCTCGGTGGCGTAGCCCTCGCCCCAGACCTCGCGCAGCAGGCCCCAGCCCACCTCGGTGCCGGGCCAGCCTTCCGGGCACCAGGGGCCGAGCCGGCCGATCCAGCGGCCGCTGGCCTTCTCGATCACCGAGAACATGCCGTAGCCCTGGATCGCCCAGGCGCCGGCCATGGAGAGAAACCCGCGCCAGGCCACCGCGCGGGGCTGCGGTCCGCCGATGTGGCGCGAGTTTTCCTCATCGCCCATCAGCGCGGCCCAGCCCTCGAAATCCTCCGGCCGGGTCGAGCGCAGGATCAGGCGGTCGGTTTCGATGCGGATGTCCGGAACGTGCAAAGGCCTCATCTCCTGAAAGCCCTCTCCCGTCGGGAAAGAGGTTGGGGAGAGGGCCCGGGGCTTGCGCGGACTTCACCAGCGCGCTCCGTACCGAACCCTCATCCGCCCTCGGGTACCTTCTCCCGGGGGAGAAGGATTCAAGATCAGAACGCGTTGATGCCGGTCAGCTCGCGGCCGACCACCAGCTGGTGCACCGTCTCGGTGCCCTCGTAGGTGATCACCGATTCGAGGTTCAGCGCGTGGCGGATCGCCGAGTGCTCGGTGGTGATGCCGGCGCCGCCCAGGATGTCGCGGCACTCGCGCGCGATGTCCAGCGCCATGCGCACGTTGTTCCACTTGGCCAGCGAGACCTGGGTCGGCTGCATGGCGCCGGCGTCCTTCAGGCGCCCCAGCTGCAGCGAGAGCAGCTGCGCCGTGGTGATGCGCCGGGCCATGTCGGCCATCTTCAGCTGGATCGCCTGGTTGGAGGACAGCGGCCGGCCGAACAGGATGCGCTCGGCGGTGTAGTCGAGCACCTCCTTCAGGCACGCCTGCGCCGCGCCGATCGGCCCCCAGGTGATGCCGTAGCGGGCCTGGGTCAGGCAGCCCAGCGGGCCCTTGAGGCCCTTTACGTTGGGCAGGCGGTTGGCGTCGGGCACGCGCACGTTGTCGAAGAACAGCGCGGAGGTGACCGAGGCGCGCAGGCTCATCTTCTTGTGCACTTCCTGCGCGGCGAAGCCCTTGCTGTCGGTCGGCACGATGAAGCCCTGGATGCCGTCCTCGGTCTGCGCCCAGACGATCGCGATGTGCGCCATGTTGCCGTTGGTGATCCACATCTTGGCGCCGTTGATGACCCAGTCGCCGCCGTCCTTCCTGGCGTTGGTCTTCATGTTGGCCGGGTCCGAACCGCCGTGCGGCTCGGTCAGGCCGAAGCAGCCGATCACCTCGCCCGCCGCCATCTTCGGCAGATAGTGCATCTTCTGTTCTTCGCTGCCGTAGGCGTAGATCGGAAACATGCACAGCGAACTCTGCACCGAAGCGAAGCTGCGCAGGCCCGAGTCGCCACGCTCCAGTTCCTGGCAGATCAGGCCATAGCTCACGCCGTTCATACCGGCGCAACCGTACTTTTCCGGAATCGTCGCGCCGAGCAGGCCCAGGCTGGCGATCTCGGGGACCAGCTCCTTGGGAAAGCGGCCCTGGTCGAAGCAATCGCCGATGATCGGCAGCACCTTCTCGTCGACGAAGCGGCCGACGGTGTCCTGCACCATGCGCTCCTCGTCGGTGAGCAGCGAGCGGACGTCGTACAGGTCGAGCGGGTCGAGACGGGCGGCCATGCTTCGGTTCCGTTGAATGGGACAAGTCCGGCATTCTACCGCCGCTGGCGGGTATGGTCATGCCGGAACGGGCCCGATCCGGCATTGGGATTCGGCCGTACTCGTCCCAAGCCGCGTGTCGTTGTCGGGAGAACGCATGTTCAAGGGTGTATTGCTCGGTTTTGCCTGCTACGCGGCCTACGCGGTCAGCGACGCCTTCGTCAAATCGCTGCATGGCTCGCTGCCCGCGTACGAGGCGGTGTTCTTCGGCGCGGCGCTCGGGCTGGCGGCCATTCCCTTCATCCGCAAGCAGGGCGACCGCTGGGGCGAAGTGT
Source organism: Frateuria sp. (assembly GCF_013362045.1). Taxonomy (GTDB): domain Bacteria; phylum Pseudomonadota; class Gammaproteobacteria; order Xanthomonadales; family Rhodanobacteraceae; genus Frateuria_A. The sequence continues at coordinate 13,046 of NZ_JABFWW010000011.1, read as the reverse complement.
TCGTGGCCCGGCGGCCGGCGCTGTGGTGGATCCGCGCGATCACCGGCGCGATCAGCAACCTTTCGGCGGTGGTGGCATTCACCCACCTGCCGATGGCCGAGACCTTCGCACTGATCTTCCTGATGCCGATCTTCGTGACGGTGCTATCGGTGCTGTTTCTCAAGGAGCACGTGGGTTGGCGGCGCTGGTCCGCGGTGTTCGCCGGCTTCATCGGCGTGCTGGTGGTGCTGCGGCCGGGTTTCCGCCACCTGGGGCTGGGCCACTTCGCCGCAATCGCCTGCGGCATGGCCGGCGCCGTTTCGGTCGTCGCCCTGCGCATGGCCGGCGCGCACGAGAAGCGCATCAGCCTGTATGGCGCCGGCGTGGTCGGCCCGCTGGCGGCAGGCGGCGTGCTGATGCTGCCCTCCTTCGCATGGCCGACGATGCAGCAGTGGTGGCTGCTGGCCGGCTACGGCCTGCTGGCCGCGCTGGCCGGCGTGCTGCTGATGCTCGCCACCCAGGCCGCGCCGGCCAACCGCGTGGCCCCCACCCAGTACAGCCAGATGCTGTGGGCGATCGGCTTCGGCTACTGGCTGTTCGGCGACACGCTGGACTGGCCGATGCTCATTGGCATCGCGATGATCCTGGGCGCCGGCTTGTTCACGCTGGTGCGGGAGGACCAGGTGAGCGGCTGGTGGCGGCGCATGAAGCTGGTGTAGCGGCCAGGCGTGCACGGGCCCGTAGTGCCGGGCCGGGCGTGGTCCGCTTCTCGCCGTGGGCTACCTGGCGGGACACTCCTCGGCGATGGGCCAGACCCAGTCCGGCACCTTGCCGGCGTATCCGTAGGGCACCGGCTGGCCTTCGGGCGTGCCCTCCTTCGGAAAGCAGTCGAACTCGTCCAGCAAGCGGCCATCCGCGATGTTGCGGAGCGTATAGGCGATCGTGCTGATGCCGTGCGGGGCACGCTGCCGGTAAGCGACGGCCTGGCCATGGGCGGCGAAGGCCCAGGCCCAGATCGCCATTCCCTCGCCGAAACGACGCACGAACTTGCCCTCGCGGAACACCACGACCGAGGTAGGCAAGGGATAGGACGTGCAGCAGTTGGCTTCGAGCACCAGCCATCCCGCACTGCGGCCATCGGCTGAAACATGCGGCGCATCGAAGCCCTGCTGGTCCACCTCGGTACGCGGCGCGTCGACGTCCCCACGCTCGGTATGCAGCACCAGCGTGGCCTGGTCGGGGGCGAGCGTGGCGCCCCGGTAATACTGGGCCACGGCACCGGGTGCGACAGCCATCGACACCATCACTGCAAGCAGGACACGCATGCCGCACTCCCTGGGCTCGCTCAGCGGTTGCTCACGCCATGCGGCACGTGGCCGGTGGCGACATGCTTGCGCGCCGATTCCACGTTCGCCGGCGAATCGTCGAAAAAGATGTCGGCGCCGAAGGCGTCCAGGAACGGCCCCTTGTCGCGGCCGCCCAGGAACAGCGCTTCGTCGATGCGCACGCCCCAGCGGCGCAAGGTGAGGATCACCCGCTTGTGCGCGGGCGCGGAGCGTGCCGTGACCAGGGCCGTGCGGATCGGCGAATCCTCCGCCGGGAAGGCGGTCTGCAGGCGGTGCAGCGCGGTGAGGAATCCACGGAACGGTCCCACCGACAGCGGCTCGGCGGCATGTTCGGTTTCGCGGCGGTGAAAGGCTTCCAGGCCCTCTTCGCGCGAGACCCGCTCGCCTTCGTCGCCGAAGATCACCGCATCGCCATCGAAGGCGATACGCAACTGCTCGCCGGCGCGCGGCGGCGCGGTACTGGGCAGGATGGTCGCCGCCGCCACGCCGGCGGCGAGCGCCCGGCCGACATCCTCGGCATTGGCCGAAAGGAACAGGTCGGCCTTGAACGGGGCGATGTAGTCGGAGGTCGGAGCGCCGCTGGTGAACGCGGCGCGGCTGATCTCCAGGCCATGGTGCTGGATGGCGTTGAAGATGCGCAGGCCGGTATCGCCGGAGTTGCGCGAGAGCAGGATCACCTCCACCGGCGGCACGTCGCCCGCGAGCTTGTTCAGGCCCAGCAGCTTCTGCACCAGCGGGAAGGCGACGCCGGGCTGCAGGATCTCGTTCTCGTGCTCGATCTGGAAACGGCGGTAGGCATCCAGCCCGTCGCGCTCGAACAAGCTATGGCTGTCGCCCAGGTCGAACAATGCGCGCGAGGAAATGGCAACGACCAGGCGGTTGTCGGTGCTGGCGCCAGGGTCGTGGGCATCGGGTATGGTCATGCTTTTCAATCCGGCAAAGGCGGAAGACGGGCGTACGGCTAGATGGTCCGCCTAGTCCGCCGCGAACTGCTCATCCAGTATCCGCTGTTCGAGGTTGTGCTCGGGATCGAACAGCAGCTTCACGCCGCACTCCTCCGCCTGGCGGACCTGCACCTTGCGCACGTCGCGCACCTCGAGGAAATCGGCGGTGGCGCTGACCGGCCGCTTGCCCGGGTCGAGCACGCGCAGGGTCACCAGCGTGCGATGCGGCAGTATCGCCCCGCGCCAGCGGCGCGGCCGGAACGGGCTGATCGGCGTCAGCGCCAGCACATTGGCGTCCAGCGGCAGGATCGGCCCGTGGGCGGAAAGATTGTAGGCGGTGGAGCCGGCGGGCGTGGCCACCATGATGCCGTCGCAGACCAGTGCGGAAATCTTGACCGCGTCGTTTAGCTTCACTTCCAGGTGCGCCGCCTGGTTGGTCTGGCGCAGCAGCGAGACCTCGTTGAAGGCCAGCGCGAACTGCTCGTTGCCCTTGCCGTCGACGGTGCGCATCTGCAGCGGGTACAGCACGGCAGCATGCGCGCGCTCGATGCGCCCGGGCAGGTCGTCCAGGTGGTGCTTGTTCATCAGGAAACCGACGCGGCCGAGCTTCATGCCGTAGACCGGCAGATCCAGCGCGCGATGCGCATGCAGGGTGCGCAGCATGAAGCCGTCTCCGCCCAGCGCGATGATGACGTCGGCCTCCAGCGGCGGCATGTCGCCGTAGCGTTCGGCCAGCCTGCGGCGGGCCTGCTGGGCCACGGGCGTGTCGCTGGCGACGAAGGCGAAGCGCATGGGCATCCGGCGTGGCGATGGTGCTGCGAGCTTAACGCAGGCACGGCGGCCGGGCATGACAGCGGCCGTGCGTCCAGGCAGGAGGACCGCTTGCGGGCGGCGCGCTTCGTTCGCGGCATCGCCTGCAGGCGGGCTCCGACAGGTGGGGTGAGGTCGGACCGGGTTACCTGCCGGCCCGACCTCCGCCGTTACTGCACCGGCACCGCCGCCAGCTGCGCCAGGCGGCGGACGGCCACCGAGGCGATCGGGTAGTCCGCGTTCTGGGTCAGGATCTCCGCCAGCATGCTGCGGGTGTACTTGAGCGTGGCATCGTCGCGCTCCAGCCAGGCCCGTACCGGCGAGACGTCCTTGCGGCTGCCGGCCAGCGCCAGCACCTGCTGGGCCAGTGCGCGATGCTGGTGGTTGAGTTCGTCCAGCAGCGAGCCGCGCGCCTGCGCATGCCAGTGGCCTTCCACCGGCAGCGCCTCGATCTGGCCGCGCAGCCACTCCAGGTCCAGCGTCTCGCCCAGCTCGTAGAACACGCGGGCGACCGTGGCGATCGGCTGGCCGGTCTGCTGGGCGACCTCGCACATGTCCAGCACGGCGCGCAGCACCGAAATGCGGGCCAGCCGCACGGCCAGTTCGGCCGGCACGCCCAGGCCTTCCCACTTCTCGCAGCTGAGCTCGAAGTCGGCCTTGCCCGTTTCGGTGAGCGCCTCGGGCAGCGCCTTGCGCAGCGCGGTGACGCCGTCCAGGTAGCGCTCGACGTTGACGGCGATGTCCAGGCTGCCGCCGGGGCGATTGAGCAGCCAGCGAGTCATGTGGCGCAGCTGCGACCAGATCTGCATGATCGCGTCGATCTGCGTGTCCTCGGCGACCTTGCTGTCCAGCGCCTCGATCTCGCCCCACAGTTCGCGCGCATCCAGGATCTCGCGCGCGGCGGTGTAGGCCTTGGCGATCGCCGCCGGGCCCTGCCCCGTGTCCTCCTGCATGCGCATCATGAAGGTGGCGCCCATGCGGTTGATCGTCGAGTTGGTCACCGCGGTGGCGATGATCTCGCGCTTGAGGCGATGGCGTTGCATGTTGGCCGCGTACTTCTCGTGCAGCGGCTCGGGGAAGTAGCGCACCAGCTCCTTGGACAGGTACGGGTCTTCCGGCACGTCGGACTCGAGCAACTGCTGGAACAGCTTGATCTTGTCGTAGGACAGCAGCACCGACAGCTCCGGCCGGGTCAGGCCCTGGTGACGGGTCTTGCGCTCGGTGAGCTCCGCGTCCGAAGGCAGATTCTCGACCTGGCGGTCGAGCAGGCCCTCGGCTTCCAGCTCGCGGATGAAGTGCGCCATCGAACCGAGCCGCTTGACCGACTGATGCTCCATCAGGGTGATTGCCTGGTTCTGCCGGTAGTTGTCCCAGAGCACCAGTTGCCCGACCTCGTCGGTCATCGCGGCCAGCTGCCTGTTGCGGCCATCCTCGGTCAGCTCGCCGCGGCGTACCGCGTCGTTGAGCAGGATCTTGATGTTGACCTCGTGGTCGGAGGTGTCCACGCCGGCGGAGTTGTCGATGAAGTCGGTGTTGAGCAGCACGCCGTGCTGCGCGGCCTCGATGCGGCCCTTCTGGGTGAAGCCCAGGTTGCCGCCCTCGCCCACCACCTTGCAGCGCAGGTCGGCGCCGTTGATGCGCAATGCGTTGTTGGCGCGGTCGCCCACGTCGGCATTGGTTTCCTGCGAGGACTTCACGTAGGTGCCGATGCCGCCGTTCCACAGGAGGTCGACCGACGCCTTGAGGATCGCGCTCATCAACTCGGCCGGGGTCAGATGCGTGGCGTCGCCCTTGATGCCCAGCGCTTCGCGCATCTGCGGCGAAACCGGGATCGACTTGAGGCTGCGCGGGTACACGCCGCCGCCCTCGGAGATGAGCGACTTGTCGTAGTCGTCCCAGCTCGAGCGCGGCAGCTTGAACATGCGCTGGCGCTCGGCGAACGACCTGGCCGCATCCGGGTTCGGGTCGAGGAAGATGTGGCGATGGTCGAACGCGGCCAGCAGGCGGATATGCTCGGACAGCAGCATGCCGTTGCCGAACACGTCGCCGGACATGTCGCCGATGCCCACGCAGGTGAAGTCCTGGCTTTGCGAGTCGCGGCCGAGCGCGCGGAAGTGGCGCTTGACCGACTCCCACGCGCCCTTGGCGGTGATGCCCATGCCCTTGTGGTCGTAGCCGTTGGAGCCGCCGGAGGCGAATGCGTCACCGAGCCAGAAGTTGTGTTCGATCGAGATGGCGTTGGCGATGTCGGAGAAGGTCGCCGTGCCCTTGTCGGCGGCCACCACCAGGTACGGATCGTCCTGGTCATGACGCACCACGTCGTGCGGCGGCACCACCTTGCCCTCGACCAGGTTGTCGGTGATGTCGAGCAGGCCGTTGATGAACATCTTGTAGCAGGCGATGCCCTCGGCCTGCTGCGCGTCGCGGTCGCCGCCGACCGGCGGGCGCTTGACGAAGAAGCCGCCCTTGGAGCCGACCGGCACGATCACCGTGTTCTTGACCATCTGCGCCTTGACCAGGCCGAGGACTTCGGTGCGGAAGTCCTCGCGGCGGTCGGACCAGCGCAGGCCGCCGCGCGCCACCGCGCCGAAGCGCAGGTGGATGCCTTCCACGCGCGCGGCCGACACGAAGATCTCGCGGTAGGGCACCGGCTTGGGCAGGTCTGCGACCTTGTGCGAATCGAACTTGTAGCTGATGTAAGGACGGAAAGCGCCGTCCCACTGCTGGAAGAAGCTGGTGCGCAGGGTGGCGCGGATCACGCCCAGGAAGCTGCGCAGGATGCGGTCGTCGTCCAGGCTGGCGACGTTCTCCAGCAGGGTCGCGACGGCATCTTCTGTCACGCCGACCTGCTCGGCGCGCGGAAGGGAAAGCATCGCGACCAGGCCATCGACCAGGCCGGGCTGCGCCGACTGCACGTTGCCCGGGATGAGCAGGCGCATCTCGGCATCGAGCAGCTCGCCGGCGGTCTTGAGCTCGCCGGCCGACAGGCTCTCGCGGCGCGGGTCGAACTTGGCGTTGAACAGCTCCACCAGCAGGCCGGCAATGGCCGGGTAGCGGTTGAGCGCGTCCTCCATGTAGCTCTGCGAAAACGACACGCCGGCCTGCAGCAGGTACTTGCAGTAGCCGCGCAGCATGGCGACCTGGCGCCAGTTGAGCTTGGCGCCGAGCACCAGGCGGTTGAAGCCGTCGTTCTCCGCGTTGCCGCGCCAGATCTGCTCGAAGGCGTCCTCGAACAGCGTGCCGACCTGCTCAACGGTGAAGGTGAGGTGGCCGACCGGCTGCACCTCGAAGTCCTGGACGAAAAGCGGCGTGCCGCCGGTGTGCACGTCGTAGACGTGCTCGGTGAGCACGCGCAGGCCCAGGTTCTCCAGCTGCGGCAGCACCTCGGACAGCGCGATGTCGCTGCCGGAGCGGTAGACCTTGAAGCGCAGTTCGTCCGGCCGCAGCGGCGGGTGGTAGAAGGACATGCGCACGGCATCGTCGCCTTCGAGCAGCGACAGCTCGTACACGTCCTGGGCCGCCACTTCGGGACTGACCTCGTCGACGTAGCCCACCGGCAGCGCCTTGGCGTAGCGGTTGGCCAGCACCACGCCCTCGTGGTCGCCGCGGGCGCGCACCAGCGCGTCGCGCACGTCGTCGTGCCAGTTGCGCACGATCGCTGCGACCGACCGCTCCAGCGCCGCGGTGTCGTACTCGGCGCGGTCGCCGATCTTCGGGCGCACCACCACGTGCAGGCGCGCCAGCGCGGCCTCGCCCATCAGCACGGACGAATCGACGTGCTCGCCATGCAGCGCGTCGCTCAGCAGGTGCTCGATGCGCTCGCGCACCGTGGTGTTGAAGCGTTCGCGCGGCACGTAGACCAGGCAGGTGTAGAAGCGGCCGTAGCGGTCGCGGCGCACGAACAGGCGCGTGCGCGCGCGCTGGCGCAGCTCGAGGATGCCGCTGGCGATGGCGAACAGCTCATCCTCGCTGCTCTGGAACAGCTCGTCGCGCGGCAGGGTTTCGAGGATGTGCCGCAGCGACTTGCCCGAATATGAATCGCGCTTCAGGCCCGAGCGGCACATCACCGCCTCGACCCGCTGGCGCACCAGCGGCACGTCCTGCGGGCGCGCCATGTAGGCATTGGAAGTGAACAGGCCCAGGAAGCGCTGCTCGGCCACCGGCTTGCCGTTGGCGTCGAACTTGAGCACGCCCACGTAATCCATGTAGCCGGGGCGATGCACGTGCGAGCGGGCATTGGTCTTGGTGAGGATGATCGCGTCGGTGGCGCCGGACTGCGGCAGCTCCGAAGCGACCAGGCTGCGCAGCGAGCGCGGCGCCAGCGAGCGTTCGCTGCCGCGCAGGATGCCCAGGCCGGAATCGTTGATGGCGCGCAGCACGTCCTCGCCGTCGGCCTCGGTCACTTCGTATTCGCGATAGCCCAGGAAGGTGAAGTTGTCGTCGGCCAGCCAGCGCAGGAAGTCGGCCGCTTCGTCCACCGAATGCGCGTCCATCGGCAGCTTGCGCCGCGGCAGCTCGGCGGCCACCGCCAGCGCGTTGTCGCGCATCGCCGACCAGTCGCCCACGGCGGCGCGCACGTCTTCCAGCGCCGCTTCCACACGCGCCTGGAGCGCGGCCTGGGCCGCTTCGTCGGCCACGCGGTCGACCTCGAAATGCATCACCGACTCGGGCGCGCCCGCCTCGTCGCCCAGGCGCTGCAGCTGACCCTTGGCGTCACGGGCGACCTTGACCACCGGATGGATCACCGCATGGATCTGCAGCGGGTCCGAAACGATCATGCTGACGGTGTCGACCAGGAACGGCATGTCGTCCGTGACCACTTCGATCACGCTGCGGCCGGCATGGCTGCGTCCGGGATTGATCACGCGCACCTTGGCGCGGCCGGGTTCGCGCTGCTGCATAAACTCGAGCAGGCCGGCGATGAGCGTCGCCCATTCGGCCGGAGTATGCAGGTCCACGTCGCTGTGCGCCATCCGCGCGAAGAAGGCGCCGATAAAAAATTGCGCCTCATCAAGGCGCCGGGTCGGAAAGCCGCTGTTCTTCAGTTCCTCGAAGACAGCCGGGGGAACCGCACTGTCGCTGGTCGCGCGAATGGCATTCATGGCATCTGCTTGTCAGTGGAAACGAAAGTGTCTGCGCCGGGGATGCGCAAAGCCCGAAGAGGATACGCCGGGCGTAAGGGCGATTCCACCGACGAAGCCCCGGGCGACGGGCCCGGACCCGTGCGTGGATCATCAGTCCCGACGCGATCCCGCTTCCGTTTCACCCGCGCAATCGAAGGAGAGGAGCAGGCCACGCGACGCCGGACGCCTTCGCTTTGCGCACAACGCCGCGAACCCCGCAAGATCTTGGCCGCAGTGGCCCGCAAAATGTAAACTCAGCGGTATAGTTGTGCGTTCCCAGCCGGTGGCCGCCCACCCGCCGGCACGTTGCGCCACGACCATTGGCACTGGTCGGCCATGACGCCGCCCGTATGCTCGCCGGCTTCCCCGCCGCGTCTCCGATCACCCCATTAAGGATGGAGCTCCCATGAAGTCCACGACAACGCGCACCCTGGCCCTGTGCCTCGGCATGCTTGGCCTGGCCGCCTGCGGCAAGGGCCAGCCGCAGGGGCCGCAGCAGATGCCGCCGCCGCAGGTGGGAGTGGTCACCCTCAAGCCGCAGACCGTGCCGCTGACCAAGGACCTGGTCGGCCGCCTGTCGGCCTTCCGCAGCGCGGACGTGCGCGCGCGCGTGCCCGGCGTGCTGGTCAAGCGCGCCTACGAGGAAGGCACCGACGTCAAGCAGGGGCAGCTCCTGTTCCAGATCGACCCGGCGCCGCTCAAGGCCGCGCTCGGCGCGGCGCAGGGCACCCTGGCACAGGCGCAGGCCAGCTACACCAACGCCAAGGTCAATGCCCAGCGGGCGCGCGAGCTGGCGCCCAAGGGCTACGTGTCCAAGGCGGATCTGGACAACGCGCTTGCCGCCGAGCGCAGCGCTTCGGCAGCGATGCAGCAGGCCCGCGCCAGCGTGCAGTCTGCGCAGATCAGCCTGGGCTATGCCGACGTGCGCTCGCCGATCGACGGCCGCGCCGGCCAGCAGCAGGTGACCGAGGGCGCCCTGGTCGGCCAGGGCGAAGCCACTCTCCTCACCACGGTCGACCAGATCGACCCGTTGTACGTGAACTTCACCATGAGCGTGGCCGAGCTCGAACAGCTGCGCCAGGCGCAGGGGCAGGGCAACGTCTCGCTGGCCGGAAACGCCAACGCCAGCGTACGGGTGAAGCTGCCCGACGGCAGCACCTACGGCGAACCGGGCACACTGGACTTTTCCTCCACCACGGTCGATCCGGCCACCGGCGCGGTGAAGCTGCGTGCGCGCATCGCCAACCCGCAGCGCACCCTGCTGCCGGGCATGTACGTCACCCTCGCCGCCTCGCTGGGCCAGCGCCACAACGTGTTCCTGGTGCCGCAGCCTGCGGTGCTGCGCGACACCGTGGGCGCCTACGTCTTTACGGTCGGCACGGACGGCAAGGTGATCCGCCGCGACGTAACCGCCAGCGCGGCGGACGGCAGCAACTGGATCGTCACCGGCGGCCTGAAGGCCGACGAGAAGGTGATCGTCTCGGGCGTGCAGAACGTCAAGGAAGGTGCGCCGGTCAACGCCTCCCCCTGGCAGCCGCCGGCGCCCGCCGGCAGGGCCCCGACCGCTGCCGCGACCGCGCGCGGCAAGTAACGGAGCTCACATCATGCCGAGCTTTTTCATCGATCGCCCGATCTTCGCCTGGGTGGTGGCCATCCTGATCTCGCTGGGTGGCGTGCTGGCCATCCTCAACCTGGGCGTGGAGTCCTACCCCAACATCGCGCCGCCCTCGGTGACGGTGAATGCCTCCTATCCGGGCGCCAGCGCCGAAACCACCGAGAAGGCGGTCACCCAGGTCATCGAGCAGCAGCTGACCGGCATCGACCACCTGCTGTACTTCAGCTCCTCGTCCAGCTCCAGCGGCCGCGCCAGCATCACGCTGACCTTCGAAAGCGGCACCGACCCGGACATCGCCCAGGTGCAGGTGCAGAACAAGGTTGCGCTGGCCACGCCGCGCCTGCCCTCCGAAGTGACCCAGCAGGGCGTGGTGGTGGCCAAGGCCAACGCCGGCTTCCTGATGGTGGTGGCGCTGAAGTCCGACAACCCCAACATCGACCGCGACCGTTTGAGCGACATCGTCGGCTCGCAGGTGCTCGACCAGATCGCGCGCGTGCCGGGCGTGGGCAGCACCCAGCAGTTCGGCTCCGAATACGCCATGCGGATCTGGCTCGATCCGGACAAGCTGCAGGGCTACAACCTGTCGGCGACGCAGGTGCTCAACGCGATCCGCACGCAGAACGTGCAGTTCGCCGCCGGCTCGATCGGCGCCGATCCCGCCTTGCCCGGCCAGGGCTTCGCCGCGACGGTGTCCACCGAAGGGCGCTTCACCACGCCCGACCAGTTCGCCGGCATCATCCTGCGCGCCAACCCCGACGGCACCACGGTGAAACTGGGCGACGTGGCGCGGATCAGCTTCGGTCCCGGCAACTACGGCTTCGACACCATCGTCGACGGCAAGCCGATCGGCGCGTTCGCGATCCAGCTCCTGCCTGGCGCCAACGCGCTCAACGTGGCCACCGCCGTGCGCGGCAAGATGGACGAGCTCGCCCCCAGCTTCCCGCCGGGCGTGAGCTGGTTCAGCCCGTACGACAGCACCGCGTTCGTGAGGATCTCGATCGACGAGGTGGTGCACACGCTCGTCGAGGCGATCGTGCTGGTGTTCCTGGTGATGCTGCTGTTCCTGCAGAACATCCGCGCCACCATCATCCCGACGCTGGTCATCCCTGTCGCGCTGCTGGGCACGTTCCTGGGCATGCTGGTGCTGGGCTTCACCATCAACCAGCTGACCCTGTTCGGCATGGTGCTGGCCATCGGCATCGTGGTGGACGACGCGATCGTGGTGATCGAGAACGTCGAGCGCATCATGACCGAGGAGAACCTCGCGCCGAAGGACGCCACGCGCAAGGCGATGGGCCAGATCACCGGCGCGGTGGTGGCGATCACCGTGGTGCTGACCGCGGTGTTCGTGCCCTCGGCGCTGCAGCCGGGCGCCTCGGGCATCATCTACAAGCAGTTCGCGCTGACCATCGCCGTATCGATGGCGTTCTCGGCGTTCCTGGCGCTGTCCTTCACGCCGGCGCTGTGCGCGAGTTTTCTCAAGCCTGAGCACCACAAGAAGAAGAACGTCGTCTTCCGCAAGTTCAACCAGCTGTTCGAGTGGACCACGCACACCTATACCGGCCACGTCGGCAGTGCCGTACGGCACGCGCCGCGCTGGATGTTCGTGTTCGTGCTGGTGGCGGTGCTGGCGGGCTTCCTCTATACCCGCCTGCCCGGCAGCTTCCTGCCCGAGGAGGACCAGGGCTACGCGATGTCGGTGATCCAGCTGCCGCCTGGCGCGACCAAGCAGCGCACCGAAGAGGTGATGCGCCAGATGCTCACGATCCTGAAGAAGGATCCGGCGGTGGACACCGTGCTGCAGGTGGCCGGCTTCAGTTTCATCGGCTCCGGCGAGAACGCGGGCATGGCGTTCATCAAGCTCAAGGACTGGTCCGAGCGCAAGGGCACCGCGGCGGACTTCATCCAGCGCGCCAACGGCGAGCTGTTCCAGATCCGCGATGCACGCATCTTCGTGGTGAACATCCCGACCGTGCAGGGACTGGGCCAGTTCGGCGGCTTCGACATGTACCTGCAGGACCGCAGCGGCGCCGGCCGCGATGCACTGACGCAGGCGCGCAACACGCTGCTGGGCAAGGCCAGCCAGGATCCGGTGCTGACCGGCGTGCGCCCCAACACGCTGGAGGATGCCCCGCAGTTGCACCTCGACGTGGACCGCGTGCAGGCACAGGCGATGGGCCTGTCGGTGGGCGACATCTACAACGCGGTCGGCCTGATGCTGGCGCCCGTGTACGTCAACGACTTCACCTATGGCGGCCGCGTCAAGCGCGTGATCATGCAGGCCGATGCGGCCTATCGCATGAGCCCGGACGCGCTGCAGCACTTCTTCACGCCCAGCAGCACGCAGGCCACCAGCGTCGGCACGCCCGACATGATCCCGCTCTCCAACGTGGTGCATGCCGAATGGCGGATGGGCTCGCCCTCGCTGACCCGCTACAACGGCTATGCCGCGGTGGAGATCGTCGGCGCGCCCACGCCCGGGCATGCCTCGGGCGAGGCGATGAGCGAGATGGAGAAGCTCGTCACCACCGACCTGCCTGCCGGCTACGGCTTCGACTGGACCGGCCAGTCCTACCAGGAAATCCTTTCCGGCAATGCCGCCACGCTGCTGATGGTGCTGTCGATCGTGATCGTCTTCCTGGCGCTGGCCGCGCTCTACGAGAGCTGGTCGATCCCGGTCTCGGTGCTGCTGGTGCTGCCGCTGGGCTTGCTCGGCGCGGTGGTGTTCACCCTGCTGCGCGGGCTGCCCAACGACATCTACTTCAAGGTCGGCCTGATCACGGTGATCGGCCTGGCCGCGAAGAACGCGATCCTGATCGTGGAATTCGCGGTCGAGCAGCAGGCGCATGGCAAGACGCTGCGCGAGGGCGTGATCGAGGCGGCGCGACTGCGACTGCGGCCGATCCTGATGACCTCGCTGGCGTTCATCCTGGGCGTGTTCCCGCTGTTCATTTCCTCCGGCGCCGGCGCCAACGCCCGCCATGCGATCGGCACCGGCGTGATCGGCGGCATGCTGTTCGCCACCTTCCTGGGCGTGCTGCTGATCCCGGTGTTCTACGTGGTGGTGCGCCGCTTGCTGGGCGACAAGCTCGATGGCGACGGCCCGGCGCAGCCGGGGATCGGCAACGGTCCGCATACGTTCGATTCGGACCCGCGCCGCGGGCACTGATGCCCTGCGCCCTCTCCCCTTCCGGGAGAGGGCTGGGGTGAGGGGCCGGGGCTCGCCTCA
>NZ_JABFWW010000124.1 GCF_013362045.1 Frateuria sp. | reverse complement strand
ACTTCCTGCTGGTTCCGCGGCGCGCCGCGGCGGCGCCGCCGGCCGGCTCGCGCAGGGCCTACGATTACAGCGCTGCCGGCGAGCGCTATTCGCTGCCCAGGCCGGCTGCGAAGCCGCCCGGCTTTCTCGGTCGCGTCGCGGAGGCCGCGGGGCGCGCGTTCGGGCGCGGCGCACCCACGCGCAAGGAAACCGAGCCAGCGAAGCCCGCGCCAGGCGATAATCGCGCGCTGCGAACCAAGGCCGCGAAACTGGCCTCCGAGACCATCGGGCGCCAGGCGATCCCGTCCGCTTCGGCCGGGCGGCCGAAGGCCCGCACCCTGGCCACCAAGCTTGCCTCGGAGGCCATCGGCCGTCCCGCGCTGCCGTCCGAAGCCAGGCCGGGAGCCGCAGGCGGCAAGGGCCGGCGCGGCGAGGGCCGGGGCGGCGTTGAGGCCAAAGGCAGCCATGCCTCGGCGGCCAAGGTTGCAGGCAAGCGCAAAGCAACGCCTGGGGCCACCGCCAAGCGGCCGGGGCGTCAACGCAAACCAAAGGGCAAGGCATGAGCGAAAGCTGGATCGTCGGCATCAACCCGGTCGAAGGGGCACTGGCCAACGATGCCTCGCGTGTGCGCGAGCTGCTGGTGGACATCGCCACGGCGCAACGCAACGCGCGCATCAAGGAACTCGTCGACCAGGCCCGTGCCCACCACATTCCGGTGCACCATCGCCCGCGCGAACAGCTGGACAAGCTGGCGGGGCAGGCGCGCCACCAGGGCATCGTGGCGCTGTACGAGCCGCCGCCGATGACGCACGAAGACCAGCTGGCCGGGCTGATCGGACGCGACGGGCTGGAAACGCTGGTACTGGTGCTGGACGGCGTGACCGATCCGCACAACCTCGGCGCCTGCCTGCGTTCGGCGGCGGCGGCGAAGGCCACCGCGGTGATCGTGCCGAAGGATCGCGCGGTGGGCCTCACGCCGGTGGTGCGCCGCGCCTCGGCCGGCGGCGCCGACCGCGTGCCGCTGGTGGCGGTGACCAACCTGGCGCGCACGCTGCGCGAGCTCAAGGACGCCGGCGTGTGGATCACCGGCCTGGCCGGCGACACGGAGACCTCGGTCTACGACGTCGACTTCCGCGGCCCGGTCGCGCTGGTGCTGGGCAGCGAGGGCGAGGGCATGCGGCGGCTCACCCGCGAGCTCTGCGATTTCGTGGCCATGATCCCGATGCCGGGCGCGATGGAAAGCCTCAACGTCTCCGTCGCCGCGGGAGTGGTGCTGTTCGAAGCGTTGCGCCAACGAGGAGCCAGGCGATGAGCACGCTGCATTGGTACGACTGGGCCGGTTTCGCCGGCGTGGTGCTGGTGCTGCTGGCGTTCCTGCTGCTGCAGGCGCACAGGCTGCACGGCAACGGACTGGCCTACCAGCTGATGAACGTGCTCGGCGCGCTGGGTGTCACCCTGTCGCTGCTGTTTGGCGCCTTCAACGTCTCGGCATTCGCGCTGGAGCTGGCGTGGATGGCGATCGGCATCTTCGGCATCGTGCGCAGCGCGAAGCTGCGGCGCGGCCGGCGCGATCCTCCCGGCTGACGCGCGCGGCATTTCCTCCCGACGTGGAGGGCTTCAGGCCCGTCACTCGCCCAGCTTGGGCATCTCCGGGTTGGACGTGAAGTCGCGCTTGGTGCGCTGCTTGTCCAGCGGTTCGCCGTACACCTGGAACCACAGGTTCTCGGCGATGTTGGTGGCGTGGTCGCCGATGCGCTCGATGTTCTTCGCCATGAACAGAAGATGCGTGCACGGCGTGATGTTTCGCGGGTCTTCCATCATGTAAGTGAGCAGCTGGCGGAAGTAGCCTGTATAGGCCTCGTCCAGCTCGGCGTCGCTCTTCCACACCCGGTAGCCGCGCTCGGCGTCCTGTTCGGCGTACGCGGCCAGCACTTCGCGAACTTCCGCCGCCGCCAGCTTGGCGAGATAGTCCAGGCCGCCGGCGGGACCGACGGGGGCGACCATCGACAGCGGGATCGAGCGCTTGGCCACGTTCGCCGCGTAGTCGCCGATGCGTTCGATGTCGGCGGCGATGCGCAGGGCCGCGAACACGTTGCGCAGGTCGCCGGCCATCGGCGCGCGCAGGGCGAGCAGGCGCACCACGTCGTGGCTGATCTCCTGCTCCAGCGCGTCGATGGCGTCGTCGTTGGCCACCACGCGCTGCGCGGCGCGGTCGTCGCGCCGCTCCACCACGTCGATCGCCGCTTCCAGCTGCGCCGCCGCGAGCTCGCCCATGCGCACGATCTCGCCGGTCAGACGCGCCAGTTCGCTGTCGTAGCTCTTGATGATGTGGTCTTTGCCGATGGTCATGGTCTTGTCTCGTGTTGGTTCCCTCTCCTTGGGGAGAGGGTTAGGGCAGTGCCGGAGCCCGAGGCTCGCCCGAACCCTCACCCAAATCCCTCTCCCGGCGGGGGAAGGGCATCGGAGCGCTAGCCGAATCGCCCGGTGATGTAGTCCTCGGTCTGCTTCTTGCCGGGCTTGGTGAAGATCTTTTCGGTGTTGTCGAACTCGATCAGCTCGCCCAGGTACATGAAGGCGGTCTGGTCGGACACGCGTGCCGCCTGCTGCATGTTGTGGGTGACGATCACGATGGTGAACTGGCTTTTCAGCTCTTCGATGAGCTGCTCGATGCGGCCGGTCGCGATCGGGTCGAGCGCCGACGTAGGTTCGTCCAGCAGCAGCACTTCGGGCTTGAGCGCGATCGCGCGGGCGATGCACAGGCGCTGCTGCTGGCCGCCGGACAGTCCCAGCGCATTCTGCTTCAACTTGTCCTTGACCTCGTCCCACAGGGCGCCGCCGCGCAGCGCCAGCTCCACCCGCGCTTCCATGTCGGCCTTGGACAGCCGCTCGTGGTGGCGGATGCCGTAGGCGACGTTCTCGAAGATGGTCATCGGAAACGGCACCGGCTTCTGGAACACCATGCCGACCTTGCTGCGCAGGCGGTTGAGCGAATAGCGCGGATCGAGGATGTTCTCGCCGTCCAGCTCGATCGAGCCGCTGGCTTTCAGCTTCGGGTAGATGGCGTAGATGCGGTTGAACACCCGCAGCAGCGTGGACTTGCCGCAGCCGGACGGGCCGATGATCGCGGTCACCTGCTTCTCGGGCACGTCCATGCCGATGCCCTTGAGCGCGTGGAAGCCGTCGTAATGGAAATGCAGGTCGCGCACCTTGAGCTTCGGTTCGGCTGCCGGCGGCGCCATCGACGGTGCCAGGGCGAGGGCGGGACTAGTCATGGGACACCTTGCGGGAAAGCAACAGACGGGAGGTCAGGCTCAGCAGCAGCACGAACAGCGTGACCACGAACGCGCCCGCCCAGGCCAGCGCATGCAGGGTGTCGCCCGGATCGTTGGCGTACTGGTAGATCACCTGCGGCAGGCTGGACATCTTGTCCAGCGGGTTGAGCGTCATGAAGTTGTTGCCGAAGGCGGTGAACAGCAGCGGCGCGGTCTCGCCGCTGATGCGCGCCAGCGCCAGCAGCACACCGGTGACGATGCCCGAACGCGCCGCGCGCAGCAGGATCTGCGAGGTCAGCTTCCATTGCGGCACGCCCAGCGAGAGCGCCGCCTCGCGCAGCGTGGAGGGCACCAGCCGCAGCATCTCGTCGGTGGTGCGCACGATCACCGGCAGTGCGATCAGCGCCAGCGCCACGCCGCCGGCGAAACCGGAGAAGGTGGTGTTGCCATGGGTCAGCACCGTACTGGGCAGCACGATGATGGTGTAGACGAACAGGCCCATCACGATCGAGGGCGCCGACAGCAGGATGTCGTTCAAGAAGCGGATGCTCTCGCCCAGCCGCGTGCGGTTGGCGTACTCGGCGAGCCAGGTGCCCGCCAGCACGCCGATCGGCGTGGCGACGGCGATGCCGATCAGGTTGATGATGAGGCTGCCCACCATCGCATTGGACAGGCCGCCCTGGTCGCCGTAGGCGGTGATCTTGGTGAACAGCTTCCAGTCCAGCGCGGCGATGCCCTGGCGCAGCGTGGCCCACAGGATCCAGGCGAGGAAGGCGAGGCCGAACAGGGTCGCGGCAGTGCCCAGCGCGAGCGCGAAGGCGTTGGTGATGCGGCGGCGCAGGTACAGCGTGTCCATCAGCGGCCCTCCCGGCTGGCCAGCCGGCGCAGCATCATCCGCGCGATCAGCAGCACGATGAAGGTCACCACGAACAGCAGGAAGGCCAGCGCCATCAGCGCGGATTTCTGCAGGCCCACCGCCTCGCTGAACTGGTTGGCGATGGTCGAGGCGATCGAGGCGCCCGGATCCAGCAGCGACGAGGACAGTTCCATCGCGTTGCCGAGCACGAAGGTCACCGCCATGGTCTCGCCCAGCGCACGGCCCAGGCCCAGGAAGATGCCGCCGATCACCGCCGAGCGGGTGTAGGGCAGCACGATGTCCCAGACCACTTCCCAGGTGCTCGAGCCCAGCGCATAGGCCGACTCCTTCAGGCGCGTGGGCACCGTCTGGAACACCTCGCGCATCACCGAGGAGATGAACGGGATGATCATGACCGCCAGCACGATGCCGGCGGTGAGAATGCTGGCGCCGAACGGATAGTCGCTGGCGAACATCTTGCCGACGAAGGGCACGTGCGCGGCCACCCACGAGGGATGGCCGTCGTCCGGATTGTTGCCCAGGTAGTTGGTCAGCCAGGGCTTGATGTGTTCGGCGAAGAACGGGGCGAAAATGAAGAGGCCCCACATGCCGTAGATGATCGAGGGGATCCCGGCCAGCAGCTCGATCGCCGAAGCCACCGGCGTACGCAGCCAGCGCGGCGCCACCTCCGACAGGTACAGCGCGATGCCGAAGCTCACCGGCACGGCGATCAGCAGCGCGATGAACGACGTGGCGAGCGTGCCGTAGACCGGCACCAGCGCGCCGTAGTCCTGATTGCCGGGGTCCCAGGCCGAGTTCGCCAGGAAGTGCCAACCGAACGTACCGAACGCCTCGCGACCGCCCCACAGCGTGGCGAAGGCCGCACCGAGCAGCGATGCCAGAACGATCAGCGCGCAGGCCTTCAGCAGGCCGGCGAACAGGCGGTCGTGGCGGGCGTCGCGGGTGGCGCGCTGTTCGGGGATGGCGGTGGCGGCTGGGCTAGTGGACATCAAGAAGGGTCACAAGGGTGGAACGAGGCGTTTGTCGCCTCCCCGGCGGGAAGCCGTCCGAAGGACCGACGGGGCCACCCCGCGAAGAGCGCCCCATCCCTCCCGCGGCACTTCCCCGCGGAGCCGGGGAAAGATCGGGTTTTGCGTTTGTTTTGCGCCCCGCGTGCGCGGGAGGCCTTACGAAGAGCGGATGGGGCATTCCGCGAAGAACGCCCCATCCGCCCGGGGAGAAATCCCCCGCGGAGCGGGGGACGGGAACTCAGTGCTTGTATTCCGAGGCCCAGTAGGCCTCGATCTTCTGCACAAGGTCCTGCGGCAGCGGCACGTAGTCAAGCGCGGAGGCCTGGCTCTGGCCGTTCTCCAGCGCCCACTTGAAGAAGTCGAAGGCAACCTTGCTGTGCTCGGCGTTCTTCGGCTTCTTGTACATGATCACCCAGGTGGTGGCGGTGATCGGCCAGGCGTTGGTGCCCGGGGCGTTGGTCATGATGAGGTTGAAGTCCTTGGCGCTGGCCCAGTCGGCGGTGCCGGCGGCAGCGGCGAAGCTGTTGGCGTTGGGCGAGACCACATTGCCCGCGGCGTTCTTCAGGTCCACCCAGCTGATCTTGTTCTTCACCGCGTAGGCGTATTCGACGTAGCCGATCGAACCCTTGATCTGCTTGACGTACTGCGACACGCCCTCGTTGCCCTTGCCGCCCACGCCGGCCGGCCAGTCCACCGCCGTGCCGAACTTGACCTTCGACGCCCACTCGGTGCTTACCTTGGACAGGTAGTTGGTGAAGTTGAACGAGGTGCCCGAGCCGTCGGAGCGGTGCACCACCGTGATCTTGCCGGCCGGCAGCGTCAGGCCGCTGTTGAGCGCGGCGATCTTCGGATCGTTCCAGTTCTTGATCTTGCCCAGGAAGATGTCGGCCAGGGTGGCGCCGTCGAGCTTGATCTGGCCCGCCTGCACGCCGGCGATGTTGACCACCGGCACGATGCCGCCGACCACCACCGGGAACTGGCCCAGGCCGAACTTCTGCAGGTCCTCGGCCTTCATCGGCGCGTCGGAGGCGCCGAAGTCGATGGTGCCTTCCTTGATCTGCGCGATGCCGGCGCCCGAGCCTACCGACTGGTAGTTGAGCTGGTTGCCGGTCTTTTCGGCATAGGCGGCCGACCATTTGGACAGCACGGGATACACGAAGCTCGAACCGGCACCGGTGATGTCGGTGGCCTGGGCGGTGTTGGCGCCCAGCAGCGTGGCGGCAGCCAGGACGGCGGCCGTACCGAGGCGGGAGACGGTAGTGGTTGCTTTCAACACGGTCAGTCCTCTTGATAGTGTGCGTTGCGGGCGGATTCCCAGCGAGCGCATTGGAGGTCAGGCGTGTTGCAATGAAATGAGATGAACGTTTCAGCCTGATGACAGTGCGCGACCAAGCGTCATCCTGGGCGCGTCAAGACAGCGTCAGACCGACCGGGTCGCGTTCGAGCATTTCCAGCCGGCGCCAGCGGTTTACGATGGCGCAGAACAGTTCCGCGGTGCGCTCGGCGTCGTAGATGGCCGAGTGCGCCTCGCGTCCGTCGAAGGCGTGGCCGGCGGCCTGGACCGCCTTGCTCAGCACGGTCTGCCCATAGGCGAGCCCGCTCAGCGTGGCGGTATCGAAGCAGCTGAAGGGATGGAACGGGTTGCGCTTGTGACCGCAGCGCCGTACCGCCGCGTTGAGGAAGGCCAGGTCGAAGGCGGTATTGTGGCCGACCAGCACCGCGCGCTGGCATTCGCTCTCGCGCATCGCCTGTCGCACCGGCGCGAATACATGGTCCAGCGCCTGGCGCTCGGACAGCGCGCCGCGCAGCGGGTTGTCCGGGTCGATGCCGGTGATCTCGAGCGAGCGCGGGTCGATGCGCGCACCCGGAAAAGGCTCGACATGGGTGAACGCCGGCGGCCGCGGGTGCAGGTAGCCCTCGCCGTCCATCGCCAGCGTCACCACGGCGATCTCCAGCAAGGCGTCCTGCTCGGCATCGAAACCGCCGGTCTCCACATCTACTATCACCGGCATGAAGCCACGGAACCGCTCGCACATGCGGGCGGCTAGACTGTTGCTAAGGTATTCCATCGGTCAAGCATATCAGCGCGTGTGGACGCGCTCATCGATGCGTTGTCTCGGTTCTGTCATGCAACTGGAATGGAACCGTAAAGGCGACGTCGCATCCTGCCGCCCGTCCCTGCTTGGCCATCCAGGATCGAAGGGGGCGGTCGAGTGGTTCCTACCAACAGTGGAGAGAATTACATGCGTTCGAAGATGCTCGTGGTGGCGATCGCCGCCGGTTTGGGCCTGGCAGGCGCCGGTGTGCATGCGGCACCGGCCCCCCAGAATGCGCAGTCGTCGGCTGCGCGCAATGCCGAGGTCGAGCAGCTCAAGGCCCAGCTGGCCGCGTTGCAAGCCAAGGTGGACGAACTGGAACAGCGCACCGATGCGCAGTCCGACATCAACGTGAGCAACGGCCAGAACATCGAGGCCATCCAGAAGGCGCAGGCCTCCAGCAAGTCCTCGCTGGACAAGGCGCTGTCCAACACCACCTTCTCCGGCAAGATGTACTTCGACTTCTCGAACGTCGACCAGAAGAACAGCGACACCGGCAAGACCGACGCCTCCGGCTACGGCATCGACGTCAAGCGCTTCTACCTGGGCGTGGACCACAAGTTCAACGACATCTGGTCGGCCAGCCTCACCACCGATTTCAACTATGTCGCCAACGACGGCGAGACCAACCTGTTCGTCAAGAAGGCCTACGTGCAGGGCAAGTTCGACCAGGCTGCGGTGCTGCGCATCGGTTCGGCGGACATGCCGTGGATCCCGTTCGTCGAGAGCTTCTACGGCTTCCGCTACGTCGAGCCCACCACCACCGATCGCCTGAAGTACGCCAACTCGGCTGACTGGGGCCTGCACCTGGGCGG
This sequence comes from Frateuria sp., assembly GCF_013362045.1. GTDB lineage: Bacteria > Pseudomonadota > Gammaproteobacteria > Xanthomonadales > Rhodanobacteraceae > Frateuria_A. The sequence continues at coordinate 17,614 of NZ_JABFWW010000124.1, read as the reverse complement.
CGACATCGGCGAGAACAAGTTCGCCAACTATGCGGTGTCCGTGGTCAACGGCGGCGGCTACAAGAATCCCAGCCGCAGCAAGGGCGTGGACGTCGAAGGCCGCGTCGGCTTCGTGCCGTTCGAGGGCATGATCGTCGCTCTCGGTGGCTACAGCGGCCACCTGGGCAAGGAGACGCAGAACATCAGCGCGCCGCACACCGCCCAGCGTGGCGACGTCATGGTGGCCTATGCCGACAAGACCGTGCGCGTGGGTGCCGAATACTTCACCGCCAAGAACTGGGGCAACCTGGTGATGAGCCCGGTGTCGGACAAGGCCAACGGCTATTCGCTGTGGGGTTCGGTGGCGCTCACCGACGAACTGGCGCTGTTTGCCCGCTACGACAACGCCAAGCTCAGCAGGGACATCGACCGCCAGTCCAAGGACGTCTACTACAACCTCGGTCTGCAGTACCAGGTGACCAAGGGCTTCAAGCTCGCCGGCGTGTGGAAGCACGAGAAGGCGGACCACTCGGTCACCACGCCGGTGCCGCCGCATGTGCAGAACGTCAAGACGAACGAGATCGGCGTGTTCGGCGAGGTCGCGTTCTAAGCAGCTACTGCATCGGCGCTTTTTTTGAACAATCCTTCACGCGGGGCATGGATGATTGCTTCGCGTCAAGGAGCGGTTATCGGAAGGGAGTTCTACCCAGGGATGGACGACGGCGGGCCGCAAGCCCGCCGTTATTTTTTTGGGGCCGCCATGGACCGGCTTCGCATGGAGCGCACGCGGCGGTACTGCTATTGTCCGCTCGGTTCCGCCGGAGGCCGCCGCCATGCCCACCATCCGCCAGCTCACCACCCAGGTCAGCGTCGCGCCGCAAATCCGGCCCGAGGAACTCGAGGCCATTGCTGCCGCCGGCTTCCGCAGCGTGATCAACAATCGTCCCGACCACGAAGCGGACGACCAGCCCGACGCCGCGGCACTGGCCGAAGCCGCGGCCCGGCAGGATCTGGCGTACCGCCATATCCCCGTGGTGCCGGGCCAGTACGAAAGGGCCACGATCGAGGCGATGGCCCGAGCGCTGCAGGAAATGCCGCCGCCGGTGCTGGCGTTCTGCCGTACCGGCACGCGTTCGACCTCGCTGTGGGCCTTGCAGGCCGCCCGGCATACCGGCGTGGAAGAACTGCTGCGGATCGCGGGCGAGGCAGGCTACGACCTGGCCGGTCTTGCGCCGCGGCTGCAGGCGGAGCGGGGCGCCTGACGCGATGATCCTCGTCGGCGCATCGGGTCGGCAAGAGGTGGCCGCATGAGCCCGTCGCCCGAAGTCGGCGAGTTGCTGGCAGTGCTGTGCGGCTCCGCCGTGGGCTTCTCGCTCGCGCTGATCGGCGGCGGCGGCTCGATCCTGGCCACGCCGTTGCTGCTCTATGTCGTCGGCGTGCGCGATCCGCACATGGCCATCGGCACCAGTGCCCTGGCGGTATCGGCAAACGCCTTCGCCAACCTTTGGCCGCACGCACGCTCCGGCCATGTTCGCTGGCGCGCGGCGTTCGTGTTCGCCCCTGCTGGCGTAGTTGGCGCCTGGCTGGGTTCCAGCGTGGGCAAGGCGATCGATGGCCACCGCCTGCTCGCGCTGTTCGCGCTGCTGATGCTACTGGTGGCGTTCCTGATGCTGCGCGGGCGCCGCGGCGGCGGCCCGGATCGCTATCCCTTGCCCAACGCCGCGCCGAGGCTGGGGGCGGTGGGCCTGGCCGCGGGCGGCCTGTCGGGGTTCTTCGGCATCGGCGGCGGCTTTCTGATCGTGCCGGGGCTGATGTTCGCCAGCGGCATGGAGATCATCAACGCGATCGGTACCTCGCTGTTCTCGGTCGGTGCCTTCGCGCTGACCACGGCGGGCAACTACGCCGCCTCGGGCCTGGTCGAATGGCGCATCGCGATCGAGTTCATCGGCGGCGGCGTGATCGGCGGCTGGCTCGGCGCGCTCGGTGCGCACCGGCTCTCCCGCACGCGCGGCGCCCTCAACGTGGTGTTCGCCTGCGTGATCGTGCTCGTGGCGATCTACATGCTCTACCGCTCGGCGCAGGCATTGCAGGGGTAAGGGCTCGCCGGATTCCCCTGCAGACGGGTGGGAGCTGTCCTATGGCGGCGTCTTGTGCCTGTACTGGCACAGGTCGCGGATCGGGCAGACCGGGCACTCCGGCTTGCGTGCCTTGCAGACGTAGCGGCCGTGCAGGATCAGCCAGTGGTGTGCGTCCTTCTTGAACTCGGCCGGCACCACCTTTTCCAGCTTGTCCTCGACCGCGCGCACGTCCTTGCCCGGCGCGAGGCCCGTGCGGTTGGCCACGCGGAAGATGTGCGTGTCCACCGCGATGGTGGGCTCGCCGAAGGCGGTGTTGAGCACCACGTTGGCGGTCTTGCGGCCCACACCCGGCAGGGCCTCCAGCGCCTCGCGCGTGCGCGGCACCTCGCCGCCGTGCTGCTCGACCAGGATACGGCAGAGAGCGATCACGTTCTTCGCCTTGGCGTTGTACAGGCCGATCGTGCTGATATAGCGCTTGAGGCCTTCCTCGCCCAACGCCAGGATCGCCTGCGGCGTGTTGGCGACCGGGTAGAGCTTGCGCGTGGCCTTGTTGACGCCGACGTCGGTCGCCTGCGCGGAGAGCACCACGGCGACCAGCAGCTCGAACGGCGTGCGGTATTCGAGCTCGGTGGTGGGATGCGGGTTGAGTTCGCGCAGGCGCGTGAACAGCTCGGCCACGTCGGCGCGCTTCATGCCCCGGAACCTTGTTTCGCACGGGCACGGGCCAGCGCGGCAAGCACGGGATTCTGCGGTGTGGCCGGCGTATCCACGGCCGCCTTGCGGGCGGCCAGTTCGGCGTCGCGTTCGACGCGTTCGCGCGCCAGGCGCGCTTCGCGGCGCTGGAAGTGCGCGCGGGCGGCGTCGGCATGGACCGGGCTTTCGATCTGGGCGGGCGGCATCGGGATGAGCTCGATGCAGTCGACGGGGCAGGCCGGTACGCACAGCTCGCAGCCGGTGCACTGGTCGGGCATGACCGTGTGCATCAGCTTGGCGGCGCCGACGATGGCGTCCACCGGGCAGGCCTGGATGCATTTGGTGCAGCCGATGCAGTCGGCCTCGACGATGCGCGCGAGCGTGCGCGGCTTTTCGACGCCATGCGCCAGGTCCAGCGGCAGCACCGGCGTGTCCAGCAGCGCGGCCAGCCGGGCGATGCCCGCCTCGCCGCCGGGTGGGCAGCGATTGACCGGCGCCTCGCTGCGCGCCATCGCCTCGGCATAGGGGCGGCAGCCGTGGAAGCCGCACTGCCCGCACTGCGTCTGCGGCAGCAGGGCGTCGAGGCGATCGGCGAGGGCGGAGCCGGCGGTCATCGGAACATCGGGTGGCCGCAGGCTCAGCGCACCGTGGCGCCAGGGCGGGCGCCTTGGTCGGCATCGAGCAGGAACAGGTCGCCGCCACCTTCGCCGGCGGACAGGATCATGCCTTCGGACAGGCCGAAGCGCATCTTGCGCGGGGCCAGGTTGGCGATGAACACCACGTTGCGGCCGACCAGCTTGTCCGGCTCGCCGTAGGCGGCACGGATGCCCGAGAAGATCTGCCGGGTGCCGAGCGGACCGGCATCCAGCTCGAAGCGCAGCAGCTTGTCCGAGCCCTCCACGAATGCGCAGGCGGTGACCTTGCCGATGCGCAGGTCGAGCCGGGCGAAATCGTCGATGGATACGGTAGCGGGCGTGTCGGTGACGGGCGCGGCAGGTTCGATCATGGGCTGGCGGATTTCCTTGGCGGGCTTGGGCGCGACCGTGGCGACGGGTGCGAGCGATTCCTTGGAGGCCTCGACCATTCCCTCGATGCGCTTGGGATCGATGCGGCCGAGCAGAGGCTCGAACGGGCCGATCGCATGATTGTGCAGTTCCGCACGCGCATCGTCGAAGTTCGCGACGGGCGCGGCGAGGAAGGCCTCGGCAGCGGCGACAGTCGCCGGCAGGATCGGCTTGAGCAGGCCGGCCAGCAGGCGGAACGCGGCGAGGGCGAACGAGCACACCTGGTGCAGCTCGGCGCGGCGCGCTTCGTCCTTGGCCATGGCCCAGGGTGCGGTGGCGGCGATGTGGCCGTTGACCAGGTCCGCCATCAGCACGAAGCGGCGCGTGACCTCGGCGAAGTCGCCGGCGCCGTAGAGCGCGTCGATGCCGTCGTAGTGTTCCAGCAGCGTGTGCCACAGGGCCTGTTCGGCACTTCCGAAGCGAGCGGCCAGGCGGCCGTCGAAGAACTTGTGCACGAAGCCCGCGGTGCGGCTGGCGATGTTCACCCATTTGCCGACCAGGTGCGAGTTGACGCGCTCCTCGAAGGCCTTCAGGTCCAGGTCCACGTCCACCGGGGCGTCGTCCAGCATGCTGGCGAAGTAGTAGCGCAGGAATTCCGGGTTGAGGCCGGCGTCCAGGTAGGTGCGTGCCTGGATGAAGGTGCCGCGCGACTTGGACATCTTGGCGCCGTTGACCGTCAGGTAGCCGTTGACGTGCAGCGCCGTGGGCGTGCGGAAGCCTGCGCCATGCAGCATCGCCGGCCAGAACAGGCCGTGGAAGTTGATGATGTCCTTGCCGATGAAGTGGTGCATCTCGGCGCCGCTGGAGGGCGCCAGGAAATCGTCGAATCTCATTCCCGTGCGGTCGCACAGCGCCTTGAAGCTGGCCAGGTAGCCGACCGGCGCGTCCAGCCAGACGTAGAAGAACTTGCCCGGCGCGTCGGGGATCGGAAAGCCGAAGTAGGGCGCGTCGCGCGAGATGTCCCAGTCCTTCAGGCCGCCGTCCAGCCACTCGCGCAGCTTGGCCGCGACGCCGGCGTTGGCGACGGGCTTGCCGCCCGTGTAGCGGCCGGCGAACCAGTCGCGCAGCAGCGCCTCGAACTTGGACAGCTCGAAGAAGTAGTGCTCCGAATCGCGCAGCACGGGTGCCGCGCCCGAGACCACCGAATAGGGTTCCAGCAGGTCCGTCGGCGCGTAGGTGGCGCCGCAGTTCTCGCAGTTGTCGCCGTACTGGTCGCTCGTGCCGCAGCGCGGGCAGGTGCCCTTGATGTAGCGGTCCGGCAGGAACATCTCCTTTTCCGGGTCGAACAACTGCTTGATGTCGCGACGCGCGATGAACCCGCCGTCGCGCAGGCGCGTGTAGATCAGCGTGGCAAGCTCGCGGTTCTCTGCCGAATGGGTCGAGTGGTAGTGGTCGAAGGCCACGCCGAAGGCCGCGAAATCGGCCTCGTGGCCTGCGCGCACGCCCTCGATGAAGGCCTCCGGCGTCATGCCGGCCTTCTGCGCGGCCAGCATGATCGGCGTGCCGTGGGCGTCGTCCGCGCACACGTACACCACCTCGTTCCCGGCCATGCGCTGCGCCCGCACCCAGATGTCGGCCTGGATGTAGCCCAGCAGGTGGCCCAGGTGCAGCGGGCCGTTGGCGTAGGGCAGGGCGTTGGTGACGAGGAGGCGGCTCATGGGCACGGGGCGTTGCGGGAGGATCGCGCATTATGGCACGCGTTCCCGGCGCGACCGGCGGTTCGGATGGCCGAACGGCGCGGTTTCCGGTTCGTTCCCCGCTGCGGAACAATGGCGGATGCAGGCGATGTTGCGATGCAGCGTCGCCGGTTCGATAATGCGGTTTCGCAGGCTGTTCCTGCCGGAAATACATCTGTCATGCAACTGAACATGCTCAAGGCCAAGATCCACCGTGCCACGGTGACCCACGCCGAATTGCACTACGAGGGCTCGATCGCGATCGACGGTCTGTTGCTGGATGCCTCCGGCATCCGCGAGTACGAGCAGATCCACGCGTGGAACGTCAACAGCGGGCAGCGCTTCGTGACCTATGCGCTGCGCGCCGAGGAAGGCTCCGGGATCATCTCGGTCAACGGCAGCGCCGCGCGCAGCGCGCAGGCGGGCGACTTGGTCATCATCGCCGCCTTCGTGCAGCTGAGCGAGGCGGAGCTGGAGAAGTTCCAGCCGACGCTGGTGTACGTCGACGCGGCCAACCGCATCTCGCACACCAACCGCTCCATCCCCAAGCAGATGGCCGCGGCCTGATCGCGATGACCATAGGGTGGGCTTCAGTCCACCGTGGCGGTGCCGTGGAGCAGCGGTGGGCTGAGCCCACCCTACGCCGTCAGACGTGTTACTCACGCGTGCTCAGCTTAAGATGCAAGGCTTCCCCTAGCCAGCGCGTCTGCCCATGCCAGCCCACGTCCCGACGTACGCCTCGCTGTTTGCCGACCACGCCCGCCGTCTTTCGCAGACTCACCTGCGCACGCTGATCGCCGATCCGGCGCGCGGCGCGCGGCTGCGCCATCGCGCCGGGCCGCTGCTGCTCGACCTGAGCCGGCAGAAGCTCGACGTGCCGGCGCTCGATGCACTCGGCGCGCAACTGGAAGCTAGCGGCTGGCAGGCGGCCCGCGACGCGATGTTCGCCGGCGAGGCGATCAACACCTCCGAGGGGCGCGCCGTGCTGCACACGGCGCTGCGCGCGGCCGGTTCGGGCCTGCCGTCGCCGGCGCCGTCCCAGGCGCGGCAGGAGATCGAAGCCACCCTGCAACGCATCGGCGAACTGGTCGACGCCATCCAGCGCGGCGAACAGGCGGCGCTAAGCCTGCCGGACAGCGTGACCGACGTGGTCAACATCGGCATCGGCGGTTCCGACCTCGGCCCGCGCCTGGCGGTCGCTGCGCTTGCGCCATTCCGCACGCCGCGCCTGCGCAGCCACTTCCTCACCAACGTCGACGGCCAGGCCGCGTTCGACTTGATCGGCCGGCTGGACCCCAAAACCACGCTGGTGGTGATGGTCTCCAAGACCTTCACCACGCAGGAGACCCTGCTCAACGGAAACGTGCTGCGCAGCTGGATTTCGGATGCCTGCGGCGGCGACGAGCGCGCAGTGGCCCGGCACTTCCTCGCCGTCAGCGCGAACACCGAGGTGGCCGGCAGCTGGGGCGTGCCGCTCAGGCAGATCTTCCCGATGTGGGACTTCGTCGGCGGACGCTATTCGTTGTGGTCGGCGGTCGGCTTGTCGCTGGCACTGGCGATCGGCATGGAGGGGTTCCGCGCGGTGCTCGCCGGTGGCGCGCGGATGGACGACCACTTCCGCAGCGCGCCCTGGCAGGAGAACCTGCCTGCCCTGCTGGCGCTCGCCGAGATCTGGAACCGCGACGTGCTGGGCCATCCCACGCGCGCCGTGGTGCCCTACGCGGACCTGCTCGGCGACCTGCCGAGCTACCTGCAGCAGCTGGAGATGGAAAGCCTGGGCAAGTCGGTGACGCCGCAAGGCGCGCCGGTCGGCCAGCCGACCGTGCCGGTGGTGTGGGGCAGCGTGGGCACCAACGCGCAGCACGCCTATTTCCAGGCGCTGCACCAGGGCACCGAGGTGGTGCCGCTGGACCTGATCGGCATCGTCAACCCGGCGCACCCGCTGCAAGGCAACCACGACGCGCTGCTGTCCAACCTGCTCGCGCAGGCGGCGGCGCTGGCACTGGGCAAGACCTTCGACGAGGCGCTGGCCGAGAACCCCGCCGGCGGCCGCGAGCTGGCCGCGCAGCGCACGTTCCCCGGCGATCGTCCCAGCTCGGTGCTGCTGCTCGATGCGCTCACGCCGGAAAGTTTCGGCGCGCTGATCGCGCTGTACGAGCACAAGGTGTTCCTGCTCGGCCACCTGTGGGGCATCAACGCGTTCGACCAGTGGGGCGTGGAGCTGGGCAAGAGCATCGCGCGGCAGATCCTGCCCGCGCTGCGCGGCGAGGCCTCGGACGTGCCGCCGCTGGATGCGGCGACCTGCGCGCTGATCGGCGCGATCCAGCAGCGCCGCGCCTGATCCTTGGCCTACCCTACAAGGGCGGCTCCGCGTGCCGGGCGAGCGCCCAGGCGACGTGCTCGCGCACGACGGGCGAGGAATCGTCCTGGCGTGCGCGCAGTGCGTCGACCACTTCGGCGCTCGACGGCGCATTGCCCAGCGCCACCGCAATGTTGCGCAACCAACCCTCGTAGCCGGTGCGGCGGATCGCCATGCCTTCGGTGCGACGCAAAAATTCCTCCTCGCTCCAGCCGAACAGCTCCACCAGCTTCGCCCCGTCGAGGCTGTGCCGAGGTGCGAAATCGGGTTCGGTGGCGTCCTGCGCGAACTTGTTCCAGGGGCAGACCAGCTGGCAGTCGTCGCAGCCGAAGATGCGATTGCCCATCGGCGCGCGCAGTTCTTCCGGGATCGAGCCTTTCAGCTCGATAGTGAGGTAGGAAATGCAGCGGCGCGCGTCCAGCCGGTAAGGCCCGAGGATCGCCTGGGTCGGGCAGACGTCGATGCAGCGCGTGCACGTGCCGCAATGCGCCGTGGCGGGCGCGTCGACCGGCAACGGCAGGTCGGTGTAGAGCTCGCCGAGGAAGAAATACGAGCCGGCATCGCGGTTGATCAGCACCGTATGCTTGCCGATCCAGCCCAGTCCGGCATTGCGCGCGAGAGCTTTCTCCAGCACCGGAGCGGAGTCGACATAGGCGCGGTGACCGAACTCGCCGACGGCGCCGCGGATGCGCCCGGCCAGCTTCTGCAGACGGTTGCGCATCAGCTTGTGGTAGTCGCGGCCCAGCGCGTAGCGCGCCACGTAGCCGACCTCGCCATCGGCGAGCGTGCCCCAGGCATGGCGGGTGCCGGGTGCGCGGTAGTCCATGCGCACCGAGATCACCCGCAGCGTACCCGGCTCCAGTTCAGCCGGGCGGCTGCGGCGGGTGCCGTGGCGGGCCATGTAGTCCATCTCGCCGTGATGGCCTTCGCCCAGCCAGCGCTCCAGGTGCGCCTCGTCCTCGGCAAGTTCGACGCCGCTGATGGCTGCCTGTGCGAAGCCCAGCTCGCGCGCCCACTGCTTGATGTCGCGGGCGAGCGCGGCGTAGTCGGAGGAAGGGGGTGTAGCCATGGCGCCATTGTAGGTGGCGGCACCGCTGCGGGACGCGCCCATATAATCGGCCCGATGACCTCGCCGCACTGCCACGCCCTCTACACCGTCGCCCAGGTGCGCATGCTCGACCGGCGTGCGATCGAGGACCTGGGCATTCCCGGTTACGAATTGATGCGCCGCGCTGCGGCCGCAGCCTTCGCCGGCCTGCGCCGGTGCTGGCCGCAGGCGCAGCGCATCGCGGTGTACTGCGGCCCGGGCAACAACGGCGGCGACGGTTTCCTGCTGGCGCTGCTCGCCCGCGAGGCGGGGCTGGCCGTCGAAGCGCTCACGCTGGCGGATGCCTCCGGTGAGGGCGACGCGGTGCGTGCGCGCGACGCCTGCAGGCAGGGCGGCGTACCCGTGCGGCGCTGGGATGAAACGTCCGCGCTGCCGGAAGCGGACGTGCACGTCGACGCGCTCTCTGGCACCGGTCTGGATCGTCCGCCGCAGCCGCTGGCGGCTGCCCTGATCGAACGCATCAACGCCAGTGGCGCGCCGGTACTGGCGCTGGACGTGCCCTCGGGCCTGAACGCCGATACCGGCCAATGCCCAGGCGTCGCGGTGAGGGCTGCGCTCACGGTGACCTTCATTGCCGCCAAGCGCGGTCTGCATACCGGCCAGGCGGCCGCCTGCACCGGACGCATCGAGCTTGCCACGCTCGGGTTGCCCGAGAGCCTCTGGCAGGCATCGCCGCCGGACGCGCATCTGCTCGAATCCGCCTGCCTGCCACCGCGTCCGCGCAATGTGCACAAGGGCCACAACGGCCACGTGCTCGCCATCGGTGGCGACCATGGCACCGCCGGAGCGATCCGCCTTTGCGGCGAGGCGGCGCTGCGCGGGGGTGCCGGCCTGGTCAGCGTGGCGACGCAGCCGGAGCACCTGATGGCGCTCAACGCGGCACGTCCCGAGTTGATGGCGCACGCGGTCGGCGGTCCACAGGCGCTGGAGCCGCTGCTCGGACGAGCCAGCGTGCTGGCGGTCGGCCCGGGCCTGGGGCAGGGCGCCTGGGGCCATGCCTTGTGGCTGACCGCGCTGGACAGCCGTCAGCCCTTGGTGCTCGATGCCGACGGCCTGAACCTGCTGGCCGCCGAGCCGCGCCGTTTCGATACAGCGCGGCAGGTCGTGCTCACGCCGCATCCGGGCGAAGCCGCGCGCTTGCTGGGTTGCCTGGTGGCCGAGGTCGAGCGCGACCGCTTCGCCGCCTCGCGTGCGCTGGCACAGCGCTTTGGAGCAGTAACGGCGCTCAAGGGAGCCGGCTCGCTGATCGCCCATCCGGACGGACGTCTGGACGTCTGTCCGTGGGGCAACCCCGGCATGGCCTCCGGCGGCATGGGCGACCTGCTCACCGGCCTGGTCGCCGCGTTGCTGGCGCAGGGCTGCTCAGCCTGGGATGCGGCCCGCGTGGGCGTCGGCCTGCATGCACGCGCCGGTGACGACGCCGCGCGCGGAGGCGAGCGCGGCCTGATCGCCAGCGACCTGCTGCCGCCGCTGCGCCGCCTGCTCAACGGACTGGATGCATGAGCTGCTGGACCCTACCCGACGAAACCGCCACCACGGCGCTGGCGCAGCGTTTCGCCGCGGCTATCGACGGCGGCCTGGTGCTCTACCTGCATGGTGATCTGGGTGCCGGCAAGACCAGCTTCGCCCGCGCCCTGCTCACGGCGCTGGGCGTGGGCGAACGGGTCAAGAGCCCGACCTACAGCCTGGTCGAATCCTATCGGGCGGGGGGGCTGGTGGCCTGGCATCTGGACCTGTACCGCATCGCCGATCCGGGCGAGCTGGAGTGGCTGGGCCTGGTTGCCTTGGGCGATCCTTCCGCGCTGGTGCTGGTGGAGTGGCCCGAGCGTGGCGCCGGGGCCCTGCCGGCGCCGGACCTGATCCTGCATCTGGAGCACGCCGGCGGCGGGCGCCTCGCCCGCGCCGAGCCTCGAGGCGCCCGCGGCGAGGCCGTCCTGGCGCGGCTGCGCTAAATCTAAACCTATGTTTAGAAAGAAAAAAACCTGGCGCCGACCGTGCGGTTGAAGAGCATGCCCGCGGAAGACACCTTGAGCATCCGTGACAAATGCCGCGCAGGTTATGGATATTCAAAGGAAAAACCCTTGCAATCGCATTTTTGCTGGGGTTCAATGCTGCGCCATGACACGTACGCTCGCGCGCCTGGGTAGGCTCGGCTTGGTGGCCCTCGCCGCCGTGCTGCCGTTGCGTCTCGCATGGGCGGCCGACGTGCAGGCCGCACGCGTCTGGGCCGGCCCCGAATACACCCGCGTGGTGTTCGACCTGTCCGGCCCGGTCGACTACAAGCTCAGCCGCGACGGCGACGCGGTTGCGCTCGAGCTGCACGACGGCAACCTGGCCAGGGACTTCGACGCCCCGGTGGCCAGCGGCCTCTTCAGGGGCCTGGACAGCCGCCGGTCCGGCAATGTGTTGCAACTGCTGGCGCGCACCAAGGCGGGGGCGAAGCCGAAGACCTTCCTGCTCAAGCCCGCGGCCGACCGCGGCTACCGGCTGGTGCTCGACCTGTATCCGGGCGCCGGCGCCGCCACGACAACCGCAACCGCCAAGTCGAATGACGACGATCGCGCCGGCTCGCTGGCCGGCATCAAGCCGACCAGCAGCGTGGGCAAGGCGGCGAAGCAGGCGGCCGCGCTGCTCGGCGGCGAGCGCAAGGTGATCGTGGCGGTGGATGCCGGCCACGGCGGCAAGGATCCCGGTTCGCACGGTCCGGGCGGCACGCTGGAGAAGAACGTGACGCTCGCGGTCGCGCGCGTGCTGGCCGACGAGATCAACCGGCAACCGGGCATGAAGGCCGTGCTGACCCGCGACGGCGACTATTTCATCCCGCTCAAGCGTCGCTTCCAGATCGCGCGCGAGCAGAACGCGGACATGTTCGTCTCGGTGCACGCGGACGCCTTCACCAGTGGCGATGCGCGCGGCTCCTCGGTCTGGGTGCTGTCGCCGCGCGGCAAGACCTCCGAAGCGGCGCGCTGGCTGGCTGACCGCGAGAACCGCGCCGACCTGATCGGCGGCGTCTCGCTGGACGACAAGGACGACAGTCTCGCCGCGGTGCTGCTGGACCTGCAGCAGGGCTACGCCATCCAGGCGAGCGAGGCCATCGCCGGCAACGTGCTCAAGGCGCTGGGCCAGCTCGGCCCGACCCATCGCGGCTATGTCGAACACGCCAACTTCGTGGTGCTGCGCTCGCCCGACGTGCCCTCGATCCTGGTCGAGACCGCGTTCATCAGCAACCCGGCCGAGGAACGCAAGCTGCGCGATCCGGCGCACCAGCGCCAGCTGGCCGCCGCGGTGACCGGCGGCGTGCGCAACTATTTCGAATCCACCCCGCCGCCGGGCACCTGGTTCGCGGCGCAGGCCATGCGCCGCAACGGCACGCTGGCGGAGGCCGCGAGGCCCGCGCCGGCAAAGGCTGCGACGGCGGATGCCCGTGTGGTGCGCGCCGACGCCGACGTGCGCGACCTGCACCGCGTCGAGCGCGGCGAAAGCCTGGGCACCATCGCCCGCCAGTACGGCATCAGCGTGCGCGCGATCAAGAGCGCCAACCGCATGAGCAGCGACGCCGTGCAGGTGGGCGCGGTGCTGGCGATTCCGGCCGGCTGACGCGCCGTTTCTCTCCCGGCGTGCCGTCGGGCGCCCGACAGGCGACATTCGCCACGCATGCCCTTTAAGCTTGCGGGATGCCCGTCATCCGCCAGCTTCCCCCCGACCTCATCAACCAGATCGCCGCCGGCGAGGTGATCGAGCGGCCTTCCTCGGTGGTCAAGGAGCTGGTCGAGAACAGCCTGGACGCCGGCGCCACGCGCATCGAGGTGGACATCGAGCAGGGCGGCGCGCGGCTGATCCGCGTGCGCGACGACGGCGGCGGCATCGCACCGGACGACCTGCCGCTGGCGGTGGCCTCGCACGCGACCAGCAAGATCGGCAGCTTCGAGGACCTGGAACATGTCGCCAGCATGGGTTTTCGCGGCGAGGCATTGGCTTCGGTCGCCTCGGTGGCGCGCTTCGCGCTGACCTCGCGCACGCGGGGCGGCGACAGCGCGTTCCGGCTGGAGGTCGACGGCGGGCGCATGCAGCCGGTGCGGCCGGCGCAACACCCGACGGGCACCAGCGTCGAGGTGCGCGACCTGTTCTTCAACGTGCCGGCGCGACGGAAGTTCCTGCGCGCCGAGCGCACCGAGTTCGCGCACATCGACGACCTGCTCAAGTCGCTGTCGCTGGCGCGCCGCACGGTGGAGTTCCGCCTGAGCCACAACGGCAAGCCGCTGCGCCTGTTCAAGGCCTGCGGCGACGATGCGTCCGCACTGGCGCGCGTGGCCGAGGTGCTGGGCGAGAACTTCCCGGCGCAGAGCCTGCATGTCGAGCACGCCGCCGCCGGGATGCGCCTGTCCGGCTGGGTCGGCCTGCCGACCGCCTCGCGCGCGCAGGCCGACGGCCAGTATTTCTACGTCAACGGTCGGCTGGTGCGCGACCGCGTGGTGGCGCATGCGGTGCGCCAGGCCTATGCCGACGTGCTGTTCCACGGCCGCCACCCCGCCTTCGTGCTGTACCTGGAACTGGATCCGGCCGGCGTCGACGTGAACGTGCATCCGGCCAAGCACGAGGTGCGTTTCCGCGAGCAGCGGCTGGTGCACGACTTCCTGTTCCGCAGCCTGCACGAGGCGCTGGCGCAGACGCGCGCGGGGCTTGCGCAGCCCGAGCCGATGCCGGTGGTCGCGGCACCCGCTCCCACATTCGCCTATGCGGCATCCGGTGCCGCGCGCGCCGGCCAGTTCAGCCAGAGCCGGCTGGCGCTGGGCACGCGCGAGGAGCCGCTGGCCGGCTACGCCGCGCTGCTGGGCGAGCCGCTTGCCGCGATGGCCGCCGCCGCACCGACGCTTGTCGCGGAGGACGGCGAGGCGCCGCCGCTGGGCTTCGCCGTCGCCCAGCTCAAGAGCATCTACATCCTGGCCGAGAACACGCACGGCCTGGTGCTGGTGGACATGCACGCGGCGCACGAGCGCATCACCTACGAGAAGCTCAAGACCGGCCGTGCGTGCAGCAACCTGCGCTCGCAGTTGCTGCTGGTGCCGCTCAACCTGTCGGTGAGCGCGAAGGAGGCCGCCGCCGCCGAGGAACATGCCGAGGCGCTGGCCGACTGGGGCCTGGAGCTCTCGCGCAGCGGTCCGTCGACCGTGGTGGTGCGGCGCATCCCCGCGCTGCTCGAAGGCGCCGACGTCGGCCGGCTCACCATCGACGTGCTGGCCGAGCTCGCGCAGCACGGCAGCTCGCGCCGGCTGCAGGAACTGGAGAACGAACTGCTCTCCACCATGGCCTGCCATGGCTCCGTGCGCGCCGGCCGCCGCCTGACGCTGCCGGAGATGAACGCGCTGCTGCGGGAGATGGAGGCGACCGAGCGTTCGGGCCAGTGCAACCACGGGCGGCCGACCTGGGTGCAGCTTTCGCTCGGCGAGCTCGACCGGCTCTTCTTGCGCGGCCGTTGAAGCGGCACCTCATCGCGCCCGGCGCGGGAGGCTGCCGGCGCTCCTCTATACTCGACTGCCACCCCGCTGGAGAGCCCCATGCTTCGCGCCAGCCTGTTCCTTGCCGCCATCACCCTGGGAGCCGTTGCCGTGCACGCCGCCGATACCGATCCGTACACCCGCCAGATCGAGCAGTGGCGCGCCGACCGCGTGGCGCGGCTGACCGCGCCCGATGGCTGGTTGAGCCTGATCGGGCTGGAATGGCTGCATGAAGGCGCCAACCGCATCGGCAGCGCGGCGGACAACGACATCGTGCTGAAGGCCGGCCCTGCGCACCTGGGTACGCTCACGCTCGCGTCCGACGGCGGCATGCGCATCGCCCTGGACAGGGCCGCCGGCGCCACGGTCGACGGCAAGAACGTCGCCGAGGCGACGCTGGTCGACGACATGCACGCCGGCGCCGGCGGCCCCACCACCGTGCGCTTCGGCAGCGCGAGCTTCTACGTGATCGACCGCGAAGGCCGCAGGGCGCTGCGCGTGAAGGATCCCGGCGCGCCGACGCGCGCGCACTTCGCCGGCATCGATTACTTCCCGATCGATCCGTCCTGGCGCATCGAGGCCGACTGGGTGCCGTTCAAGCCGGCGCACAAGCTGGAGATCGGCTCGGTGATCGGCACCATCGAGGCGGTCGACGTGCCCGGCAAGGCGGTGTTCCAGCGCGACGGCCACAGCTTCGAGCTGCTGCCCTACCAGGAGGAGCCGGGCGGCGAGCTGTTCTTCGTGATCGCCGACCGCACCTCCGGCAAGCAAACCTACGGCGCCGCGCGCTTCTTCTACGCGGCGCTGCCGGCCGGCGGCCTCGCGCAGCCGGGCAAGGTGGTGCTCGACTTCAACCAGGCCTACAACCCGCCCTGCGCCTTCACGCCGTTTGCCACCTGCCCGCTGGCGCCGCCGGAAAACCGGCTGGATCTGGCGGTGACCGCCGGCGAGAAGAAATATGCCGGCGGCCATTGACTCGTAGGTAGGCTTCAACGCCCCTTGAATTGGGCCTTGCGCTTCTCCAGGAACGCATTCGTCCCCTCGCGCATGTCCTCGGTGGCGAAGGCCAGCGCGAAGCCCTGCGTCTCGAACTCCAGGCCCTGGTCCAGCGCCGTCTCGCCGCCTTGCAGCACGGCATCGAGGATGCCCGCGGCGGCCAGCGGCGCGGCCGCGGCGAGCTGGTCGGCCAATGCATCGACCGCCTCGTCCAGCGCCTCGGGTGCCACCACGCGGTTGACGATGCCCAGTTCGTAGGCGCGCTGCGCGCCGATCGGCGCGCCGGTCAGGCACAGCTCCAGCGCGGCGCTGCGGCCGGCCAGGCGCAGCAGGCGCTGGGTGCCGCCGAAGCCGGGGATCAGGCCCAGGTTGATTTCCGGCTGGCCGAACTTGGCCTTCTCGCTGGCCACGCGCAGGTGGCAGGCCATCGCCAGCTCCATGCCGCCGCCCAGCGCGAAGCCCTGGATGCGCGCGACCACCGGTTTGCCCAGCCGCTCGATCGCGCTCATCAGGCGCTGGCCGGTGCGCGAGAAGGATTGCGCCTGCACGCTCGTGTAGCCGTTCATCTCGGCGATATCGGCGCCGGCGACGAAGGCCTTTTCGCCCGCGCCGGTGAGCACCACCGCGCGCACCGCGTCGTCCTGCGCGGCCTGGGTAAAGGCGAGGGTCAGCTCGTTGAGCGTGTCGCGGTTGAGCGCGTTGAGCTTGTCGGGGCGGTTGACGGTGATGACGCGCACCGCGCCGCGGTTGGCGACTTCCAGGTTGCGATAGGCCATGACCGGCGCTCCGAGGCAAGGAAAACGCGCATGGTAGCAGCGGGAACCTTTGTCGCCGCAGGGTTTCCAAGCCACGCGCCGTATGCGGTGCTGCAGTGGGCCGCCGGTGCGCTTAGCATGTCGGTTCCGTCGAAAGCTGGAGGCAAGGCATGACACGACTGGGTGGGCTGGCGCTTGGCATGCTGCTGCTGGGAAGCGTCGTGCATGCGCAGGAGCGCGATGCCGTGCCGACCTCGCAGGTCAAGCTGGACAGGCACAAGCTTTCCTACGCGATCGGCTACCAGATCGGCAGCCAGTTCGCCGGCGGCGATCCGGACGTGGACCTGGCCACCGTGCAGAAGGCGATGGCCGACGCTTACGCCAAGCGCCATCCGGCGGTCTCGATGCAGGACATGCACGACCAGCTCCAGCATCTGGAGCAGCAGATGCATGCCGATGCGGTTGCCGAATACAAACGCATCGCTGCGACCAATGCGCGCAAGAGCGCCGACTACATGGCGCGCAACCGCCAGCGCACAGGCGTGGTGCAGTTGCCCTCGGGCATCCAGTACGCCGTGATCCAGCAGGGCAAGGGCGGCAAGAGTCCCACCGTCACCAGCACGGTGACGGTCAACTACCGCGGCATGCTGGTCGACGGCACGGAGTTCGACAGCTCCTGGGCGCACGGCGCGCCGGTGACCTTCCAGGTCGACAAGGTAATCCCCGGCTGGCAGGACGTGATCCCGCGCATGCACGTGGGCGACCGCTGGAAGGTGGTGATCCCACCGCAACTGGCCTACGGCGAGCGCGGGCAGTTGCCGCGCATCGGCCCGAACGAGGCGCTGGTGTTCGAGATCGAGCTGCTGGATATCGCCAAGTAGCGGGTGGCTTGTCCTTCGACTTCGGCGCCATTCGCCTACGCTCAGGACGAATGGTTGTGGAGGCGCGTGCGGCGCGAACGGTTTGTTGCAGCCGTCTTCTCGGGAGCCGTTCGCGCTGAGCGTAGCCCGCAGGGCGAAGTCGAAGCGCTTGCGCGTGCTCACGGTCGTTCCCCCGTGCATCGGCTAAAATCGTCGGAATGCCGCACGACTCCACACCCCCCGCCGCACCGCTTACCCCCTGCATCGGCATCTGCCGGCTGGACTCTCGCGGCTGGTGCGAAGGTTGCCTGCGCAGCGGCGAGGAGATCGCCCGCTGGCGCGGCATGGACGAGGCCGAACGCCTGCGCTACATGCGCGAGATTCTGCCCGCGCGCGCGAGGGCGTGATGGACGGCATGCCGGACCGCTCGAGCAGGCGCCTGTTCGACGCGCTGCCCGGCGCGCTGCGGCCGCTGGCCGACCCGCCGGCCGCGCCGGGCTGGAACCACGCCCAGATGGCCGATCTGCTCGGCGATGTGCCGCGGCGCCCCG
>NZ_JABFWW010000073.1 GCF_013362045.1 Frateuria sp. | reverse complement strand
CCGGAGCCGATCAGCGTGGCGCCCTTGACCGGCGCGGTGACCTTGCCGTCCTCGATGAGATAGGCCTCGCTCGCGGAGAACACGAACTTGCCGCTGGTGATGTCGACCTGGCCGCCGCCGAAGTTCACCGCGTAGAGCCCGCGCTTGACCGAGCGGATGATCTCGGCCGGATCGTGCGCGCCGGCGCGCATGTAGGTATTGGTCATGCGCGGCATCGGCAGCTGCGCGAAGGACTCGCGCCGGCCGTTGCCGGTCGGCTTCATGCCCATCAGGCGCGCGTTCAACTTGTCCTGCATGTAGCCCACGAGGATGCCGTCCTCGATCAGCGTGGTGCACTCGGTGGGCGTGCCTTCGTCATCGACGCTGAGCGAGCCGCGGCGGTTGGGCAGCGTGCCGTCGTCGACCACGGTGACGCCGGGCGCCGCCACGCGCTGCCCTAGGCGGCCGGCGAAGGCCGAGCTGCCCTTGCGGTTGAAGTCGCCCTCCAGGCCGTGGCCGATGGCCTCGTGCAGCAGCACCCCGGGCCAGCCGGGGCCGAGCACCACGGTCATCTGCCCGGCCGGCGCGTCCACCGAATCGAGGTTGACCAGCGCCTGGCGCACCGCCTCGTCGGCGAAGGCCAGCGCACGCCCGTTCTCGATCAGCTCGCGGTAACCGTAGCGGCCGCCGCCGCCGGAACTGCCCTGTTCGCGTCGGCCGTTGGCCTCGGCGATCACCTGCACGTTCAGGCGCACCAGCGGGCGCACGTCCGCCGCCAGCGTGCCGTCGGCCCCGGCGACGAGCACGGTGTCCATGGTTGCGGCCAGGCTCACGATCACCTGCCTGACGCGCGGGTCGCGCGAGCGCGCGTAGGCATCGACCTCGCGCAGCAACGCGATCTTGTCCGCGTTCGGCAGGCTCTCGACTGGATCGAGCGCGGGATAAAGCTGCCGTGCACCGTTGAGCGCCAGCGGCTTGCCGGCGCCGCGGCCGTCCTGGGCGATCGCGCGCGCGGCCCTGGAGGCTTCCAGCAGTTGCGGCAGCACGATCTCGTCGGAGTAGGCGAAACCGGTCTTCTCGCCGCTGATCGCGCGCACGCCCACGCCCTGCTCGATCGAATGGCTGCCGTCCTTGACGATGCCTTCCTCCAGCAGCCACGACTCGCTGCGCGAGTGCTGGAAGTAGAGGTCGGCCGCGTCGATCGACGGACCCATCAGCTGGCTGAAGACGCGCTCCAGGTCGGCGGTGGACAGGCCGCCGGGGGCCAGCAGCTTGTTCTGGACGTGGGCGATCAGTGAATCCATGGAGCCGGCGACCTCGGGCGGAAAGGGGTGACTATCCCACATGGGGTCGGGCGGGGCCTTTAAAAGCGCGTCGAGCAAACTCCGCGCCGCCGGCTCAATGGGCGGCACTCGATGCGGGCGCCGGTGCCGAGCTGGCCGGCGCCGGTTGCGCCTCGTGCTTCTCGAGCAGCGTGAATACCGGCTTCTCCCAGCTGCCGCTGACGCGGTAGCGCGCGCTGGCTGCCTTGTTGAGGCCCCTGCCGAGCAGCCCCTGCACGGCGAAACCGGCGGCGGCGCCGACCGGCCCGGCGACCACCGCGCCGACCACCGGCAGGCTGTTGCCGATGTGCGGCACCACGTACACCTGCTGGTCGTAGTCGCGCGCGCGCAGGCCGGTGCGCCCGCGGATGTCGATGTCG
Organism: Frateuria sp.; assembly: GCF_013362045.1. Taxonomy (GTDB): domain Bacteria; phylum Pseudomonadota; class Gammaproteobacteria; order Xanthomonadales; family Rhodanobacteraceae; genus Frateuria_A. The sequence goes on along the minus strand of NZ_JABFWW010000073.1, from coordinate 632 downwards.
GCGGCGGGACCGCGGATCCTCAGATTGTCGGTGGTGGCATTGCCGCCGGCGAAGTGGAAATCGCCCTTGATCGAATCGAACGCCAACCCCTTGCCGAACACGTCGCCGAAATCGAGCGTGAGCCGGCGCGGCAGTTCGGCCACGGAGACCAGCCCGAACAACCGTCCCACCCCGGGCCCCACCTCGGGAATGCGCCCGTGGCTGACGTCGACGCCGAGGTTGCCGTCCATCGCCGCAAGGGCGAGCGAACTGGGCGCGCCCGGCCAGGTGGCGTCCAGCAGGGCATGCGTCTTGCCGCCATTGAACAGGCCTTGGTAGCCGAACGCATTGAGCATGCTGCCCAGGTCCTGCGCGGAGAAATCGATGCGCATGCGGGTGTGGCTGTCCTGCGCATTGCCGTTCCAGTCGCCGCTGGCGTTGAGCTGCACGCTGCGTGAGAGCGAGCGCAACTGGTCGATGCGCATGCCCTGCGCGGTCGGCCAGGTCTCCAGCCGTGCCTCGCCCAGCTTCGCGGTACCCAGGCGCAGGTCGCCGACCCACAGGTGCAGCGGCGGCAGCGCGGCCGGGTCGATGCCGGTGGCCGCCGGATTGGCCGCGGCGGCAGCCGCTGCCGCCGGCGCCTGTGCGGATGC
>NZ_JABFWW010000013.1 GCF_013362045.1 Frateuria sp. | reverse complement strand
GCCTGCAGGCCCGAGGAGCAGAAGCGGTTGATGGTCACGCCCGGCACGGTGTGCGGCAGGCCGGCCAGCAGCACGCCGATGCGCGCCACGTTCATGCCCTGCTCGGCCTCGGGCATGGCGCAGCCGATCACGGCGTCGCCGATGCGGTGCGGGTCGATACCCGGCGCCTGCGCCATCACGGCGCGGATGACGTGGGCGAGCATGTCGTCCGGGCGGGTGTTCCTGAAGACGCCGCGCGGCGCTTTGCCGACCGGCGTGCGGGTGGCGGCGACGATGTAGGCGTCCTGGATTTGCTTGGTCATGGTCTTGGGTCCTGATGGGGTGGGAACGGGGAACAGGAAACGGGGAACGTGCAGGTGGCGCTTGCGTGGGGCTGCCGGCACTGACGTCGCGTTCTCGTACCCTCCGATCAAAAGCTTGGGAACCGGGCTTGGGGCAGGGCGGTGGCTACACGGATGCTGCAATCCACACGTTCCCTGTTCCCCGTTCCCTGTTCCCGCTCGCTCAGTTCCTGAGCGGCTTGCCGGTGGTCATGGTGTGGGCGATGCGGGCCTGGGTCTTCTCGGTCTTCGCCAGCTCCACGAAGTGCTTGCGCTCCAGCGCCAGCAGCCAGGCTTCGTCGACCAGCGAGCCGCGCTCGATGCCGCCGCCGCACAGCGTGTCGGCGATGCGGCTGGCGATCGCCACGTCGTGCTCGGAGGCGAAGTAGCCGGCCTGCAGGTTGACCAGCGAGGCCTTGAAGGTCGCCGTGCCGGTGTCGCCGGCGACCGGGACCGCGCGGGCGGGCAGGGGCGGGCGCCAGCCGCTTTCGGCCAGGGTCGAAGCCACCTGCTTGGCCACGTAGAGCAGTTCGTAGGCGTTGAAGACCACCACGTCGCTCTCGCGCAACAGGCCCAACTGCTTGGCCTCCAGCGCACTGCCGGACACCTTGGCCATCGCCACCGTCTCGAACACCTTCTTGAGCGATTCGAACGGATCGGCCGGGTTGGCGTGGGCAGCACGCACAGCCAGCTCCTTCAGGCCGCCGCCGGCGGGCAGCAGGCCGACGCCGGCCTCGACCAGGCCGATGTAGCTTTCCAGCGCGGCGACGGTGCGCGCCGAGTGCATCTGGAACTCGCAGCCGCCGCCCAGGCACAGTCCGCGCACGGCGGCCACGACCGGCACCAGCGAGTGCTTGATGCGCATGCTGGTGCGCTGGAAGTTTGCGACCATCGACTCGAACGCGTCGAACTTGCCGTCCTTCAGCAGGCCGAGCGCACCCTTCAGATCGGCGCCGGCGGAGAACGGCTCGCCGGTCTGCCAGATCACCACCGCCTTGAGCTTCTCCTCGGCCACGCCGATGGCATGCTGGATGCCGTCGAGCACCTGGTCGTTGACCGTGTTCATCTTGGTCTTGAACGAGAGGATGCCGACGCCATCGTCGCCCAGCTTCCACAGGCGCACGCCATCGTTCTCCCACACGGTGGTGCCCTGGTCGAACTTCTCGCCCAGGATCGCGTCGGGGAAGAGCTGGCGGGCGTAGACGGCATGGGTGGAGCGCGGCTTGTCGGTGCCTGCGGCGGCCGAATACGAGCCGGCCTTGCCATGCACGCCGGTGCGCCCGTCGGTGACCCAGGCGGGCAGCGGCGCGTCGCTCATCGCCTTGCCGGCCTTGATGTCCTCGGCGATCCAGCCGGCGACCTGCTGCCAGCCGGCGGCCTGCCAGGTCTCGAAGGGACCCAGCTTCCAGCCATAGCCCCAGCGGATGGCGAAATCGACGTCGCGCGCGGTGTTGGCGATGTCGGCCAGGTGGTAGGCGGTGTAGTGGAACAGGTCGCGGAAGATCGCCCACAGGAACTGGGCTTGGGGATCGCCCGACGCACGCAGCTTGGCGAACTTCTCGGCCGGATCCTTGATGGCGAGGATCGCGGCGACTTCGTCGGAGGCCTGTTGCTGTGCGGGCTGGTAATCGAGCTGTTGTGAGGAGTCCGGCCATGGATGGCCGGGGTTTTGCGCGGGACTGCGCAATACGAGAATGTCCTTGCCGACCTTCTTGTAGAAGCCGGCGCCGGTCTTCTGGCCGAGCGCGCCGGCGTCGATCAGGCCCTGCAGCACGGCGGGCGTCTTGAAGTAGGTGTGCCACGGATCGTCGGCGAGCGTGTCGCCCATGGTCTTGATGACGTGCGCCATGGTGTCCAGGCCCACCACGTCGGCGGTGCGGTAGGTGGCGCTCTTGGGGCGGCCGATGGCCGGACCGGTCAAGACGTCGACGGTGTCGAAACCGAGCTCGAACTGCCCAGTGTGGTGCATGGTGGCCAGCATCGAGAACACGCCGATGCGGTTGCCGATAAAGTTGGGCGTGTCTTTGGCTACAACGACGCCCTTGCCGATGGCGGTGGTGAGGAAGGCCTCCAGGCCCTCGACCACGGCGGCGTCGGTGAGCTTGGTGGGGATCAACTCGACCAGGTGCATGTAGCGCGGCGGGTTGAAGAAGTGCACGCCGCAGAAGCGGTGGCGCATTTCTTCCGGCAGCGCCTCGGCCAGCGTGTTGATCGACAGGCCCGAGGTGTTGGAGGCGATGACCGCGGTCTTCGAAAGATGCGAGGCGATCTTCCTATAGAGATCCAGCTTCCAGTCCATCCGTTCGGCGATCGCCTCGATCACCAGGTCGACTTCCTTGAGGTGGTCGAGGTCTTCGTCGTAGTTGGCCGGGATGATCGCGGCCGCCAGGTTCTTGTCCGCCAGCGGGGCGGGCGAGAGCTTGGCGAGATTGGCGATGGCCTTCAGCGCGATGCCGCTCTTGGGACCGTCCTTGGCGGGCAAATCGAACAGCACGGTCTCGACGCCGGCGTTGGTCAGGTGCGCGGCGATCTGCGCGCCCATGACGCCGGCGCCCAGTACGGCGGCCTTGCGGATGCGTAGGGCGGGGGTGGCGGTCATTGCTTTCTCCAGGTGAACGGGAAGGGGCATGGCACTTGCGACGTGATCTGGGACCCTCTCCCCTTCGGAGAAAGGGTTTGGGTGAGGGGCGGGGCTTGCGGGGAAGCTCGGAGGAAGAGCCTCGCCCTCTCTCCAGCCCTCTGCTCCGGCGAGGCCAGGGGAGAGAGAGTCAGCGCGGCGCGGCTCATGGATGGCTCAGGCCGGCGGCGGCAAAGCGGATCAGGTGCGCGATGGTCTGTTCGCGGTGGGCGGCTTCGCTCACGCCGCCCTTGCGCTGGATCATGCCGAAGCCGGACATGGCATGGGTCAGCGCGCCTGTGACCAGGTCGATGCGCCAGTACAGTTCCTCGCGGCTGAGCTTGGGCAGCAGGCGGGCGAACTCGGCGGTGAACTGGCGCATGACGTGGCCGTAGTTCTCGGAGAGGAACTGGCGCAGCGTGTCGTCGTGTTCGGCGAAGGCGCGCGCCAGCACACGCATGAACAGCGAACCGCTGCCGTCGCTGGAAAGCGCCAGTGCAGGTCGGATGAAGGCGTCGAGCACGTCATCCAGCGTGGTGTCCGGCTGGCCGGCGACTTTCGACAGCGCAGCCAGTCGGTGTGCGTTCAGCGTGTCCAGCCGGCGGCGGAACACTTCCTCCACCAGCCTGTCCTTGGAGCCGAAGTGGTAGTTGACGGCGGCAAGGTTGACCCCGGCGGCGGCGGTCAACTGGCGCAGCGACGCGCCGTCGAAGCCGCGCTGCGCGAACAGCAGCTCGGCGGCTGTGAGGATGCGTTCCTTGGTCGAGGCGGAACTGTTCACGCGCGGGCAACCTCGTCGGCAGAGAATCAAACGATCGTTTGAGCATACGCGCGGGGCTTCCGGGCCGTCAAACAACCGTTTGCATTCACGCCCAGCCTGCTTGCGATCAGCCTAGAATCTGTCAAACTTTCGTGAGCTAAATCCGCATTTCGTGTCGGATTTGGCCCTACATTGATCGGCAAGCCGGCCGATAGCCCACTCAGATACCAGTATTCCGGAGCAGACCCGACATGGCGCTGGAGCGCACCCTTTCCATCATCAAGCCCGATGCCGTCGCCAAGAACGTGATCGGCCAGATCTACACCCGTTTCGAGCAGGCTGGCCTCAAGGTCATCGCCGCGAAGATGAAGCAGCTCTCGCGCAAGGAGGCCGAAGGCTTCTATGCGGTGCACAAGGAGCGCCCGTTCTTCAACGCGCTGGTCGAGTTCATGATCTCCGGTCCGGTGATGGTCCAGGTGCTGCAGGGCGAGAATGCCGTGCTGAAGCATCGCGAGCTGATGGGCGCCACCAACCCGAAGGACGCCGCGCCGGGCACGATCCGCGCCGACTTCGCCGATTCGATCGACGCCAATGCGGTGCACGGCTCGGATGCCGCCGAAACCGCCAAGGTCGAGATCGCCTACTTCTTCCCGGAAACGGACGTCCTTTCCCGTTGAGATAAGTTGTGAACCAGGTCGTAGCCACTTCCACTGACCCGAAAGCAGTAGCAAGCGAAAAGGTCAACCTGCTCGACTTCGATCGCCAGGGCCTGCGTGATTTCTTCGCGCAGCTTGGCGAGAAGCCGTATCGCGCCGAGCAGGTGATGAAGTGGATCTACCACCACCTGGAAGACGACTTCGGCAAGATGACCGACGTGGGCAAGGCGCTGCGCGCCAAGCTCGAGGCCGCGTGCTACGTCGGTCCGCCCAAGACGCTGTTCGACAAGGCCGCCGCCGACGGCACGCACAAGTGGCTGCTCGGCATGGACGGCGGCAACGCCGTCGAAGCGGTCTACATCCCCGAACCGACCCGCGGCACGCTGTGCGTGTCCTCGCAGGTCGGCTGCGGGCTCAACTGCCAGTTCTGCTCCACCGCCACGCAGGGCTTCAACCGCAACCTCGCCGCGTCCGAAGTGATCGGCCAGATGTGGGTGGCGGCCAAGCACCTGGGCAACGTCACGCACCAGAACCGCCGCATCACCAACGTGGTGATGATGGGCATGGGCGAGCCGCTGCTGAACTTCGACAACGTGGTCGCGGCGATGAGCCTGATGCGCGACGACCTCGGCTTCGGCCTGGCCTCCAAGCGCGTGACGCTCTCCACCGCCGGCCTGGTGCCGATGATCGACAAGCTGTCCGAGGCGATCGACGTGTCGCTGGCGGTGTCGCTGCATGCGGCCAACGACGAACTGCGCACCGAACTGGTGCCGCTCAACAAGCGCTACCCGATCGCCGAGCTGATGGGCGCCTGCCAGCGCTGGATCGCGCGCAAGCCGCGCACGTCGATCACTTTCGAATACACCTTGATGAAGGGTGTCAACGACCAGCCGGAGCATGCCAGGCAGCTGATCAAGCTGATGCGCAAGCTGCCGACCTGCAAGGTCAACCTGATCCCGTTCAACCCTTTCCCCGGCACGCGCTTCGAGCGCTCGGACGCCGAGACCATCCGCGCGTTCCAGACCCAACAGCTCAACGCCAACATCCTGACCATGCTGCGCCGCACGCGCGGCGACGACATCGACGCGGCCTGCGGCCAGCTGAAGGGGCAGGTGCTGGACCGCACGCGCCGCCAGGCCGAGTTCCGCAAGCGGCTGGACCACGCACAGCCGGACCACGCACAACCGGATCGGGGAGTGGCGCATGCGTCTTGAACGCTGGATGGGGGCAGCGCTGGCGCTGATGCTGGCCGGATGCGTGACCAACACCGACGGCGAGTTCGGCGGCAAGATGCCGCACACCAGCAAGGGCCAGGAAGCGGAGGACGCCGCACGCATCCATACCGAGCTCGGCCAGCAGTACATGGCCAACGGCGACCTGCAGACCGCCATGGACAAGCTCACCAAGGCGCTGCAGTTCGACAACGATTACGCGCCCGCGCATACCGTCATGGCCGTGCTGGATGAGCGCATCAACCGGCCCGAAGAGGCGGAGCAGCATTACCGCCGCGCGGCGCAGCTGGAACCGGACAAGGGCGGCCCGAACAACAACCTGGGCACTTTTCTCTGCCGCATCGGCAAGGGCGAAGAGGCCATTGGCTTCTTCCAGAAGGCGCTGAAGGATCCCTTCTACAAGACTCCTGACGTGGCATTGACCAACGAGGGCATCTGCCAGTTGCGCATGAACGACCGCGCCGGTGCCGAAGTCAGCCTGCGCAAGGCGCTCAAGGACAACCCCCAAAACGGCGAGGCGCTGCTGCAGACCGCCCGTTTGCTGTACCTGAACAACGACGCCTTTCGCGCCCGTGCGTTCATCCAGCGCTTCGACGCGCTGGGTCAGCCTAGTGCGGTGGCGCTCAAGCTTGGTTATGAAATTGAAACCCGCCTGGGCAATACGGACGCTGCCCAAACCTATCGCAGGCGACTGCAAAGCCAGTTCCCGGATTCGGAGCAGGCACACGCCCTCGACACACCCGCTAGCCCATGACCTCCCAGCAGCCCAATCCCGGCCATCGTGCGATTGATCTGTTCGCCATTGCGGCGATCACGGATGGCTCGTCGAACACGTCTTTTGCCAGTTTCGGCTCCCGCCTGCGCGCGGCGCGCGAGGCGCGCGGCCAGGACATCGAAACCTGCGCGCACGCCCTCAAGCTTCCTGCACGCGTGCTGCGCCAGTTGGAGGCCGACCAGCGCGAAGGGATCGATTACGCCGTGTACCTGGCCAGCTACATCACCAAGTACGCCCGTCATCTGGGTCTGGACGAAGAAGTCATCCAGGCGGAGCTGGCCAGCATCAAGCGCGCCGTGCCAACGCTGGTGGCCACTGGCGGCATGTCGCATTCGCGCTATCTGCTCGAGCGTTATGCCACCGCCGCCACCTACGTGGTGCTGACCGCGGTGATCGTGGTGCCGATGGTGTGGCTGGGCGTGCGCGGCACGCTGGACAGGGACATCAGCCACCTTTCTCCGCTGGACGCCACGCCGGTGGCTCAGCAGGACGCTCCGACCCGCGCTGGCGGCACTACGGCCACCACGGCTCCGTCCACCACCCGGCCGGCGGCTCCGCCCCCCAGCGAGGAGCAGCCGCTGCTGGCGTCGATGGCGCCATTTCCCGGCCTGGAGAGCGGCAACCTGACGGCGGCGCGCCAGCCTGCGGCGGCCAGCACCGTTGCCGCAGCGGCGCAGGCCGCCGCTCCTGTCGGTGGGCACAGCCTCATGCTCAGCCTTGACCAGGCGAGCTGGGTCGAGGTGGTGGCTGCCGACGGCTCGCGTCTGGAATACGGCCTGCTTCCTGCCGGCAGCAGCAAGACCTGGACGAGCGAGCAGCCGCTGGACGTGCGTATCGGCAACGCCGTCGGCGCCCAGGTCACCCTCGACGGCAAGCCGTTGGCCCTGGATGCCTATCGCCGCGCCAACGTCGCGCGCTTCCGCGTGCAGGACGGCAAGCCCGCCCCCAGCGGCGCCTGATCGGGGGCAAGGCCGGGCGGGTTTCGGCGTTCCCCGCGCCGGGAGAGGGCGGCACCCGCTCGGTGCGCAACGGCGCCAGCTTCGCGGTTAAGGCCTGCCCAAACGCCCGCGGCTGTGGCGCTTCGGTTATGCTTGCCCATTGACCGCCGCCGCGTGCGGTCGTGGCCCTTCATTCCTCAAACCCATCTGGCGAGCGCCGGTCCGGCCTGGACCGACGCGACGCGTGCTTTGGACGGACAACTGCATGGCATTCGACGCATACGACGATTACGAACAGGGCGAACGCGTACAGCAATGGCTGCGCCAGAATGGCCTGTCCATCGCCATCGGCATCGTCATCGGTCTGGTCGCGATCTTCGGTTGGCAGCAATGGCGCAATCACCAAGCCACGCGTGAGATGGAGGCGTCCAATCTCTATCAGCAATTGCAGACGGCCCTGGCCGCCGGCAAGGACACGCAGGCCGACCAGATCATCGGACGCCTGCAGAACGACTACGCCAAGTCGGCCTATGCGGTTTTCGCCGCCAGCGATCGCGCGCAGCGCCAGGTCGAGGCGAACCAGCTGGACAAGGCCCTGGCATCGCTGCAGTGGGCGCGCAGCCATGTCGGCGACAACCCGCTCAAGCCGCTGATCGAGTTGCGCATGGCCAAGGTGCAACTTGCCGCCGGCAAGGCCAGCGACGCGCTGGCCACGCTTGATGCCGGCGCGTCCAAGGGCTACGAGGCGCTGCGCCAGGAACTACGCGGCGATGCGCTGGTCAAGCTTGGTCGCGCGGATGCCGCGCGCAAGGCCTACCAGGCGGCGTTGGCCGCGATGGGCGAAGACGCGCCGCAACGCGCTGCCTTGCAACTCAAACTCGATGATCTGGCCGTGGCCGGGAAGCAGGGCGCATGAACGTGTTTGGCACGAAGCGGATTGGCATGAAGAAGGCGATGGCGGTGGCGTTGGTGGGCCTGGTCGCATTGGCCGGTTGCCATAACGCCAAGAAGGAAAACGTCCAGCCGCCGACGCCGCTGGCCAAGGATTTCCAGCCCACCCTCCAGGTCACCCGACTGTGGCGCGAGAGCATCGGCGACGGCGCCGGCGACTCCGGGCTGCGCCTGCGGCCGGCCGTGGCCGATGGCGTGCTCTATGCCGACAGCAGCGACGGCAAGCTGGTGGCCCTGGACGCGGCCACCGGCAAGACAATCTGGTCGAAGAGTTCGCGCACCCACGGCTGGTTCGGCTGGGGTGACAAGAAGCGCAAGGACGCCTTCTACGCCGGCGGTCCGGCGGTCAGCGGCGACCTGCTCGTGGTCGGCACGCTGGACGGCCACGTCTACGGCGTCAACGCGAAGGACGGCAGCCCGCGCTGGGAAGCCACCCTCAAGTCGGAGGTGCTCGCCTCGCCGGTCATCGTCGGCGACCTGGTGGTGGTGCGCACGGGCGACGGTCGCGTCTATGGCCTCGATGCGGCCAACGGCGGGCGCCGCTGGGTCTACGACCAGGGCGACGTGCCGCTGCTGAGCCTGCGCGGCAACGGTCCGCTGATGGTGGCCAACGGTGTGGTGTTCTTCGGTACCGACGGCGGCAGGCTGGTCGCGCTGCGCCTGGACAATGGCGAGAAGCTGTGGGAGCAGAAGCTGGCCAGCGGCGAGGGGCGCACCGAGATCGAGCGCCTGGACGATTCCGACGGCGCGATCCTGCTCGACGGCCGGATGCTCTATGGCGCTGCCTACCACGGCAACCTGCAGGCGATCGACGGTCCCAGTGGCCGTCCCCTGTGGACGCATCCGTTCTCCACCTACACCTCGCTGGCAAGCAACGGCAACGCGCTCTACGGCGCGGACGACAATTCGCAGCTGTGGGCGTTCGACAAGAGCGCCGGCGCCGAGATGTGGAAGAACGACAAGCTCAAGTACCGCTGGGTGACCGGGCCGGCGGTGCAGGGCAACTACGTGGTGGTCGGCGACATCGAAGGCTACGTGCATTGGCTGCAGACCGGCGACGGCGCGCTGGCCGCGCGCGAGCGCCTGTCCAAGCACGCCATCCGCGCCCAGCCGCTGGTGGTGGGCGACATCGTGTACGTCGAGGACGTGGAAGGCCGCATCGGCGCCTACCGCCTCGGCGGCGCGCACTGATCGCCCGCAAGGAACATGCTGAACCATGCTGCCCGTCGTCGCCCTGGTCGGTCGCCCCAACGTCGGTAAATCGACCCTCTTCAACGTGTTGACGCGCAGCCGCGACGCCCTGGTGGCCGACATGCCGGGCGTCACCCGCGACCGCCACTACGGCGTGTGCCATCTCGGCGCGCGTCCGTTCGTGGTGGTCGACACCGGCGGCCTGTCCGGCGTGGAGGAAGGCCTCGACGCGCTCACCGCCCAGCAGGTGCGCCTGGCGATCGACGAGGCGCAGGTGCTGGTGTTCGTCGTGGACGCCCGCGACGGCCTGCTGCCGCAGGACCAGGGTATCCTGGGCGAGCTGCGCCGCAGCGGCAAGCCGATCCTGCTGGCGGTCAACAAGACCGACGGGCTGGACGTCGAGCATGCGCTGGGCGAGTTCGCGCGTTTCGGCATGGCCCGTGTCCTGCCACTCTCGGCCGCGCACAACCGTGGCACCGACGATCTGGTGGCCGCCGCGCTGCCGCTGCTGCCGCCCGACGAGGACGAAGCACAGGCGCACGTCGCGGACGACAGCATCCGCGTCGCCATCGTCGGGCGCCCGAACGCCGGCAAGTCCACCCTGATCAACCGCCTGCTCGGCGAGAACCGGCTGATCGTCTCGGACGTCGCCGGCACCACGCGCGATCCGATCCGCGTGCCGCTGGAACGCGACGGCAAGCGCTACACGTTGATCGACACCGCCGGCGTGCGCCGTCGCGCGCGCGTCGAAGAGGGCGTGGAGAAGTTCAGCGTCATCAAGACGCTGCAGTCGATGGCTGCCGCCCAGGTCGTGGTGCTGATGGTCGACGCGCGCGAGAACCTCGCCGACCAGGACCTCAGCCTGATCGGCCACGCGGTTGACGAAGGGCGGGCGCTGGTCATCGCCGTCAACAAGTGGGACGGCATGGACGCCTATCAGCGCGAACAGTGCCAGCGCACGCTCGAGCGCAAGCTGGTGTTCGTCGACTGGGCCAAGACGGTGTTCATTTCGGCGCTGCATGGTTCGGGCCTGCGCGAACTGATGCGCGCAGTGGTGCGCGCTCATGCCTCGGCCACCCACGAGCTGGCCTCGGCCGACCTCACGCGCACGCTGGAGAAGGCCTACGAGGCCTACCAGCCGCCGCTGGTGCGCGGCCACGCGCCCAAGCTGCGCTTCGCCCATCCGGGCGGCTCCAATCCGCCGACCATCGTCATCCACGGCAGCCGCACCAAGCACATCGCGCCGGCCTATCGGCGCTACCTCGAGAACTTCTTCCGCAAGCGCTACCGCCTGGAAGGCACGCCGATCCGCATTGATTTCCGCGACGGCGAGAATCCCTTCGCCGGACGCAAGAACGTGCTCACCGAGGGCCAGCAGCGCAAGCGCCAGCGCATGATCCGCGAGATGAAGCGGCGCAAGTAGCAGCTGTCGACCGCTCCTGAAGGAAGGCCTCCGTTTCACTTCAGAGACAACCCCATCACTTCAGAGCACGGCTGCTCTACGACGTCTGCGCCAGATCCTCTGGCACCAGCGCATACACGGCGGCGTCCCTGGCTTCGTCACGCACCCATATCCGATGTCGCGCGATCGCTTCGAACCGTGCGCCGGCCTGCTCGGCCGCGCGCCGGCTCGCGCCGTTGTCCGGCAACGCCACGATCTCGATGCGGACCAGCCCCAGCCTCTCGAACCCGAAACGCGCGGCCAGCCTCGCTGCCTGCCGTGCAATCCCCTGGCGCTGGCGGGAATGGCGCACCCAGTAACCCATTGCGGCACTGTGGTGCACGCGATTGCGCTGGTTCAGCCCCGTGCTGCCGAGCAGGGCGCCGCTGCCTTGCTCGAATATGCCGAACGCGAAGTGTTCGTCGGCAATCCAGCCCTCGCGGCAGTGCCCGATCCATGCCTTCGCCTCGTCGAGGCCGTATCCCGTGTGGCACCACGGCAGCCAGTGCCCGACGCTTTCGACCGACTCGAGCACGGCTTCCTGGAGGGCCGGTGCGTCTTCCGGTCGCCAGGGGCGAAGCACCAGGGCACCTTCGGCGAGCTTCAGGTCGAGGGGCGCGGGCACGGCAGTCTCCGTTTGTCGGTGCTCGATGCGGGATAATAGGCTTCTTTGCAGAAGGCACGAACCCATGACCGCACGCATCCTCGACGGCAAACGCATCGCGCAGGAACTGCTCGATCGGGTAGGCCGGCGCGTGGCCGAGCGCAAGGCGCAAGGCTTGCCCGAGCCAGGGCTGGCGGTGGTGCTGGTGGGCGAGGATGCGGCCTCGTCGGTGTACGTGCGCAACAAGCGTAAGGCCTGCCACCAGGTGGGCTTCCGTTCGTTCGACTACGACCTGCCGGCGGACACCACGCAGGACCAGTTGTTCGCGCTGATCGACCGGCTCAACGCCGATCCGGCCGTGCACGGCATCCTGGTGCAGTCGCCGTTGCCGGAGCACATCGACGAGGACGCCCTGGTCGACCGCATCGACGCCGGCAAGGACGTCGATGGCTTCCAGGCGGTGAACGTCGGGCGCCTGGCGCTGCGCCGCTTCGGGCTTCGCCCGTGCACGCCCAAGGGCGTGATGACCCTGCTCGGGCACACCGACCGCCCGGTGCGCGGCCAGCATGCGGTGGTGGTGGGCGTGTCCAACCATGTCGGCCGCCCGCTAGCGCTGGAACTGCTGATCGCCGGCTGCACGACCACCTGCTGCCATCGCTTCACGCGCGATCTGGAATCGTTCGTGCGCCAGGCCGACATCGTGATCGTGGCGGTGGGCAAGCCGGGACTGGTCAGGGGCGAATGGATCAAGCCCGGCGCGGTGGTGATCGACGTGGGCATCAACCGGCTCGACGACGGGCGGCTGGTGGGCGACGTCGAGTTCGCTCCCGCGGCCGAGCGTGCCAGCTGGATTACGCCTGTCCCGGGCGGCGTCGGTCCGATGACGGTGGCCACGTTGATCGAGAACACGCTGGAAGCGGCTGAAGCCCGGCCCTCGTAGCGTGCGCGGGTTTGCCCTGCGCCTCCGCCGCACGCCGAGGCTGCCCGGCAGGTAGCGCCTCGTTTGCGGGAAAGATACGGACCGGTCAAAGGCGCGCTTGCGTCGATCTTCCCGGCGAACACCAGCCATCTGGCGACCACCATACCCACGCGCGTATAATCCCATCTTTGCAGCGAGACCCATCCGCATGCGCATCCTCGCCGAGGCCCTGACCTACGACGACGTGTACCTCGTTCCGGCCCATTCGGCCGTCCTCCCACGCGACGTCGACACCTCCACCCGGCTCACGCGCAACCTGCGCCTGAACATCCCCATCGTGTCCGCCGCCATGGACACCGTGACCGAGGCGCGGCTGGCCATCACCATGGCCCAGCAGGGCGGCATCGGCATCATCCACAAGAACATGACCGCCGAGCGCCAGGCCGCCGAAGTGCGGCTGGTCAAGAAGTTCGAGGCAGGCGTCATCCGCAGCCCGATCAGCGTGGGCCCGCAGACCTCCATCCGCGAGGTGCTGCAGCTGACCCGCGCGCACAACATCTCCGGCGTGCCGGTGGTGGACGGCGAGAAGCTGGTCGGTATCGTCACCAGCCGCGACCTGCGCTTCGAGCGCAAGCTGGAAGACCCGGTGCGCAACATCATGACGCGCCAGGACAAGCTGGTGACCGTGCGCGAAGGCGCCAGCCAGGACGAAGTGCTGCAGCTCCTGCACAAGTTCCGCATCGAAAAGGTGCTGGTGGTCAACGACGACTTCCAGCTGCGCGGCCTGATCACCGTCAAGGACATCCAGAAGGCGCGCGACAACCCGCATGCCGCCAAGGACGCGCACGAGCGCCTGGTGGTCGGCGCCGCGGTCGGCGTAGGCGGCGACACCGAACAGCGCGTCGAGGCCCTGGTCGACGCCGGCGTGGACGTGCTGGTGGTCGACACCGCGCACGGCCATTCGCAGGGCGTGATCGAGCGCGCCGGCTGGGTCAAGAAGCGCTACCCGCAGGTGCAGGTGATCGCCGGCAACATCGTCACCGGCGAGGCGGCGCGCGCGCTGCTCGATGCCGGCGTGGACGCGGTCAAGGTCGGCGTGGGCCCGGGCTCGATCTGCACCACGCGCGTGGTCGCCGGCGTCGGCGTGCCGCAGATCACCGCGATCGACCTGGTCGCCACCGCACTGAAGGACGAGATCCCGCTGATCGCCGACGGCGGCATCCGCTACTCGGGCGACATCCCCAAGGCGCTCGCCGCCGGCGCGTCCACCGTGATGCTCGGCTCGATGTTCGCCGGCACCGAGGAATCGCCTGGCGAGGTCGAACTGTTCCAGGGCCGCTCCTACAAGAGCTACCGCGGCATGGGCTCGCTGGGCGCCATGGCGCTGGGCTCCAAGGACCGCTACTTCCAGGACGAGGCCGACGCCGACAAGCTGGTGCCCGAGGGCATCGAAGGCCGCGTGCCGTACCGCGGCCCGCTGCGCAACATCATCCACCAGCTGATCGGCGGCCTGCGCGCCTCGATGGGCTACCTCGGCGCCGCCACGGTCGAGGACGTGCGCCACAAGGCGCAGTTCGTGAAGGTGACTTCCGCCGGCGTGACCGAGGCGCACCCGCACGACATCCAGATCACCAAGGAAGCGCCGAACTACCGGCTGAACTCGTAACGAAGCCGGGGAACGGGGAACGGGGAACAGGGAACGTGATGGTCCAGGCAGGCGTCTCGCAGCGCTTCGACCAGGACGCTCATGTGACCCGTTGCCCGGACCATCACGTTCCCCGTTCCCTGTTCCCCGCGCAGACCATGACCAACATTCACTCCGACAAGATCCTCATCCTCGACTTCGGCGCGCAGTACACCCAGCTGATCGCCCGCCGCGTGCGCGAGCTCGGCGTCTACTGCGAGATCTGGGCATGGGACCATGACCCCGCGCAGATCGCCGGCTTCGGCGCCAAGGGCATCATCCTGTCCGGCGGCCCGGAATCGACCACGCTGCCGGGCGCGCCCAAGGCGCCGCAGGAAGTGTTCGATTCCGGCCTGCCGATCCTTGGCATCTGCTATGGCCTACAGACGATGGCCGCGCAGCTGGGCGGCGCCACCGAGGCGGCCGACCAGCGCGAGTTCGGCCATGCACAGGTCGAGATCGCCGCCAACAGCCGCCTGTTCGCGGGCCTGAGCGAC
This sequence comes from Frateuria sp., assembly GCF_013362045.1. Lineage (GTDB taxonomy): Bacteria > Pseudomonadota > Gammaproteobacteria > Xanthomonadales > Rhodanobacteraceae > Frateuria_A. The sequence goes on along the minus strand of NZ_JABFWW010000013.1, from coordinate 11,090 downwards.
CACGCCGACGCGCACCGCCTGGACGTGTGGATGAGCCACGGCGACCATGTCAGCAAGGCGCCGCCGGGCTTCACCGTCACCGGCACCACCGACCGTATCCCGGTCGCGGTGATGGAGAACGAGGTCCGGCGCTGGTACGGCGTGCAGTTCCATCCGGAAGTCACGCACACCAGGCAGGGCAGCGCACTGCTCAAGCGCTTCGTGGTCGACATCTGCGGCTGCGCCACGCTGTGGACCGCGGACAACATCATCGAGGACCAGATTGCCCGCGTGCGCGGGAAGGTCGGCAACGACCACGTGCTGCTGGGCCTCTCCGGTGGCGTCGATTCCTCTGTGGTCGCTGCGCTCCTGCACAAGGCGATCGGCGACCAGCTCACCTGCGTGTTCGTCGACACCGGTCTGCTGCGTTTCCAGGAAGGCGACCAGGTGATGGCCACGATGGCGCAGCACATGGGCGTCAAGGTGATCCGTGTCGACGCCGCCGAGCGCTATTTCAAGGCGCTCGAAGGCGTCGCCGATCCGGAGGCCAAGCGCAAGATCATCGGCCGCCTGTTCGTGGAGATCTTCGACGAGGAGTCGGCCAAGGTAACCGCTGCCGGCCACGGCCAGGTGAAGTGGCTGGCGCAGGGAACGATCTATCCGGACGTGATCGAGTCCGCCGGCAGCAAGACCGGCAAGGCTCACGTCATCAAGAGTCACCACAACGTCGGCGGCCTGCCCGAGGACATGAAACTCGGCCTGGTCGAGCCGCTGCGCGAGCTGTTCAAGGACGAGGTGCGCCGCATCGGCGTGGCGCTCGGCCTGCCGCGCGAGATGGTCTATCGCCACCCGTTCCCGGGTCCGGGCCTGGGCGTGCGCATCCTCGGCGAAGTGAAGCGCGAGTACGCCGAACTGCTGGCGCGCGCCGACGCCATCTTCATCGACGAGCTGCGCAAGGCCGACCTGTACGACAAGACCAGCCAGGCCTTCGCCGTGTTCCTGCCGGTGAAATCGGTGGGCGTGGTGGGCGACGCGCGCGCCTACGAGTGGGTGATCGCGCTGCGCGCGGTCGAGACCATCGATTTCATGACCGCGCACTGGGCGCACTTGCCGTACGAATTCCTCGGCAAGGTGTCCAACCGCATCATCAACGAACTGCGCGGCGTCTCGCGCGTGGTCTACGACATCAGCGGCAAGCCACCCGCGACGATCGAGTGGGAATAGGGCAGTGGACGGACTGCTAGGCCGATCCGGCGTAGTGGTCCACCGCCTCAGCCATCTCGGCCAGCGTCTGCTCCATCGACTTGACCCCATAGGGGTAGAAGCTCGTCTTGTCGCCGGCTTCCCACTGATGCTTGAGTTCGGGGTCGGATGGATCCCAGTCCGGCCGTATCTCGCGGGTGGCCTCGCGCAGGGCTCCATGCAGTTCGGCTGTCGAAGGGCGGCCCCAGTAGTAGTAACCGTTCCAGATGTTGCGGATGCGCATGCCCGGCGCCAGCAGGAAGGTGTGCGGCACCATCGGCTGATGCGTGGGGTCGGTGTACTCCAGGATGTCCAGCGCGTCGCGCACCTGTTTTTTTTCGTCGTACAGGAACGGATAGTGCGCCCCCAGCTGCTGGCGCAGGTTGTTGGTGGTGTGCCAGTCGTCGGTGGTGATGACCACAGGGTGGCAGCTGCCGACCACCAGTTGCGGATGGAAGGCGGTCAGCGCCTTGAGCTGCTCGCGGTCCTTCGGACAGAAGAAGCCGCGGATCAGTACCAGCAGCATCAGGTCGGCGGTGCCTTGCAGACTGGAAAGGCGCCGCGGCGTCTTCGTGTGGTCGGGCAGCACGAAGTCGGGGAACGTACGGCCCACGGCGACATCGGGGTTCATGGCAGGCTCCATGCGCGAGGCAGGAAGGCCGACCCTACGCCGTCCGCGCTCAACGGCCGGTCAAGGCTGGCGCCTGCGGGGCAGCTTCCCGCATGGCGCAAGCGGCTACAATGCCCGGCCCTCCAGCATCGCCGCCATCGCGCGTGTCCATGACCGAGTCTCTCCCGCCACCCGCCACGACGTTCTCGTCCGAGGACGAGGCCTGCATGCGCCGCGCGCTGCAATTGGCCGCGCACGCCCGCGATGCGGAGAACGAGGTGCCGGTGGGCGCCGTGCTGGTGCACGAGGGACAGATCGTCGGGCTGGGCTGGAACCGCAACATCACGCTGCACGACCCCACGGCGCACGCCGAGATCATGGCCTTGCGCGCGGCCGGCGAGAAGCTTGCCAACCACCGTATCGTCGGCGCCACGCTGTACGTGACGCTGGAGCCGTGCGCGATGTGCGCGATGGCTCTGGTGCACGCGCGGATCGGACGGGTGGTATACGCGGCCACCGATCCGAAGACCGGCGCCGCCGGCAGCGTGTTCGACACGCTGGTGTCCGACCGGCACAACCACCGCGTGCTGGTGCAGGGCGGACTGCTGGCGCACGAATCGGGCGAGATGCTGAGGGACTTCTTCCGCTCGCGGCGGTGAGCTTTGGGGCGCTTCGGCTTCGCCGGTTGCGCAGGCTACGCTCGGCGCGAATGGCATTCCAAAATCCGCCGTCCGGGCTTGCGTCTTTCGCATGCCCACCCTTCGCCCGCGGCCAGCGTCGAAGGGGTCCGGGACCTCAAGCCAGCAGGAACGCCAGCGCCTCGGCGCAGGGTTGTTCCACCTTCAGGCTCAGCAGCGGATCGGCCCGCGTGCGCCCCAGGTTCACCGCCGCCACCGGCTTGCCGGCGCGCGCCGCGGCGTGCACGAAGCGATAGCCGGAGAACACCATCAGCGAGGAGCCGACCACCAGCACGGCATCGGCCGATTCCCACGATTGCATTGCGTCGGCCACGCGCTCGCGCGGCACGTTCTCGCCGTAGAAGACCACGTCGGGCTTGAGCACGCCGCCGCAGGCCGGGCAGGACGGAACGACGAAGCGATCGAAGTCCTTGCCGTCGAGGTCGGCGTCGCCATCGGGCAGGCCTGCGGCATCCAGGGCTGCCCAGGCGGGGTTCAGGCGTTCGAGCTCGCATTGGAAATCGGTACGCTGCATGCGCAGTTCGCAACCCATGCATCGCACCAGGTCCAACCGTCCATGCAGGTCGACGACCTGGCGGTTCCCCGCACGCTGGTGCAGGCCGTCCACGTTCTGCGTGACCAGCCGTTCCAGGCGGCCGAGCGTTTCCAGTTTACTGAGCGCGTGGTGGGCGCCGTTGGGCTCGGCCCGGCCGAAGTGCCGCCAGCCGACCAGGCTGCGCGCCCAGTAGCGCCTGCGCGTGCGCTCATCGCCCATGAATGCCTGGAACATCACCGGCGGCGTGCGCTTCCAGGCACCGTCGGCGTCGCGGTAGTCGGGTATGCCCGAATCGGTGCTGCAACCGGCCCCGGTCAGCACGAACAGGCGCCGATGGGCGTCGATGAAGCGGGCGAGCGCAGTGGTTGGCATGGCGCCGAGTATGGCGCCGGTCGTGCGGAGCTTCGAGCCCCTGCATGCGCTTTACACGCGCCTCATCTTTCCGTGACGACGCCTTCAATGGATGCACACGAAGATGGATGTCCTGCCGCAGCAGGATGCGGCCACGGGTGACGCAATGAACCAGTCCGACCGGACCTTGAGCACGATCAACGACCGGGATCCGTTCGCCATGCGCTACTGGTCCAAGCAGCTGCGCGTCTCCGAGCGCGACCTGCGCGAGGCGATCGCCGCAGTGGGCACCAGCACGCAGGCGGTCCGCCAGTACACCAACCGGCCGCAGGCCAGCCATGCCGACAAGCCGCGCGGCGCCAGCCGTCGCCGCGACGACTGATGGCCCGGCGCAAGGGGACAGCGGACGTGCCCGCGCCCCCCGGCACCCATCGCGAACGCAAGCGCGGCGCGCCATCGGCCGCCACGTCATCCTTTAATCCGGGAGACCTCATGCCGGATTGCGCAGCGGCGCTCGGCATCCTCAGCCTGCCTGCCGGGCTCGCTGCAGGCGGAGGCGCGCAGGTACCCTGGTTGCAACGCGCTGCCGAGCTTGGCTTCAACCAGGTCCTGGCGCCGGCCTCGCTGCTCGACGAGGGTCCCGGCGCGGTGGCAACGCTGGTGCGCGTCTGTCGCGAGCACGGCCTGGATCTGTTGCTCGACGTGGACGTCGCCCGTGCGCTGCCGGCCAGCCTCGACGTGCGCGCTGAACACCCCGACTGGTTCCACGTGCTGCCCGATACCGGTGCCATGCCCGATCCGCGACAGCCGGTGCCGGTGGCCGGCGTACGCTGGCGTTTCCACGACGAGACGGTCGCCCCGGAAGCGCTGGCCTGGTGGTGCCAGCGCCTGCGCGACGCCTTGCTCTCCGGCGCGGCCGGGTTGCGGTTGCTGTCGCTGGAGGCGGCGCCGGGGCCTTGGTGGGAGCATCTGCTGGACGGCCTGCGCGGCAAGGCGCCGCAGGCGATCTTCCTGGGCTGGACGCAAGGCCTCTCACCCGAAGAACTGGCCACGCTCGGCAACGCAGGCTTCGACTACAGCTTCTGCTCGGCCGAGTGGTGGGACTTCCACGCCGGCTGGCTGGCGCGCGAACTGCGCCGTGTGGCGGAGGTGGCGCCGGCGCTGGCCTGCGCCGCGGCGCCGTTCGGTGATCCGGCGGCCGACCGCGCGTTCGGCGAACGCGGGCTGGCCGAGCGTCATCGCCGTCGCGCCGCCTGGTTTGCCGCATGCTGCGCAGACGGCTGGCTGATGCCGGCCGGCTTCGCCGGCGGCGACGGCGAGGCCTTCGACCTGGCGGGCGAGATCCGCGGCATCAACGCCTGGTTGCGCGAGTCCGCAGCCCAGGCACACGGATCCGCGGTTCTTCACATCGACGACGCCTGGGTCGGCGTGCTGCGCCGCCAGGGCGAGCGCGCCTGGCTGGCGCTGTTCAACGCAAGGCTGGACCGCGATACGGACGTCGACCTCGGCGCCATCGCCGGCGGTGCCGCCTGCGCCTACGGTGACTGGTCCGCGCCGGACGGCGCCGCACAGGTGCCTCCGCTCATCCTCGCAGCGGGCGAAGTACGCATCCTGCAAGGCACGCGCATGCAGCCGGTCGCCACGCGCGCGAGCGCCACGGCTCGGAAGCAGGCGCTCGTGGAGGCCACGCAGGCGCCGCGCCTGGCGATCGAGACCGTCACGCCCGCGGTGGACGGAGGCCGCTTCGCGGTCAAGCGCGTGGTCGGCGACGTCGTCACGGTGGAGGCCGACGTGTTCATGGACGGCCACGACAAGCTCGCCGTCGCGCTGCGCTGGCGTGCGCTGGACGAGAAGCACTGGCACGAGCGGCGCATGCAGCCGCTCGGCAACGACCGCTACCGCGGGCAGTTCACGCCCACGCGCGTGGGTCGCTACGAATACACCGTGCAGGCCTGGCGCGACGCCTACGCCAGCTACCGCCACGAGATCGTCGCCAAGCACGACGCCGGCGTGCCGATCGCGCTGGAGATGCGCGAGGGCCAGCACCTGGTCGAACGGACCGCTACGGGCATCTCGCCGGCCCGGCGCAAACCGCTGCGTGCGCTGGCAAGCGCCCTGGCCAAGGCCGAGGACGACGAAGCCCGCTACCAGCTGCTGATCGCCGAGGACACCGCCAGGGCGATGGCCGAGGGCGACCTGCGTGCGTTCGCCGTCGAGCACCCGCCGCTGCATCTGGAAGTCGACCGTCGCGCCGCGCAGTTCGCCAGCTGGTACGAACTGTTCCCGCGTTCCATCACCGACAGCCCCGCGCGCCACGGTACCTTCCGCGACGTCATCGGCCGGCTGCCGGCCATCCGGGCGATGGGCTTCGACGTGCTGTATTTCCCGCCCATCCATCCGATCGGCCGCGCCTTCCGCAAGGGCCGCAACAACACGCTGACGCCCGGCGAGCACGATCCGGGCAGCCCGTACGCGATCGGTTCGGCCGAGGGCGGGCACACCGCGATCCACCCTGAACTGGGCACCATCGAGGACTTCCGCGCGCTGCGCGACGCCGCCCGGGAACACGGGCTGGAACTCGCGCTGGACTTCGCCATCCAGTGCTCGCCCGACCACCCCTGGCTCAGCGAGCATCCCGAATGGTTCGACTGGCGCCCGGACGGCAGCCTGCGCTACGCGGAGAACCCGCCGAAGAAGTACCAGGACATCGTCAACGTCGACTTCTACGAGGAAGGCGCCATCCCTTCGCTGTGGCAGGCGCTGTGCGACGTGGTGCTGTACTGGGCGGGCGAGGGCGTGCGCACCTTCCGCGTGGACAACCCGCACACCAAGCCCTTCCCGTTCTGGGAGTGGATGATCGCGCGCGTACGCAGCGAGTACCCGGACGCGCTGTTCCTGTCCGAGGCCTTCACCCGGCCCAGGCCGATGTACCGACTGGCCAAGCTCGGCTTCAGCCAGTCCTACACCTATTTCACCTGGCGGCATTCCAAGCAGGAGTTCATCGACTACCTCACCGAGCTCACGCAGGGGCCGCCGAAGGATTTCTTCCGGCCGAACTTCTTCGTCAACACGCCGGACATCAACCCGTACTTCCTGCAGCAGTCCGGCCGCAGCGGCTTCCTCATCCGCGCCGCGCTGGCGACCACGCTGTCGGGCCTGTGGGGCATGTACTCGGGCTTCGAGCTGTGCGAGGCGGTGCCCATTCCGGGCAAGGAGGAATACCTCGACTCGGAGAAGTACGAGATCAAGCCGCGTGACTGGAACGCACCGGGCAACATCGTCGCCGAGATCGCCCAGTTGAACGCGATCCGCCGCGAGCAACCGGCGCTGCAGAGCCACCTCGGCATACGCTTCCTGCGCGCCGACAACGAGCAGGTGCTGTTCTTCGAGAAGAGTGCCCCGGGTGGCCGTAACCGCGTGCTGGTGGCGATCAGCCTGGACCCGCACCACGCGCAGGCGGCCGACCTGCACCTGCCGCTGGCCGACTGGGGCGTCGGCGAGGACACGCCGCTTACCGTCGAGGATCTGCTGCACGACGCCACGCTGACCTGGCGCGGCGGCCGCCAGCACGTGTGGCTGGGGCAGGGCATGCCGTATGCGATCTGGCGCGTGGAGGGATGAGGCGATGAGCGCACACGCCCGGACCGCCAAGCGCAGCTTCACCAGCGATCCGCTCTGGTACAAGGACGCGATCATCTACCAGGTGCACGTCAAGTCGTTCTTCGACGCCAACGACGACGGCGTGGGCGATTTCCAGGGGTTGATCGACAAGCTCGACTACATCGCCGAACTGGGCGTCAACACGCTGTGGCTGCTGCCCTTCTACCCCAGCCCACGACGCGACGACGGCTACGACATCGCCGAGTACAAGGCGGTGCATCCGGACTACGGCAAGCTGGCCGACGCCAGGCGCTTCATTGCCGCGGCGCATGCGCGCGGCCTGCGCGTGATCACCGAGCTGGTGATCAACCACACCTCCGACCAGCACCCGTGGTTCCAGCGCGCGCGGCTGGCCAGGCCCGGTTCCGCCGCGCGCAACTTCTACGTGTGGTCGGACACGGACCAGGCCTACGCCGGCACGCGCATCATCTTCCTCGACACCGAGAAGTCGAACTGGACCTGGGACGCGGTCGCCGGGCAGTACTTCTGGCATCGCTTCTTCTCGCACCAGCCCGACCTCAACTTCGACAACCCGGCGGTGATCAAGGCCGTGCTGGGCGTGATGCGCTTCTGGCTGGACATCGGCGTCGACGGCCTGCGCCTGGACGCGGTGCCGTACCTGATCGAGCGCGAGGGCACCAACAACGAGAACCTGCCCGAGACGCACGCGATCCTGAAACTGATCCGCCAGGAGATCGACGAGCGCTACCCCGACCGCATGCTGCTGGCCGAGGCCAACCAGTGGCCTGAGGACACGCAGGACTATTTCGGCAACGGCGACGAATGCCACATGGCGTTCCACTTCCCGCTGATGCCGCGCATGTACATGGCGATCGCGCGCGAGGACCGCTTCCCGATCACCGACATCATGCGCCAGACGCCGGCGATCCCCGACAACTGCCAGTGGGCGATCTTCCTGCGCAACCACGACGAGCTGACGCTCGAAATGGTGACCGATACCGAGCGCGACTACCTGTGGCAGACCTACGCCAGCGACCAGCGCGCGCGCATCAACCTGGGGATACGCCGCCGCCTGGCGCCCCTGCTGGAGCGCGACCGCCGCCGCATCGAGCTGATGAATTCGCTGCTCATGACCATGCCCGGCACCCCGGTGCTGTACTACGGCGACGAACTGGGCATGGGCGACAACATCCACCTGGGCGACCGCGACGGCGTGCGCACGCCCATGCAATGGTCGATGGACCGCAACGGCGGCTTTTCCAGGGCCGACCCCGCCAGGCTGGTGCTGCCGCCGATCATGGACGCGCTGTACGGCTACCAGGCGGTCAACGTCGAGGCGCAGTCGCGCGATCCGCACTCGCTGCTCAACTGGACCCGCCGCGTGCTGGCCGTGCGCAAGCGCTATCGCGCGTTCGGCCGCGGCACGATCCGCTTCCTCTACCCGGGCAACCGCAAGATCCTCGCCTACCTGCGCGAGTACGAGGACGAGCAGGTGCTGTGCGTGGCCAACATGTCGCGCACCCTGCAGGCGGTGGAGCTGGACCTGGCCGGTTTCGACGGGCGCGTGCCGGTAGAGATCGTCGGCGGCACCTCGTTCCCGCCGGTCGGCCGCCTGCCATACCTGCTCACGCTGCCGCCGTTCGGCTTCTACGCGTTCCAGCTTTGCGCCAACGCCCAGATGCCCTCGTGGCACCAGGTGCCTGCCGAGCCGATGCCGGACTACGAGACGCTGGTGTTGCGCGGGCCGCTGGCCGAAGGGCCGGTGATGGCGCACCACCGCGGCGCGCTGGAACGCGACGTGTTGCCCACCTACCTCGGCCGCCGGCGCTGGTTCGGCGCCAAGGACCGCGGCATCGCCTCGCTCAGCCTGATGTACAGCCAGCCCTGGCCGGACCGCGGCGAGGACCTGGTCGTCTCGGAACTCATCGCGACCTTGAACGATGGCGGCATCGAGCGCTACTGCCTGCCGCTGGGCATCATCTGGGAAGACGAGAACCCGCCGGCGCGCGCGCAGCAGCTGGCGCTGGCGCGCGTGCGCCGCGGCCGCCGCGTGGGCTACCTCACCGACGGCTTCGTGCTCGACGCCTTCATCTCCGGCCTGCTGCGCGGCCTGCGCCAGCGGATGGAGCTGCCGCTGCAGCGCGGCGGCGTGATCCGCTTCACCGGCACGGCGGCGCTCGACGCAATCGATTTTCCCGACCGCGTGGAGAACCGCTGGCTGTCCGCCGAGCAGTCCAACAGCTCGGTGATCGTGCACGAGCGCGGCATGCTCAAGCTGTACCGGCACATCTCGCACGGCATCAATCCGGAACTGGAGATGGGCCGCCACCTGACCCGCGTGGGCTACGCCAACACGCCGCCGCTGCTGGGCGAGGTGCTGCACGTGGGCGCCGACGGCATTCCCTCCGCGCTGGCCGTGCTGCAGGGCTTCGTGCGCAACCAGGGCGACGCCTGGCGCTGGACGCTGGACTACCTGCTGCGCACCTGGGACGAGTTCAGCCATGCCGCCGACGACGCCTCGCGCGCGGAAATCCTGGCCGACTACGACAACTTCGCCGCGGCCGTCGGCACCCGTCTGGGCGAGCTGCACGCGGTACTCGCGCAGCCCAGCGAGGACGAGGCCTTCCGGCCGGCGGCCGCCGGCGACGCCGATGCGTCGGGCTGGGCGGCCGACGCCCGCACGCAGTTGCAGCGCGCGATGGATGCGCTGGAGAACCTCGATCCGCAGGACACCACCTTGCGCGCGCAGCGCGACCGCCTGTTCGCGCGCCGCCAGGGGCTGTGCAGGCGCATCGATGCGCTGGCCGCGCACGGTGCGGGCGCGCTGCGCACCCGCATCCACGGCGACTTCCACCTGGGCCAGGTGCTGGTGGTGCAGGGCGACGCCTGGCTGATCGACTTCGAAGGCGAGCCGGCACGCCCGCTGGAGGATCGGCGCATCAAGACCACGCCCTTGCGCGACGTGGCTGGCTTCCTGCGCTCGCTGGACTATGTCGCCGCAGTGGCGCTGCGCGGCGAGGAGGGCGTGGCGCCCGTCGAGGACCCGCTGTTCGCGCCGTTCCTGGAACGCTTCCGCCTGCGCGCCTCGGAGGTGTTCCTCGCAGCCTACGTCGCGGTGCTCGAGCATGCCCCGGTGCGCTGGATCGGCGCTGACGCGCTGGTGCCGCTGCTGCAACTGTTCCTGCTCGACAAGGCTGCCTACGAGATCGCCTACGAGGCCGCCAACCGGCCTGGCTGGCTCGGCGTGCCGCTGCAGGGCCTGCTGCGCCTCACCGACGAGGCCTCGATCGAGGAGGCGGGCGCGTGAACGGCGACGCCGTCCAGGCCGGATCGATCGATCCCGGTGCGATCGACGCGCTGCTGCAGGCGCGCCACGGCGACCCATTCGCCGTGCTCGGCCCGCACCGGATCGATGGCCAGCGCGTGGTGCGCACGCTGCAGCCGGGCGCGCAGGCGGTCGAGGCGATCGACGCACAAGGCCACGTGCTCGCCGCGCTGGCGCCGGTGGACGATGGCCTGTTTGCCGGCGTGGTGCCGGGAGAGGGCGGTTACCGCCTGCGCGTGCACTGGGCGACGGCGATGCAGGAGCTGGACGACCCCTATGCCTTCGGCGCGTTGCTGGCCGAGCGCGATCTCGACCTGCTGGCGCAGGGCCAGCACCCACAGGTGTACCGTCAGCTCGGCGCGCACCCGCAGGTGCTCGACGGCGTGCCCGGCGTGCGCTTCGCGGTGTGGGCGCCCAATGCGCGGCGGGTCAGCGTGGTCGGCGACTTCAACCAGTGGGATGGCCGCCGCCATCCGATGCGGCTGCGCCTGCCCCAGGGCGTGTGGGAGCTGTTCGTGCCGGGGCTGCAGGCCGGAGCGCGCTACAAGTACGAGATCCTCGGTGCCGACTTCGTCGTGCGACAGAAGGCCGACCCGGTCGCGCTCGCCACCGAGCCGCCGCCGGCGACGGCTTCGGTGGTCGCCGCCGATGCGCCGTTCCCCTGGACCGATCACGCCTGGATGGCCGAGCGCGCCGCGCGTCCGCGGCTCGATGCGCCCTTGCCGATCT
>NZ_JABFWW010000044.1 GCF_013362045.1 Frateuria sp. | reverse complement strand
CACCACCGCCGGGCCGGCCGGAACGTAAGGCGCGCGCGTCTGTGCGGCAGCGACCGTCGGCAACCACGCGATCATGAGCAGTACAATCAGGCACGGCACGCCACCGTGGTAGCGGCGGCGTGCCGCGTCGCGCCCGCCCGCGGGCATGCGGCGGGGACGCGAACCCGCGGGCGGACGCGCGGCCATCAGTTGGCGGCCACACCATTGCTGCCGTTGGGGGCGCCGGGCAGCGGCGGCATCAGGTACGGGAAACGCTCCAGATAGGTATCGGCCGCGTTCTCGTCGCCGGTGACGTGCTCGGTCGCCATGCTGGCCCCTGCCGCGCGGGCGCCGTCGGTGAATGGCGCCCCCTTGTTGGGATCCGCCATCTGGTTGCCGCAGTTGCCGGCCACGCCGCACAGCGCGCCCTCGGCCACGCGCAGTTCGATGTCGGCCACGTCGTCATACGGCCGGCGGCCGTTCGGGAACCCGGCCATGTCGCCGCCAAGCACGCCCAGGTCGTTCTGCTTGATCGGCGCGGTGGGCGCGATCGAGGTGTTGAGCCGCAGCTCTTCGGACGGACTGACCTTGGCCGGCTTGTTGAGTCCCGGCACGCCGGTGAGGAACACCGTGACCAGGTCGTTGCGCGGCGTGTGCGGGATCGCCGTCTTGTACAAGGCGTTGAGGATCACCGGCAGCGACGGCGTGGTGACGTAGCTCAGGAACTGCGCGTCGTTGCAGGGGATGCTGTTGTTGAACCGGTCCTTGTCCTTCAGGCCGATCACCAGTTCGTTGACCAGCGGCATGCCCAGCCGCGAGACCTGCACCCAGCTGGCGTCCGGGGCCGCCTTTTCGCCCTGCCCGTACGCGGCCACCGAGGTCTTGCTGGGAATGCTTGCGGTCGTCCAGCCGCCGATGATGTGGTTGCTGGCGCTCTGCTGCAGGCAGCTGGCCGGCATCTCCAGCGCCAGCGTGGTCACGTTCTTGTGGGTGAGCGCGTTGCGCGCCCCATCGCGCGGCCCGAGCGGATTGAGGTTCACCAGGTCGAAGATCTCGCCGACGTTCACCACGAAGCCGTCCTTGCGCTGCCCGACGAACACGCGCCCGGGCCTCGAACAGCCCGGCACGGCCACGTTGTAGACGTAGCTGTCGGCATAGTTGGCGTAGTTGGCGATCGACTTGGTGCCGATGTTGTCCACCGGCTGGGTGAGCATGGTCTTGCTGCCGTTGGTGCTCTCCAGCGGTTCGAAGTTGCCGTTGCCCTTGCGTACTTCGACCGTATAGGTGTCGATGCGGTTGAGCTTGCTCTGGTCGGTGGCCGACACCGGCCCGATGTTGAGCAGCGGCACGGGCGTGTAGTGCCCGCTGCCGCCCAGCACCTTGAGGTTCTTGTAGGTGTGCTTGAACCTGAAGCGGAAGGTCAGGTCCGGCCTGCCGTCGCCGCTGTTGTCCACGTTGATGTCGTACACGGCATTGTCGCTGAGCGGGAAGAAGTTCGGCCCGCCGGTGGGATCCTGCAACGGGTTGTAATTGGCCAGCAGCGTCACGTAGCCGGCACGTTGCGGCTCGTAGCTCATGAACATGTAGAAGTCGCTGGCGTCAACCTGCGGCATGGTGCTGATGAACGGAGCCTCGCGGTGGCTGGATGCCATCGCGGCCGCGGGAAGGATCAGCCCGAGCCCCAGGTACAGGCACAAAGGTTTGAGTTTCATGACGTGTCACCTCATCACGTGAAAGTGCGATGCACGCGCCGCCAGGCTCACGTCTGAAACGGCCACGCGCCTCCGTGGCTGCCTGATGCAACCCCGTGATTCGTGCGCCAATCAGTACCCGGTGGTGCCACGCGAGATCGCGCGCGTATTGCGCGCCGGCGACAGCCCGTCCGATCGCCCCCTTGCGAACCCCACCTTCCCTGTAGGGGCGAAAGGAATACGCGCGGGGACGTGAGAAGGACGCGCGCCGCTACTGTCGAGTTCAGCGGGCATTCACCGCCAGCCCAGGGCAAGCGATGCTCATCCAAAGACCTCATCGGCGGTATGCTGTATCGACGGCATCTCCGCCGCGGGAGTCAGACGTTGAACGGACCTGGCCGCTCCATCCGCCATGCAAGCCGCCCCTGGCGGCTGCGGGCGCTGGCCCGGTGGTCACTCACCCGATGGGTGCTCGCGGTCGCCGTCCTGATGCTGGTGGGCCAGCAAGCAGCCATGGCCGCCTATGCCTGCGCGATGCCCCCGACGTCCATGGGAAGGATGATTGCGATGCCTGACATGGCTTCGCACGCCATGGCCAGATCCTGCCCGGAAATGCATGGGACGCCCGACCATGCCTTGTGCCAGAAGCACTGCAACCCGGACACCACGGCGCAACCCGACGTCCGGCCCGGCACGGTGCCCTCCAGCCTGTTGGCGCCCCTGCCACCGGCACTGCCCGAAGCGGCGGCGCCTTTGCTCGCCAGCCGCGCCCCCAAGCGATTCCATCTCCAGCAAGCACCGCCACCACCGGCGGCCTTGTTGTTCTGCTCGCTCCTGATCTAGCGCTTCGCGGAGTCGTCCGCCGAGGTGCCGCCGTGCCCGAAAGGGAGACGACGGGATTGAGATCATCGGAGTTCCCATCATGCTGTTCCCATCTTTCGCCTGGCGCCGCGTTGCGTCAGGCCTGGCCGTCGCCCTGGCCGGGGCGGTGGCCTTCGCCGCCCATGCCGCCGAGCCGCTCACGCTGGCGGCCGCCGTCCGGCAAGGCGTGGCCCAAGCGCCGATGCTGACCGCCCACCGCGCCCGCATCGACGCGGCCCGCGAAGAAGCGGCGCGTGCGGGACGCCTTCCCGATCCTTCGCTCACTTTCGGGCTAGCCAACTATCCGGTCACCGCTCCCGGCGCTTTCAGCTTGCGCTCGGACGGCATGACGATGCGCACGATCGGCGTCCGGCAAGTGATTCCGTCGCAGGCAGCCCGCATGGCGGAGCGCGACCTGGCCGACGCGGAAGTCGGCGCCGCCACGGCCGAGCACACGGCCACCACGCAAGCCCTGCAGGAGCAAATTGCCGACGCCTGGATCGGTGTCTGGGCCGTCGAGCAGCAACGCGATCTACTGCAGGCGCTGCGCGATGAAGCGGCGCTGGCCGTGCAGGTCACCGATGCCCGCTTGCGCGGCGGCGCCGGCAATGCCGTCGATGCGCTGGCCGCACGCAGTGAGGTGGCCTTGCTGGACAACCGGCAGGACGCCACCCAGGCCGACCTCGCCGCCGCGCGAGCGAGCCTGGAGCGCTGGGTCGGGCCGGGAGCGGCGGAGCGCTTGGCCGCGCCTCCGGACTTCAGCCAGTTGCCGGTCTCGCCCGGGCGCCTGGAGCACGACCTCGACGAGCAAGCTCCGATGCAGGTCTGGGAAACACGCGAACAGGTGGCGCAAGCGGCGCTCGACCAGGCGCGCGCTGCCAAACACCCGGACTGGAGCGTGAGCGCCTCCTACGGCAAGCGCGCCCCTGGCCTGTCGGACATGGTGATGCTGGAGGTGGGCGTGAGCCTGCCCTTGTTCACGCGCAACCGCCAGGACCGCGGCATCAGCGCCAAACAGGCGCAATGGGACGCGGTGCAGGCCGACCACGAAGACGCCCGCCGGGCCCAGCGCGAAGCGGTGGCGCGCAACCTCGCCGCTTGGCAGGGCTGGGGCCGGCGGATCGGACGCTACCGGGACACCCTGCTGCCGCTCGCGCGTGACCGCGCGTCGATCGCGCTGGCCGCCTACCGGGGTGGCGGCGCCCTGCAGCCGTGGCTCGATGCACGCCGCGACGAAATCGACGTGCGCCTGCAATACGCCGACGCGCTTGTCTCCCGTGCGCGGCTATGGGCCGCGCTCGCCTATTTGCTGCCCACTGCGGAGGCCATGCGATGAAGCGTGCGCTGCTGGTTTTCATCGCGGCGCTGGCTGCTATCGCCCTGCTGGTGCTGGGTTATGCGCTCGGGCGGCAGCGGGCCGCGGCCCCGAGCCATTCCACCACGCCGGCGGCTGCCTCCGATGCGGCTCGCAAGGTGCTTTATTGGTACGACCCGATGGTGCCGCAACAGCATTTCGATAAGCCGGGGCTTTCGCCCATGGGCATGCAGATGGTGCCCAAATACGCCGACGAGGAAGGCTCCGGCGCCGTGCGGATCGATCCGGCAACGGTGCAGAACCTGGGCATACGTACCGCCGTGATCGAGCGGCGGCCGCTGGCCGAGGCCATCGACGTGCCTGGCACCGTGAGCTGGGACCTGCGCCAGGCGATGACCGTCAGCGCCCGTGTCGACGCCGTCGTGCAGAAGCTGCACGTCAAGGCACCTTATGCCCATGTAACCAAGGGCGAGCCGATGGTCGACCTGCTGGCTCCGCAGTGGAGCAGTGCGGTCGCGGAATACCAGGCACTCCAGCACGCGCAATCGGCCGATGGCCGAGCGCTGCGTGCCGCGGCGCGCGCGCGGCTGCAGGCGATGGGCCTCTCCGCGGCCGACCTGCGTTCAGCCGGCCAGGGACCCGGCGCCACCATCACCTTGCATGCACCGCAAGCCGGCGTCGTCGCCTCGCTCGACGTGCGCGAGGGCCAGCGCGTCGGTGCCGGCCAGACGCTCATGACCGTTAACGGCCTTTCAACAGTCTGGATCGAGGCCGCACTACCGCAGGGCCTGGCCGACACGGTGCGCGGCGGCACGCCGGTCAGCATCACCACCAATGCGGTACCGGGGCGGACCTTCCGCGGTTCGGTGGAGAGCCTGCTGCCGGACGTGGACAACGCCACGCGTACCCAGCGCGCGCGCATCGTCGTGGACAACGCCGACGGCGCGCTGAGTCCTGGCATGTTCGCCACCGTCCGCCTGCAACCGGCCCCGGCCACGTCGTGGCCGGTGGTGCCGGACGATGCGCTGATCGTCGCCGGCGCGGACAGCAGTCGGGTGATCCTCACCGAAGGCGACGGGCGATTCCGCGTCGTGTCCGTGCGAATCGGACGCTCGGCCGGAGGCTACACGCAAATCCTGCAGGGGCTGCGCGGCGGCGAACGGGTCGTGGTCTCCGGACAGTTCCTCATCGATTCGGAGGCCAGCCTGTCCGGTGCGCTGGAACGCCTGGGCGGCAGCGGGCCGTCGCCGGCCGCCAGCACCGCCATGCCCGGCATGGACATGGGGAAGCACCCATGATCGGCGCGCTCATCCGGGCGTCGATACGCCACCGCCTGTTCGTGCTGCTGGCGGCACTGGCGCTCGCCCTGGGCGGCGTCTTCGCCGCGCTGCAGACGCCCATCGACGCGCTTCCGGACCTCTCCGACACCCAGGTGATCATCCGCACGCCCTGGCCCGGGCAGTCGCCGCAGGTGGTCGAGGACCAGGTCACCTATCCGCTGGCCACCACCATGCTGTCGGTGCCGGGGGCGAAGACCGTGCGCGGCTATTCGTTCTTCGGCGACTCCTACGTGTACGTGCTGTTCGACGACCGCACGGACCTCTACTGGGCGCGCTCGCGCGTGCTGGAATACCTGAGCCAGGTGCGCGCCAGCCTGCCGGCCGAGGTCAACCCCACGCTGGGCCCCGACGCCACCGGCCTGGGCTGGATCTACGAATACGCGCTCGTCGATCGCACCGGCCGGCACGACCTGGGCGAGCTGCGCGCCTTGCAGGACTGGTTCCTGCGCTACCAGCTCAAAACCATACCGGACGTGGCGGAAGTGGCCAGCATCGGCGGCATGGAGCGCGCCTGGCAGATCGTGCCCGACCCGCAGGCATTGGCCGCGCGCGGCATCACCGTGCAGCAGCTGGTCGACGCGATCGACGCGGCCAACGGCGCCAACGGCGGTTCGGTGATCGAACAGGGCGAGGCCGAGCTGATGGTCCGCAGCGAGGGCTACCTGCGGACGCGCTCGGCGTTCGAGCAGGTACCGATCACCGCCAGCGCGCAGGGCGTGCCGGTGCTGCTGCGCGACGTGGCAAGCGTGCGCCGCGGCCCCACCTTTCGCCGCGGCATCGCCGAGCTGGACGGCCAGGGCGAGGTGGCCGGCGGCGTGGTCGTGCTGCGCTCGGGCAAGAACGCCAAGGCAGCGATCGAGGCGGTCAAGGCCAAGCTTGCCGTACTCGGGCGCAGCCTGCCGCCGGGCGTGGAGGTCGTGCCCACCTACGACCGCGCGCAGCTGATCGACGCGGCCGTGGAGAACGTCTGGGGCAAGCTGCTGGAGGAGTTCCTGGTCGTGGCGCTGGTCTGTGCGCTGTTCCTGGGCCACCTGCGCTCCGCCCTGGTGGCCGTGGTCAGCCTGCCGTTGGGCGTGCTGGCTGCCTTCGCGGTGATGGATCTTCAGGGCGTCACGGCCAACCTGATGTCGCTGGGCGGCATCGCCATTGCGATCGGCGCGATGGTGGACGCCGCCGTGGTGATGATCGAAAACGCGCACAAGCACCTGGAACACTGGCGCGAGGGCAACGGCGGCCGCGAGCCGCAGGATGCGGAGCGCTGGTCGCTGATCGCCGCCTCGGCGGCCGAAGTGGGCCCGGCGCTGTTCGTGAGCCTGCTGATCATCGCGCTGTCCTTCGTGCCGGTGTTCGCGCTGCAGGGGCAGGAAGGCAAGCTGTTTTCGCCGCTCGCCTTCACCAAGACCTATGCGATGGCGGCAGCGGCCGGACTCGCCGTGACGCTGGTGCCGGTATTGATGGGATACCTGGTGCGCGGGCGCATCCGTGCCGAGCGGGACAATCCGATCAACCGCGGCCTGGTCCGCGGCTATCGGCCCGTGCTGGAGGCGGTGCTGCGCTTTCCCAGGGCCACCCTGGTCGTGGCCGGTGTCTTGTTGCTCAGTGCCATCCTTCCCATGAGCCGGCTCGGCAGCGAGTTCATGCCGGCCATGGACGAGGGCACGCTGCTGTACATGCCCACCGCCCTGCCCGGCCTGTCGGCCGGCAAGGCCAGCCAGTTGCTGCAGCTGACCGACCGCATGATCAAGACGGTGCCGGAGGTCGCGCACGTGTTCGGCAAGGCCGGTCGCGCCGAGACAGCCACCGATCCCGCGCCGCTGGAGATGGTCGAAACCACCATTACCTTCAAGCCGAAGGACCAGTGGCGGCCGGGCATGACCATGGCCAGGATCAGGGAGGAGCTGGACAAGGCCGTCAAGGTGCCTGGCCTCACCAACCTGTTCGTGCCGCCGATCCGCAACCGCATCGACATGCTTGCCACCGGCATCAAGAGTCCGATCGGCATCAAGGTGCTGGGCACCGACCCGACCGTCCTGCAGTCGGTGGCCGATCGGATAGAGCGCGTCGCCCGCCGGGTGCCGGGCGTCAGTTCGGCGGTTGCCGAGCGCGGCGCCAGCGGGCGCTACCTCGACGTGCGCGTCCGGCCGCTCGATGCCGCCCGCTACGGCCTGACCCAGGCGCGCGTGCAGCAGCTGATCGCCACTGTCGTCGGCGGCGCGCCGATCGGGCAGACCGTGGAAGGACGCGAGCGCTATCCGATCGTGCTGCGTTACCCGCGCGCCGACCGCGATTCACTGGCCGCATTGCGCCGGCTGCCCATCGTGGCCCCGGGCGGCGCTCAACTGACCCTGGGACAGATCGCCGACGTCTCGCTCGCGTCCGGCCCGCCGATGCTCAAGAGCGAAGACGGCCAACTGGCCACCTACGTCTACGTGGACAACGCCGGGCGCGACCTCGGCAGCGTGGTGGCCGACCTGCAGCGCGCCGTCGCGCAACAGGTGACGCTGCCGCCGGGCGTGACCCTCGCCTGGTCCGGCCAGTTCGAATACCTGGCCAGCGCCATGCGGCGCCTGAAGCTGGTGGTGCCGATCGCGCTGGCGATCATCCTCGGGCTGATCTATGCGGTGTTCCGGCGCTGGAGCGAAGCGCTGCTGATCATGGCGAGCGTCCCGCTCTCGCTGGTCGGCGGCCTCTGGCTGATCTGGCTGCTCGGCCATGCGGTTTCGGTGGCGACCCTGATCGGCTTCATCGCCCTCGCCGGGGTGGCCGCCGAGTTCGGCGTGGTCATGCTGCTCTACCTGCGCCAGGCGTGGGACCGCCAGCTCGCGCTCGATCCGCACGCGGGCGCTGCCGCCCTGGATGCCGCCATCCGCGAGGGGGCCGTGCAGCGCGTACGGCCCAAGGCGATGACCGTGGCGGTGATCCTGGCCGGCCTGTTCCCCATCCTGCTTGGCCACGGCGCGGGCTCGGAGGTCATGCAGCGCATCGCTGCGCCGATGATCGGCGGCATGCTGACCGCACCGCTGCTCTCGATGATCGTGATCCCCGCCGCCTTTCGCCTGCTGGTCTTGCGCCGCCTGCGCCGCCAGACCTAGAGGATCCTGCGGGTGGAAAACCGCCTCCCCGCCATCGCCTGCTCGACGAACTGGACACGCCGCCCGATGCCACGCCCGCCAGGAAACCCACCCAGCGCTCAGTGCCGATGGTGCTCGTGCTCCTCGTTTTCTTCCTGCTCGTTCTCATGGGGCGCCAGCGTAACGGCACCGCTCTTTGCGTCCACGTGCAGGTGCACCGCTTTCCCGTTCTTCATGGCGTCGGCGTCGTAGTGGTCGCCCTCGTGCTCCACGCCATGCACGTTGGTATAGCCGGCCGCTTGCAGCTTCGTGGTCACCTGGGCCTCGGTCATGCCCATGGACGATTGCGATCCCGAGTACGACTGCGCGGCGAGCGGCAGGTTGAACAGGAACAGGCCGGCACACAAGGCGCAGGCCAAGGCCAAGTTTTGACGACGCATGGCTTTTCTCCGGAAGGGTGAGGCCGTTCGGCCGGACGTGCGAGGGACCGGCATCGTGTGCAACGACACCTCATGTAGAAGCTACTACTGTCC
>NZ_JABFWW010000183.1 GCF_013362045.1 Frateuria sp. | reverse complement strand
GCTCCCAGCCGTGCCCGGCGAAGTAGTTGGCCACGCTGGCGAGAATGTCCGGCAGCGAGCCCTGGAGATCGATGTGGCCATCGTGGTCTTCGTCCACGCCGAAATCGCGGATGCTCGAGGGCATGAACTGGCCCCAGCCCTGCGCGCCGGCATAGGAGCCGGTGAGCGTGTCCGGCGGCCCGGCCAGATGGTTGTCGGGCAACTCCAGCAGCACCTTGAGCTGCTCGCGGAAGAACTGCGCGCGCGGCGGGTAGTAGAACCCCAGCGTGACCAGCGCATCGAGCACCTTGTACTTGCCGGTGTTGCGCCCGTAGAAGGTCTCCACGCCGAGGATCGCCACGATGTATTCGGGCGCCACGCCGTACTGGCCGGCAATGCGTTCCAGCAATGCGCGATGCTCGCGGTAGAACGCCACGCCCTCGTCGATCCGCTTGGGCGTGATGAAGATGGGCCGGTAGTCCTTCCACGGCTTGGCCTCGGCCGGGCGGCTGATCGCGTCGAGGATCGACTGCTGCATCCGCGCGCCGCTGAGCAATGCATCGATCCGGGCGGGACTCTTGCCGGCGTCGCGCGCCACCTCGCGCACCAGTTCGGCCTGGCCCGGGTGCACGGTCGCCGTTTGCGCGAGCGCCGGTGCGGCAAGCATCAGCACCAGCGCGGCGAACGCACCCCGCAGGCGCAAACGAGGGATGGACATGGATTGCGCGGTGGCGGTCGACATCGCAGCCAAGCCTATCATGCGCAAACCCGCCATCCAGGGCCGTACACGGGCACAGGCATGACAGTCGCTTTAGTCATGCATCTTGCGGTTGGCGTGGATCGACATCAGCACGCCGAAGCCGCTCAGCAGGCTTACCGCCGAGGTGCCGCCATAGCTCACGAACGGCAGCGGCACGCCCACCACCGGCAGCATGCCGGCGATCATGCCGCCGTTGACGAACACGTAGACGAAGAAGCTCATGCCGATCGCGCCGGCGAGCAGGCGGGAATAAGTGTCGCGCGCCTCCATCGCGATCCACAGGCAGCGGCCGATGATGAAGGCGTACAGCGCCAGCAGCAGGCACACGCCGACCAGGCCGAACTCCTCGGAGAACACCGCGAAGATGAAGTCGGTGGTGTGCTCGGGCAGGAATTCCAGCCGCGACTGCGTGCCGTGCATCCAGCCCTTGCCGAACACGCCGCCGGAGCCCACCGCGATCTGCGACTGGATGATGTGCCAGCCGTTGCCCAGCGGGTCGGACTCGGGGTTGAGCAGGGTCAGCACGCGATCGCGCTGGTACTGGTGCATGAAGTGCCAGCCCACCGGAATCATGCCGCCGACCGCCGCCAGCAGCAGGCCGATGCGCCACCACGCCACGCCGGAGAGGAACAGCGCGAACGCGCCGGCCGCCGCCACCAGCAGCGCGGTGCCCAGGTCCGGCTGCTTGGCGATCAGCACGGCGGGAATGGCGATCAGCGCGCCGACCACCGCCATGTCCTTCCAGCTCGGCGGCAATTGGCGCGGGTGCAGGTACCAGGCGACCATCATCGGCATGGTCAGCTTGAGCAGCTCGGACGGCTGGAAGCGCATGAATTTCAGGTCCAGCCACCGATCGGCGCCGCGGCCTTCGCCCAGGATCGCCACCACCACCAGCAGCGCGGTGCTGCCCGCATAGAGCCAGGGCGTCCAGTTGCGCAGCACGGTCGGCGGTATGCGCGAGATCAGCAGCAGCAGCGCGCCGCCCAACACGAAGCGCGCGGCCTGGCCGCCGACCAGCCCGAGGTCGCCGCCGCCGGCGCTGTAGAGCGTGACCAGCCCGACGCAGGCCAGCAGGAACAGGCCGGCGGCCAGCGGCAGGTCGATCCGCGGCCGGGTCAGGATGCGGCGCAGGAAGCGGCGCGCGCGGGCATGGAGCGCTTCGATCATGGGATGGCCTCGCTCTCGGCCTGGGCCGGCAGGTCCTCGACCTGGGCGCTGCCCGACGGCGCCGGACCGGTCTGCGCGGGCGCCGGCGCGACGGGCGCTCCGCCCTGCGTAGCCAGCCAGGCTTCGAACACCTTGCGCACGATCGGCCCCGCGTCCTGCGCGCCCCAGGCACCGGCTTCCAGCAGGGCGACCGCCGCGATCTTCGGATCGTCCGCCGGCGTGTAGGCCTCGAACCAGGCGCGGTGGCGGCTGGCCAGGTAGGCGTTGTTCTTGTTGGTGTCGTAGGCCGAGGTGGTGCGCGAGAAGCGCTCGGCGGTGCCGCTCTTGCCGGCGACCACCAGCGGGAAGCCGATGAATTGCTTGGCGCCGGTGCCGCCGGTGATCACCGCCTCCATGCCTTGCTTGATCACGTCCAGGTTCTTCGGGTTGCTCACCAGCGACGGCCCCGTGGGCGGATTGGCCAGCATCTGCCGCGGCGCCTCGACGTTGTCCTGGGTGGCCATCACCACCCGCGGCGCGCGCGGCACGCCCTGTCCGGCGACGATCGACAAGGCATGGCCCAGCTGCAGCGGCGTCACCGCCCAGTAGCCCTGTCCGATGCCCGCGATGATGGTCTCGCCCGGATACCAGGGCTGGCGCGAGTTGGCCATCTTCCACTCACGCGAGGGCAGCACACCCGACAGTTCGCCGTCGAGGTCGATGCCGGTCTTCTGGCCGAAGCCGAAGCGGCCCATCCAATTGCTGAGCCGGTCTATCCCCAAGTCCAGCGCCAGCTTGTAGAAATAGGTATTGGTCGATTTCTCGATCGCCCGCACCATGTTCACCACGCCGTCGCCGCCGCGGGTGTCGTCGCGGTAGCAGCGCGACTGGCCAGGCAGGCAAAACTCGCCGGTGGACAGCACGGTGTCCTCCGGCCGGCGCACGCCGTATTCGAGGCCGCCCAGCGCGAGGAACGGCTTGACCGTAGAGCCCGGCGGATACACGCCGCGCAGTGCGCGGTTGTACAGCGGCTTGTCTGGCGCAGTGGTCAGCGCCTTGTAGTCGGCGCCGCTGATGCCGTTGACGAACAGATTCGGATCGAAGCTGGGCACGCTGACCATCGCCAGCACCTGGCCGTTGCGTGGGTCGATCGCCACCGCTGCGCCCGGGCGCCCCTCGAACGCCGCCGTCGCCGCCTTCTGCAGGCGCACGTCGATCGAGAGGTAAAGGTTCTTGCCGGGTGTCGGGGGGTGGGTTTCCAGCACGCGCTGGGTGCGCCCGTCGGCGTTCACCTCGACCAGGGCATAGCCCGGCGTGCCGTGCAGCGCGTCCTCGTAGGAGCGCTCGATGCCGCTGCGCCCGACGTGGCTGGTGCCCTGGTAGCGGTCGGGATCGAGGCGCTTGAGGTCGTCCGCGTCGATGCGCCCAACGTAGCCGATCACGTGCGCGAACAGCTCGCCGTAGGGGTAGTGGCGGGTCAGGTAAGGCACCACGTCCACGCCCGGGAAACGCCAGCGGTTGATCGCAAAGCGGGCGATGTCGTCCTCGGACAGATGCATCTTCAGCGGCACGCTCTCGAAGCGTCGGCTTTGCTTGAGCTGTTTGCGGAAGGTGGCGATGTCGTCCTCGTCCAGCGGCACCACCGCGCCGATCTGCCTGAGCATCGCCTGCATGTCCGGCACCTGCTCGGGCACCACCTCGAGCCGGAACGCCGGCACGTTGTCGGCCAGCAGCACGCCGTTGCGGTCGTAGATCAGGCCGCGCGCTGGCGGGATCACCTTGGGCTTGACGCGGTTGTTCTCCGAACGGGTGACGAACTCGTCGTGGCGCTCCACCTGCAGGTAGAAGAAGCGTCCGGACAGCGCGACCAGACCCAGCACGATCAGCGCGAAGCCCACCAGCGAGCGCCGCTGGAACAACGCCGCCTCGCCGCGAGGGTCTTTCAGGGTACGCCGCTTCTTCATCTCATTGCAGGCGCAGGCGCATGCGCAGGTCGTCCAGCAGCAGGAACACGAACGGCCACAGCGCCGCGCCGACGAACGGCGACACCCACCAGATCGGCGGCGGCAGCGCGTCCCCGGCGAACACGCGCACGATGGTCAGCAGGATGCGGTCGTTGAGCAGCAGCGCCAGCACCGCCAGGGTCTGCTGCCATATCGGGAAGAAACGCAGCCGCGAGCGGAAGCGCAGCGCGATGAACACCAGCGCAGTCAGGCGCAATGCCTGTTCGCCCAGCAGCACGCCGTCGAGCAGGTCGGCCGCCAGCCCCATCGCGAAGGCCAGGCCCAGCGTCACGCGGTCGCCCGATTCCAGCGACCAGTACAGCAGCACCAGCGCCGGCCAGTACGGCTTGAAGGGTTCGAGCACGTCCGGCAGCGGCACCAGCATCGACAGCAGCGAGAACACCAGCGTGCCGACGAACCACCACATGCCCAGCCTCTGGCGGTTCATCGCCTGCCTCCCTGGGCCGGGCGCGGCGGCGGTGCGGCGCTGCTCGAGGCGGCGGGCGCCAGGCCGGCCGGCGGCCCCATCGGCGTCACCGGCTCGGGTGGACCGGCCGGCTCGGCCTGGTCGTGCAACAGCAGCACGTCCTCGCTGCGGTTGATGTCGGCGCTGGGCTGCGCCTGCGCTTCCAGGAACATGCCGGTAGGCGCGGGCGCCACGTGGGTGATCTCGCCCACGGGAAAGCCCGGCGGGAAGCGGCCGCCCAGGCCGGAAGTGAGCAGCCGGTCGCCGGCCTGCACATCGGCCGCCATCGGGATCGTCGGCAGCACCAGGCGATCGCCCTCGCGCGAACCGTAGGCGATGACGCGCAAACCAGTGCGCTCGACCGTCACGGGCAGGGCGTTGTTCGGGTCGGTGATCAGCATCACCACCGCCGTGGTGGGCAACGTCTGGATGACTTGGCCCATCACGCCGTGCGCGTCGATCACCGGCTGGCCCGGCTTGACCCCGTCACGCGCGCCCATGTTGATCAGCAGGCGATGGCGGTAGGCGCCCAGGTCCACGCCGACCACGCGAGCCAGCTGCACGTTGAGGTCCAGGCTGCGCTGCGTGTCGAGCAGTTCTTTCAGGTGCTCGTTCTGCTCGGCCACGGCCGCCATGCGATTGAGCTTGGCGTTGGCCAGCAGCAGGTCCTCGCGCAGACGCTGGTTCTGCTCGGTCAACCGCCGGCGGTCAGCGAAGGCCACGCTCAACGTGCGCATGCCTTCCACCGGCAGGCCGGCCAGCCGGTACAGCGGCTCCACCACCACGGCCGCGCCGTGGCGCATGCGCCACATCCAGCCGTTGCGATGGTCCAGCACCATCAACACCATCGCCAGCGCGAGGTAGCCGATCAGCCGCAGCGTGCCGGTCGAGCCGGCGAACAGGGGCGAGGAATCCTGGCCCATTCAGAGAAACCTGCAAGGAGATAGGCGGCGCACACGCCCGCCGGAAAGAACGGCGGCACGTACCCGCAGGGTACCTGCTGCCTTTTGCCTCCGCCCGCGCCGGCCGTCGGGATAGAAGGATGGGGCAAGGGGCTGCGCCGGCCTCAATCCAACATCGAAGCGCACTTCGATCGGCCTCCCCGCGAACATCCGCCCCTCACCTGGATTCTCTCACCGGCCCAAGGAACCGGGAGAACAGAAAACCGCGACGACCGCGGATGGAGTTTCGCTCACTCCGGCGCGAAGAAGTCGCTGCCGTGCTGGTCGATCAACTCCAGCGCCTTGCCGCCGCCGCGCGCCACGCAGGTGAGCGGGTCGTCGGCCACCTGCACGTGCAGGCCGGTTTCCTCGGAGATCAGGCGGTCCAGGTCGCGCAGCAGCGCGCCACCACCGGTCAGCACGATGCCACGCTCGGCAACGTCCGAGCACAGTTCCGGCGGGGTCTGCTCCAGTGCCGACTTGACCGCCGCCACGATACCCGACAGCGGCTCGTGCAGCGCCTCCAGCACCTCGTTGGAATTGATCGTGAACATGCGCGGCACGCCTTCGGCGAGGTTGCGGCCGGAGATCTCGATCTCCTTGACCGTGCTCTGCGGAAAGGCGCAGCCGATCTCGATCTTGATGCGTTCGGCGGTGGACTCGCCGATCAGCGTACCGTGGTTGCGGCGCACGTAGTTGATGATCGCCTCGTCGAAGCGGTCGCCGCCCACGCGCACCGACTGCGAATAGACGATGCCGTTCAGCGAGATCACCGCCACCTCGGAGGTGCCGCCGCCGATGTCCAGCACCATCGCGCCGCGCGCCTCGTGCACGGGAATGCCGGCGCCGATCGCGGCGGCCATCGGCTCCTCGATCAGGAACACGTCGCGGGCGCCCGCGCCCTCGGCCGACTCCTTGATGGCGCGGCGCTCGACCTGGGTCGAGCCGCAGGGCACGCAGACCAGCACGCGCGGACTGGGCCTGAGCATGCGCGACTTGTGCACCTGCTTGATGAAGTGCTGCAGCATCGCCTCGGTCATGGTGAAGTCGGCGATGACGCCGTCCTTCATCGGACGCACGGTTGCGATGTTGCCCGGCGTGCGGCCGAGCATGCGCTTGGCGTCGCCGCCGACTGCCGCCACCGCCCGCGGGCCGCCCGGGCCACGGTCCTGGCGGATCGCCACCACCGACGGCTCGTTGAGGATGATGCCCTGCCCACGCACATAGATCAGCGTGTTGGCGGTGCCGAGGTCGATGGAGATGTCGTTGGAAAAGATGCCGCGGAACTTCTTGAACATGAGGCCTGGCACGCCGTCTGCAGGAGAAAAAGTAAGCGCGTCAGTCTAGTGACCGGGCCCCAGCCACGCAAGCGTGAAGAAGTTAAGAAAGCCTTTCAGAACGCGATGATGCGCGCATTTCCTGAGCCGTCCCGCCGCTTCGAAACGCAAGCGCCTGTCGCCTTAGACGAAGCCTCGCGCTAGGATTGCTGGGTTTGCCGGACGATCGCCGTCCGCGTTGCCGATCGGGGTTGCTTCCAACATGTCAGCCGTCATCTGCGGTTCGCTGGCTTACGACACCATCATGGTGTTCCCGGACCAGTTCAAGAACCACATCCTGCCGGACAAGGTCCACATCCTTAACGTCTCCTTCCTGGTGCCGCAGATGCGCCGCGAGTTCGGCGGCTGTGCGGGCAACATCGCCTACAACCTCAAGCTTCTGGGCGGCGATCCGCTGCCGATGGCGACCGTCGGTCAGGACTTCGGCCCGTACCGCGAACACATGATCCGCTGCGGCATCCGCCTGGAAGGCGTGCGCGTGTTCGAGGACCAGTTCACGCCGCAATGCTTCATCACCACGGACCTGGACAACAACCAGATTACCGCCTTCCACCCGGGCGCCATGTCCAGCTCGCACCACAACCACGTGGGCGACGTGGCCGACGCTGCTTTCGGCATCGTGGCGCCAGACGGGCGCGAAGCGATGCTGCAGCACACGGATGATTTCGCCGCCCGCGGCGTGCCCTTCGTCTTCGACCCGGGCCAGGCAATGCCGCTGTTCAACGGCGACGAGTTCCGCTCGATGATAGACAAGGCCAACTACGTCATCGTCAACGACTACGAATCGCAGCTGCTGCAGCAGCGCACCGGCTGGAGCGCCGGGGAGATTGCCCGCCGCACCCAGGCCTACATCGTCACGCTGGGGCCGCGCGGTTCGCTGATCCATACCGGCGGACAGGTGATCGAGATTCCCGCGGCCCGCGAGCGGCAAGTGGTCGATCCCACCGGCTGCGGCGACGCATACCGGGCTGGCCTGATCTTCGGCATCATGCGGGGCTACGACTGGCCGACGATCGGCCGCATGGCGTCGTTGATGGGCGCGCTGAAGGTCGAGCATCCCGGTACGCAGAACCAGCGTTTCACCCACGACGAATTTGCCGGGGCGTTCCGCGAGCAGTTCGATTACGCGCTCTAACCCTGCCCGGCGCGCCGCATCCGCCGCGCGCCGCAGGTACCGACACCCAGCAGCACCAGCCAAGGCAGTGCGATTGCCACCAGTGGCCAGCGGTCCTGCAACCAGGCCGTGACCAATGCCGCCAAACCATAGGTGGCATAGACCGAGGCCCGGACGCGGCCGACCGGCAATCCCTCTGACGGCGTGCGCTCGACCAGGCTGGCGACCCACTCTGTCAGGGTGCCGGTGATGAAGGTGGTCCATACGCCCGCCAAATGGACCTGCCGCACCGCCGCGCTCTGCACGCCCATCACCGTGCCGAGCAGGGCAATCAGCGCGTGGACCCATGAGGGTGAAAACCCGGTATGGCCAACGCTGGCAAAGATGAGCACAGCCATGCCAAGTAGCGTGGCCTCCAGCCAAAGGACGTGGTTCACCCGCGCACTCCAGCCCATCGTTTGGCCCCGGAGAAGGCCCGTGCCGACCGCCACGCCGAGCACAAAGCCCAGCACGGCCAGCAGCGAGCGTAGCGCCCGTGCCATGTTCGCCGAACCAAGCGCCATGGCCAGCAGCACGGTATTGCCCGTCATGTTCCCGGTGAACACATGCCCAAGCACCAGATAGCTCTCGGCATCCAGGCTTCCGCCCACCCAGGCCAGCGCCGGCAACGACCATTCCAGCCAGCGCGCATCGGCATGCTCCATGATGCACCTCGTCTAGCAGAAGCTAGAGGAACCGGGGTGACGGATCCGAGTGCAAGGGGAGAGTTGGGTCGAGCCCTCGTTTGCGAGAACGGACTAGACGGCACTCGAGCCGGTTGATCTCGAAAAAGCGGTTTTCAGGCGGACTGCTCCGGCAGGAGGCATGTCGCCCGCCGATCCTACGCGTCATCCAAATGGCGAGAGGTCGCAGAACGGCCATAGGCTTTACCCGGAGCGCTCACGACACGGAGGCGCACGGGAGTCGAACGCGTGATCGCACTCGTTTTGCTTGTCAAGCCGTGCTGGGGGCAAAGAAAAACCCTCTCCCGGGCGGGAGAGGGTTTTTGGATAAAGCCCCTGGCGGTGACCTACTCTTGCATGGACAAGCCACA
>NZ_JABFWW010000058.1 GCF_013362045.1 Frateuria sp. | reverse complement strand
AATTGGCCAGCGCGTGGATCTCGTCGACGAGCACCGTGCGCGTGCTCTTGAGCATCTCGCGCCCGGACGCCGAGCCCAGCAGTACGTACAGCGATTCGGGCGTGGTCACCAGGATGTGCGGCGCCAGCTTGCGCATCAGCGCGCGTTCGGCCTGCGGCGTGTCGCCGGTGCGCACCGCGGTGCGGATCGCCACGTCGGGCAGGCCCTCGGCTTCGAGTTCGGCGCGGATGCCTTCCAGCGGCGCTTCGAGGTTGATGTGGATGTCGTTGGACAGCGCCTTCAGCGGCGAGACGTAGACCACCCGCGTCTCCTCCGGCAGCGCGCCGCCCTGGGCTACGCCCTCGCGCACCAGCGCGTCGATGGCGGCGAGGAAGGCGGTCAGCGTCTTGCCCGAGCCGGTCGGCGCGGCCACCAGCGTGTGGCGGCCCGCGTGGATGGCCGGCCACGCGCCGGCCTGCGCCGCAGTGGGCGAGGGGAAGCTGCGCTGGAACCAGCGCGCGACGGCGGGATGGAAGTGTTCGAGCGGCATGGCGGTTTTGCGGCGGGCGCTGCGTGCCCCCGATGATATAGGGGCGGCCGTCTCATACTTCGAGCCGCTGTTCAGGATGCTGTGCGCGGGCTATGTTGGCGGCTGGGCGCGGAGGCATGCGTGTGGATGCATCAGAGCGGGCAACCGAGGGAGTGCTCGGCCGGCAGACCCTGGCCGATGGCCGGTGGCTGTGCGTGCACGACTGGCCCGCACCCCGCGCCGGTTCCGATGCGCGTGCCGGCGTGCTGATCGTGCACGGCCTGGGCGAGCACGCTGGACGCTACGGTGCGCTGGCCGCATGGTTCAACGCGCGCGGCCATGCCGTGCGCGGCTACGACCAGCGCGGCCATGGCCGCTCGCCCGGCCAGCGCGGTGCGCTGGTCCGGCCGCTGGAACCGCTCGAGGACCTGGCCGAGGTGTACGCGCGTTTTGCCCGGGAGCTCGGGACGGCGCCGGTACTGCTCGGCCACAGCATGGGGGGATTGGTGGCGCTGCGCGCGGTGCTCGACGGCTACGTGATGCCGAAGCTCCTGCTGCTCTCCTCGCCGGCGTTGCGTACCTGGGCGCCCGCCTGGGCGCAGGAATTGGCCGGGCGTCTTTCGCGCTGGCTGCCCAACCTGCCGCTGCGCAGCCGCCTGCCATTCGAAGCGCTGTCGCATGATGCGGCGGTAATCGCCGCCTACCGGCACGATCCGCTGCGCTCGGGCTGGATCACGCCGCGGCTGGCGCATTTCATCTTCGACGGCGGCCGGCATTGCATCGCGCAGGCGCCACGGCTGCACGTGCCGACACTGTTGCTGGCGGCCGGCGCCGACCGGCTGGTCGACCCGCGCGGCAGCCTTGCCTTTGCCGCCGCGGCAGAGGCCACCGGCCGGCTGACGGCGCAGGTGTTCGATGCGCTCTTCCACGAGTTGTTCAACGAAGCGGAGCCGGCGCGCAGCGAGGTACTGGCCCGGTTGGCGCAGTGGCTCGACGCGCAGGATGCGGCCGGCGCGCACTGACCAAGCGCCGCCGCGTCACGGCGGCTTGGCCCCAGTGTCCGTTGCGCGTTGCTCGCACGGCGCATGGCCGCAGCCGCACGAGCCCTCGGCGGGCTCGTCCACCGCCTGGCGGCAGTGGTCCGAGCAGTAGGTGTCGCCGACCGGCACGCTGCAGCGGCAGGCAGGATGGGCGCAACGCTGGCTGGCCGTGGCGTTCAAGGCGTCAGTGCGTGCTGCTGCCCGAGGGCGGCATGCCCATCGAGCCGTTGCTGTCCATCGGCGTGCCGGGGGCGTGGTTCATCGGATGTCGGCTGCCGCGCATGCTGCCGTTGCCGGCGATCTGCTCGGCCATCTGCAGGTGGGTCTTGAGCGCCGGCAGGGTGGCGCTGGCGAACTGCTTGACGTCGGCATCGGCCGCCTTGCGGCTTTCCATTCGGAACATCTTGATGGCCTTGCGGTGGTCTTTGACCATCGCCTTCGCATAGGCCTGGTCGAACGCCGCGCCGCTCATCGCCTTGAGCTTGTCGGCCTCATGTTTCTGCATCGGCATCGGCTCGGTCGGCAGGGTGACCTGCTGGCGCTCGGCGATGCTCATCAACTGATCGTTGGCCTTGGTGTGGTCGTCGACGATGCGCTGGGCCAGTTCCTTGACCTGCGCGGAGGAGGACTTCTCCAGCGCGAGGCGGCTTATCTGGATCTCGGCAAGGCTGTCGGCGGCCGCGTGGCGCATGAACACGGCGTCCTTGCCGGTACTGCCCTTGCCCGTGCCGTGGCTGCTGTCCTGGGTGGTGCTGCTCTGTGCGAGCGCCGTGCCGGCCAGGATGGCCAGCAGCAGCGTGCCGAGCATCAGGCTGATGCGTCGTGCGGTCATGTCGTTCTCCCGGTGGGTTTGCGGCCCTTGCGTTTGCGCGGGGCGCGGTCAGTCCTCTTCCTCGTTCTTCGGGTTCTGCCGGCCGGCCCTGGTCTGCTGGCCGCCGCGGCTGCTTTCTTCGCCGGTACGCCGGCCATGGCTGGCCTCGCCGCCCTTGCGGCCGATCGCGGCCATGTGCTCGCGGTTGGAGCTCACGGCCTCGCCGCCCTTCTGGCCCGCGCGGCGGGCTTCCTCGGAGGTGAACTGATGGGCATGGCCGCTGGCGTGCGCTGCACGGCCGCCTTCGCTGGCAATCTCGCGCTGGCGCTCCTCGTCCATGCTGGCGAAGCCGCGCTTGCTGGTGCCGCTGCCTGGGTTCTTGCTGGACATGTCGGTGCTCTCTTCGTCCGTTCGGGGGACGTCGGGCAGGAGTACCCGGCGGCGCACCGCGTTGCGCGGCGGCTGCCGTGCGGTCGCAACATCCATGCCAGCCGAAAAGTGCGCCGAACGCCGCCGTTACGTGCGCAACGTCGCCGACAGGCCACACGCTGTCGCGCCTGCTCGCAAGCGGTCGCGGCAAAACTACAAAGCCGCTTGGAAAAGTTGCCGCGGTGGGCAGCTAGGTACGGTGACGGATGCGTGGAGCATGGCTCGACGTTTGGAGGCGCCCGATGGGCCGGACCACGCCCTTGGGTCTTGCATGCGGGGCGGCTGCGGAGCAGCCCTCATGGCGTCTGCTTCGCCGGAGCGGCAGGCGCGCAAGGGTGCCCTTCACCTGGCCCTCGCGCGATGGGAGCGGTGGGAAAGGCGTCAGTGGAGTTCGGAGCGGCGCATGGAGGGCGACTCGCCGAGCAGGCCGCGGGCCAGTTCGGCGCATTGCAGGCAGCCGTGGCCGATCTGGTCGAGCAGGGTGAGTACGCCGGCGTGCTCCTTGCGCTCAAGCATCAGCGCGGCGAGGTCGGTGCGCATCAGGATCACGTTGAGCGCGTTGTTGATCGCGTCGACCACGGAAACCGGATTGCTCGATTGCTCCAGTGCGTCGGCCTCGCGCCGCTCGCGTTGCAGCAGTACCGCCAGCCAGGCGCCGACGTGTGCCAGCGCCGTGCGTTCCTCGGTGTCGAGCATGCGCGGCCGGTACAGCGCCAGGCCCAGCGCGGCAGCGGGCCGGCGCGCGCGCCTGCAAGGCAGCGCGATGGCGAGCAGGCGGGCATTGCCGCTGCGCTCGCGCGCATCGTTGCGTTCCGCGCTGAGCGCCGTGCGCAGCGATTGCGCGGCCAGCTGCGCGGCCAGTGCACGCGCCTCGCGGCGGGAGGACAACGGCGGCGGCAACTGCCAGCAGTAGCGGCCCTGTCCGCTCGGTCGGTGCGGCGCCACCAGCAGGCAGACTTCGGCGTGCCACTGCAGGCTCACGTGCTGCAGCAGACGGGTGATCGCCTGCTCCGCGGAGGAGGCGTCGAGCGCTTGCAAGGTGGTCGGCAGCGGCAGGGGGATGGGGGTGATGGCGGAGCTGGCCGGTCGTACGTTCATTTCATTCGCGGTCTTCGTGCTGGTAACGCGACAGCTTGTTGTAGATCGTCTTGAGGCTTACCCCCAAAGCCTCGGCGGTGCGCGTCTTGTCGTTGTCGAAATGCGCAAGGGTGCGCAGGAGCATCTGCTTTTCCATCTCCTCGATGGTCATGCCGATGCGGAAAGGCATGCTGCCGTGGTCGTGCGCCTCGTGCAGCGGGTATTGCGGCGGCTGGGCGACGTGCATGTCCAGCTCGTCGCCGGACATCACCCAGGCGCGTTGCACCGCATGCTTGAGTTCGCGTGCATTGCCGGGCCAGTCGTAGGCCAGCAGCCGGCGCACGGCCTCGGGCGCGAAGCGGCGGGCGGTGCCGTAGCGCTCGTTGAGGCGGTCGAGGAAGCGCTGCGCCAGCAGCGGGATGTCGCTGGGGTGCTCGCGCAGCGGCGGCATCGCCAGCGGAAAATCCATCAGCCGGTAGTAGAGGTCCGAACGCAGCACGCCGTCGTGCACCGCCTGCAGCGGGTCGCGATTGGTGGCGGCTATCACGCGCACGTCCACTGGCTTGCTGGCGCTGGCGCCCACGCGGGTCACGTCGCGCTCCTCCAGCACGCGCAGCAGGTGGGTCTGCAACTGCAGCGGCATCTCGGTGCATTCGTCCAGGAACAGCGTGCCGCCCTGGGCCTGTTCGAAGAAGCCGGCGTGGTCCTTTACCGCGCCGGTGAAGCTGCCGCGCTCGTGGCCGAACAGCTGGCTGGTGAGCAGGTCGGGCGCGATCGCGCCGCAGTTGACCGCGACGAAGCGGCCGCCGCGCTCGCTGTACTGATGCAGGGCGCGCGCGGCCAGCTCCTTGCCGGTGCCGCTCTCGCCATGGATGAGCACGGTGACGTCCAGCGGCGCGACACGGCGGATCTTCTCGAACAGGCGCTGCATCGCCACGCTGGCGCCGATCAGCTCGCCGCAGCGTTCGCTCGCCTCCGCGGAAGCCACGCGCAGCTTGGCGGCGGCGATCGCCTGGTCGAGCAGGCGTTCGAGCTGCGCGCCTTCGAGCGGCTTGATCAGGTAGTCCAGCACGGGCAGCTGCAGCGCGTGCACTGCGGTCTCCACCGAAGGATGGCCGGTGACCACGACCACCTGGGCGGTCTGCGGCGGATCGAGCTTGTCGACCAGCTCCAGGCCGTTGCCGTCGGGCAACGAGAGGTCGAGCAGCACCAGGTCGAAGCGCGCCTCGGTGGTGAGCTTGCGCGCATGCGCCAGGCTCGCGGCGCCCGTGACGGAGCAATCTTTCGATTCGGCGAAGGCAGTTACCACGTCTAGGAATTGAGGATCGTCGTCAACGAGCAGGATGGAAGCGGTCGTCGGCACAATTTCACCGGAAAGGGATCACTCGACCCCAAGGCTGTCGCGTTGAAAGGAGCAGGCCGCGCGATGCGTACCCATGCATCCACGGCGACAGCCGCGGCTGTGTGCAGCGCATGGCAGGTCGGCCCGGACAAGGCCGACGATGCCGCAAGCGAAGTGCAAGCTGCGTCGAAGAGTTGTTCGAGCTTGCAGGTGAAAGCCGATGCGCGGAGCGCACGTGCGTGCCCAGCCGCGCCGCGCTCGCCAGCCATGACGCCGGCAAGCGCGTCATGCGTCAGTGCCTGCTGCGCCCGCCGATGTCGCCACCAGGTGCGGCGCCGCTGCTGCTGGCGGTCGTGCCGGGCGCGGGCGAAGTGGTCGTGCCGGACACCGACGGCGTCGTTACCGGATGCGTTTCGCCACGGCTTACGCGCAGGTGGTTCTGGATGTCCTTGACGCCGCCGAGGTCGTCGACGATGTCTTCCGCCTGGTGCTTCATCCAGCGCGCGGGCACGCTGCCTTCCAGCGTGACCGTACCCTGGCTCACTTTCACTTCGATCTCGCTGGCGTCGACGTCGGCGTCGGTCAGCCGCTCGCAGGCCAGCTCGCGCAGGCGCTCGTCGCTGCGTTCGTAGCCGCGCGGCCGGGTGCCGCGGAACTGGCTGCGCTGGTCGCCCTCGTCGAACCAGTAGCGTTTGCCCTGTTGGCGGAAGCCGGCGCCGCCGTAGATGTCGGTGTGGGCGAACTGTCCGGAAGCGGAGCGCGTGGAGCCGTAGCGCGGGCCTTCGTAATCGTGTTCCTGCGTCCAGCTGGCGCGTGCGTAGTCGCTGCGCGCATCGTCCTGATGGCGGCGCTGGCCGTAGGAGCGCGCCTCGTCGTAGCCGCTGTTGTCCTGGCCATGGGCGTTGCGTTCATAGCCACGCTGGCCCTGCCATGGACTGCGCTCGTGGCGGCGGCGGTAGTCCTGCTGCTGCAGGTGCTGGCCATAGGCGCGCTCGTTGTCGGTATCCAGGCCGTAGCGCGCATCGCCGCGGTCGCCGCGCCACAGCTCCTCGTCGCGATAGCCGCCGCCGTAGCGTGCCGGCTGCTCGTCCCAGCGGGGGGCGCGTGTGCCGCTTTCGCGCTGGTGCTGCGGGTGTGCGGCGCGCCATGGCTGCTCGGCGAACTGGTCGTCGTCGCCGACGTTGCGTACCTGCCGTTGCGCTTCGTAAGGGTCCCGTCCTTCGTTGCGGGCACGTGCGGGGCGTTGCGGGTGATCGTCGTCGTATCGGCTCATGGAGAACTCCTGAGTGCGCGAAAAAATTGCAGCGGTGTGCCAACTTTTGCGTCAGTTCAACCAGCAGAAAGCAGGCGCGGCCGGCTCGTCGATGCGCGGCATCGGCATGCCCGGGTCATGCGGGTCGATGGCCGGCTGGTCGGGTTCGCGCGGTCTGGGCGCGCGCACCGGATCGCCCGGGTCGTAAGGCTGCGGCGGGGTGGGGTCGGGCGGCAGCGATTCGGGGTCGCCGACCGGTTTGGATGGTGTCATGCCGCCAATGGGCGCGATGCGCGGTACGCGGATCGGCGCGATCAGCGGCGGGCAGGGCAGGAACATGTGCATGGGAGTCCTCCTGGAGGAGCATCCCGGGTCATACAAGCCACGTGCCAACGACCGGGGCGGCCGCCATACGGTTCAGAAGCGCCGAAGGACGGGTTTCAGCCGGGCCCGCGTAGGCGGCGGCTCACGGGTTTCGCGCCTGCCTGAGCGGGCTGGGCAGCAGACCGCGGATGCGCTGGACCAGGGCATCGAACTGGAACGGCTTGGTCAACAGGTCGGTGTCGGCCTCGGGCGCCCAGTCCTGCGGCATCGTTTCGGCGTAGCCGGTCACGAACAGCACCTTGAGGCCCGGCCGGCGCTGCCGCCCGACCTCGACCATCT
Organism: Frateuria sp.; assembly: GCF_013362045.1. Lineage (GTDB taxonomy): Bacteria > Pseudomonadota > Gammaproteobacteria > Xanthomonadales > Rhodanobacteraceae > Frateuria_A. The sequence goes on along the minus strand of NZ_JABFWW010000058.1, from coordinate 1,732 downwards.
GCAGGCCGGTGAGTCCGGGCAGGCCGATGTCCGAGATGACCAGGTCGATGCGTTCGTCCGATTCGATGGCGGCGAGCCCGGCGTGGCCGTCGCGCGCCTCCAGCACGCGATAGTGCAATTCACGCAGCTTGCCGGCGACCAGCTCGCGCACCACGTCCTCGTCCTCCACCAGCAGGATGGTTTCGCCGGCGGCCGGTTCCCAGTGTGCGCCGGGGTCTTGCTCGTCGTTCGAGCGCACGCTGCGCCGCTCGCCGCTGGGCAGGTAGATCGACACCGTGGTGCCGTGGCCCGGCTCGCTCTCCAGTTCGATGGCGCCGCGCGACTGCGTGACGAAGCCGTGGATCATCGACAGCCCCAGGCCGGTACCGCGGCCCTTGGGCTTGGTGGTGAAGAACGGATCGAACGCGCGTGCGCGCACCTCGGGCGTCATGCCCACGCCGGTGTCGGTGACCTGCAGCAGCAGGGTCGGCGCGTCGCTCAGGCTGTGCGGCCGCCGCAATGGCCCTTCGCCCGGCGGCACCGAGCCGGTGCGGATGGTCAGGCGGCCGCCGTCGGGCATGGCGTCGCGCGCGTTGATGGCGAGGTTGAGCAGAGCGCTTTCCAGCAGGCTGGGGTCGCACAGCACCGGCACCAGCGCGGGCGCCAGTTCGAGCTTCAGCGCCACCCGCTCGCCCAACGTGGCCGGCAGCAGTTCGGCGATCTGGGTGACCAGGTCGTTGAGGTTCACGCTCTTGGGCGCCAGCGGCTGGCGCCGCGCGAAGGCAAGCAGCCGGTGGGTCAGCGTGGCGGCGCGCTTGGCCGAATCGATGGCGTTGCCGAGGAAGCGCTCCACGTCCTGGCGCCCGGCCGCCAGGCGCATCTGTGCCACCTCGAGCGAACCGATGATGCCCTGCAGGAGATTGTTGAAGTCGTGCGCGATGCCGCCGGTGAGCTGGCCCAGCGCCTCGATCTTCTGCGACTGGAACAGCTGCGCGCGGGTTTCCTCCAGGTGGCGTTCGGCTTCCACCCGCTCGGTGATGTCGCGGGTGATCTTGGCAAAGCCGAGCAGCTGGCCGTCGCCGTCGCGGATGGCATCGATGGCGATCTCGGCCATGAAGCGCGAGCCATCCTTGCGCACCTGCCAGTCGACCACGTCGTAGCGGCCGGCTTCGGCGGCCACCACCATGGCCGTCTGCGCGACCTGCGGGTTGATGAAGAAGCGCGCCAGCGGCCGGCCGATGATCTCGGCGGCGGCGTAGCCCTTGATGCGCTCGGCGCCGGCGTTCCAGTCGGTGACGATGCCGTTGGCGTCCAGCATGCAGATGGCGCAGTCGGTGACGCCGTCGACGAACAGGCGGAAGCGCCGCTCCACCTCGCGCAGCCGCCGTTCGGTGAGGCGGCGTTCGGTGATGTCGCGGATGACCATCGCGAAGCCGAGCAGGTGGCCGTGTTCGTCGCGCACCGCGTCGCACACCAGGTGGGCCCAGAAGCGGCTGCCGTCGCGGCGCAGGCGCTCGGCCTCTTCCTGGAAGCGGCCGTGCGCCGCGGCCATGTGCAGGATCAGCTCCGGCCGGCCGGCCGCGCGTTCCTGTTCGGTATGCAGCAGGGCGAACGGGCATCCGACGATGCCGGCGGCCCGGTAGCCATGGATCTGTTCGGCACCCGCGTTCCAGCTCCGCACGCGGCCCTGCGGATCGACCATGAAGATGGCGTAGTCCAGGATGGACTGCACCAGCAGTTGGTAAGAGTAGGT
>NZ_JABFWW010000023.1 GCF_013362045.1 Frateuria sp. | reverse complement strand
GGCGGGCACCGCCGACGAATCAGTCCGATTCGTCGGCAGCGTCGTCCACTTCGGCGTGGGTAGCACGCCGTACTGTGGCGGCGGCAAAGCCCCGACGCAAGAGGAACTGCGCGCGGCGGGCGCGTTCGGCATGGTCTGGCGCGCCCTTGCCGCCGTAGCGGCGGCGCAGCTGGTCGAGGGCGGACGCATCCCAGTCGACCCCGGACGCATCCAGCAGCTCGCGGATGCGCTGGTCGGATAGCGCATGGGTCTTGAGTTCGGCGCGGATGCGCTGCGGGCCATAGCCCTGGGCCGCGCGGCTGCGCACCAGTACTTCGGCGAAGCGTTCGTCGTCCTGGTAACGCTGCTCGCCCAGGCGGTCGATCGCTGCGGTGCTTTCGTCACCCTCGTAGCCGCTCTGGCGCAACTTGGTCTTGAGCTCGCGGCGCGAGTGTTCGCGACGGGCGAGCAGGCCCAAGGCCTTGTCGTAGGCGGTGCGCTTGGGCTTGTCGGGTGAGACGGGGCGACGCGTCATGCGTGACAGCCAGCTGCGCTACGAGCGAAAGGCCTCCCTCTCTCCCCAGCCCTCTCCCCCGGCCGCCGGCCGGAGGAGAGGGAGCTGGAGGGTGCGGGCGCCGGCATGCGCTCAGGCTTCTTCGAGTGCCTCTTCGGAGGCTGGGGCGGCCTTGCTGCTGACCAGCAGCCGTTCGCGCAGCTGGCGGTCGATCTCGTTGGCGATGGCCGGGTTGTCGCGCAGGAACTGGCGCACGTTCTCCTTGCCCTGGCCGATGCGGTCGCCGTTGTAGCTGTACCAGGCGCCGGACTTGTCGATCAGGTTCTGCGCCACGCCCAGCTCGATGATCTCGCCCTCGCGCGAAGTCCCCTCGCCGTAGAGGATCTCGAACTCGGCCTGGCGGAACGGCGGGGCGACCTTGTTCTTGACCACCTTGACGCGCGTCTCCGAACCGATCACCTCTTCGCCCTTCTTCACCGCGCCGATGCGGCGGATGTCCAGGCGCACCGAGGCGTAGAACTTGAGCGCGTTGCCGCCGGTGGTGGTCTCGGGGCTGCCGAACATCACGCCGATCTTCATGCGGATCTGGTTGATGAAGATCACCAGGCAGTTGGACTTCTTGATGTTGGCGGTGAGCTTGCGCAGCGCCTGGCTCATCAGGCGGGCGTGCAGGCCGACGTGGGAGTCGCCCATCTCGCCCTCGATTTCCGCCTTGGGCGTGAGCGCGGCGACCGAGTCGACCACCACCACGTCCACCGCGCCCGAACGCACCAGCATGTCGGCGATTTCCAGCGCCTGTTCGCCGGTGTCGGGCTGGCTGACCAGCAGGTCGGCCACGTTGACGCCGAGCTTCTCGGCGTAGGTCGGGTCGAGCGCGTGCTCGGCGTCGACGAACGCGGCGGTGCCGCCGTTCTTCTGGCAGTTGGCGATGACCTGCAGGGTCAGCGTGGTCTTGCCGGAGGACTCCGGTCCGTAGATCTCGATGACGCGGCCGCGCGGCAGGCCGCCGATGCCCAGCGCGATGTCCAGGCCGAGCGAGCCGGTGGAAACCGTGTCGATGGCTTCGTCGGTGCGGTCGCCCAGGCGCATCACGGCACCCTTGCCGAACTGCTTCTCGATCTGGCCGAGGGCGGAGGCCAGCGCCTTGCGCTTGTTGTCGTCCATCGTGGGGATCCTGCGGTGGTGTGGCTAGGAATGGAGCGCATCGTGCCCGGTCGGAATCTCACGGGCTGCGATCTCTTGAGAGGTGCCAAGTATCCCACACCCGTCAAGCCCCGCCGCCGGTGCGGAGCGCCTCATTCCGTCAGCGCTTTCCGCACGCCGCTGAGCGCCGCGGCCACGCTCTGGCGGCGGATTGCCTCACGATCGCCGTTGAACTGGAACAGCCGCGCATGGGCATAGCCGCCGCGGCGCTTCCAGCCGATCCAGACGGTACCGACCGGCTTGTCCGCCGTACCACCGCTGGGCCCGGCGATGCCTGTCACCGCCACCGCCACGCCCGCGCCGTAGCGCGCCATCGCGCCGGAGACCATCTCCAGCACGGTCTCCTCGCTCACCGCGCCGGCGTGCTCGAGCGTGCGCGGGTTGACGCCCAGCAGCGCCTCCTTGGCCTCGTAGCTGTAGACCACCACGCCGGCGTCGAACCAGGCCGAACTGCCGGGCTGGTCGGTCAACGTCTTGGCGATCCAGCCGCCGGTGCAGGATTCGGCGGTGACCAGCATCAGCCTGTGCTGCTGGAGTTCCACGGCGACCTGGGCCGCGAGTTCGGAAAGCTGCGCATCGGTGGGGACGAAAGCGGACAACACGGACTCCTGCTGGGCGTGCGGTGCAAAGGGGCGTTCTAACCGCTCCGGGAGACTGCGGCAAGGGAGCGCCGTCGGCCCGGCCGGCGGGCGGGGGCGGCGTGTACACTCCGGAGCCTCCCGACACGACCATCGCTGCCGGCGACCGCCCGATATCTTCCCGCGCATGAACCTCAACGAATCCGTCCAGCACACCCCTTTCATGCGCCAGTACCTGGCGGCCAAGGCCGAGCACCCGGACGTGCTGCTGTTCTTCCGGATGGGCGATTTCTACGAGCTGTTCTACGACGACGCACGCAAGGCGGCGCGGTTGCTGGACATCACGCTGACCCAGCGCGGCCAGTCCGCCGGCGCGCCGATCCCGATGGCCGGCGTGCCCTACCACGCGGTGGAGAATTACCTGGCGCGGCTGGTCAAGCTGGGCGAGTCGGTGGCGATCTGCGAACAGATCGGCGATCCGGCCACTTCCAAGGGACCGGTCGAGCGCAAGGTGGTGCGCATCGTCACGCCCGGCACGGTGACCGACGCCGCGCTGCTGGAAGAGCGGCGCGACAACCTGCTGCTCTCCATCCACGCCGGCGCGCAGGGTGCCTTCGGGCTGGCCTGGGTGGACTTGAGTTCCGGCCGATTCCTGCTGAGCGAGGTGTCCAGCGCCGAGGCGCTGGCCGCGGAACTGGCACGGCTGCAGCCGGCCGAGACGCTGATCGGCGAGGATGGTGCCTGGCCGAAGTACGTCGGTGCCTTGCCCGGCCTGCGCAAGCGCCCGCCGTGGCATTTCGACGTCGATGCCGCGCGGCGCGAGCTCAATCGATTCTTCGGCACGCGCGACCTTTCCGGCTTCGGCGTGGACGGTCTGACGCTGGCCATCGCCGCGGCCGGCTGCCTGCTCGGCTACGTCGAGGAGACGCAGAAGAGCGCGCTGCCGCACCTGACAGGCATGGCGGTCGAGAGCGCCGGCGAGACCATCGCGCTGGATGCTGCCACGCGGCGCAACCTGGAGCTGGACACGCATCCGAGCGGCCGTATCGAGCACACCCTGCTCGGCGTGCTGGACGAAACCGTGACGCCGATGGGCGCGCGCCTGCTGCGCCGCTGGTTGAACCGCCCGCTGCGCGCACGCGACACGCTGAGGCTGCGCCACCAGGCGATCGCCACGCTGATCGAGGCGCGCGCCTACGAGCCGCTGCGCGAGAAACTGCGCGGCATCGGCGACCTGGAGCGCATCCTTGCCCGCGTGGCGCTGTGCTCGGCGCGCCCGCGCGACCTTTCGACCCTGCGTGACGGCCTCGCGGCGGCGCCGGGGTTGCGCGAACAGTTGGCCGCACTCGACAGCCCGCGGCTGCACACGCTGGTGACGCGCATCGGCGATCACGCCGACACCGCCGCCCTGCTTGCGCGCGCGATCGTCGCGCAGCCGCCGGTGCTGCAGCGGGACGGCGGCGTCATCGCCGAGGGTTACGACGCCGAGCAGGACGAACTGCGCCGGCTGTCCACCCCTGCCGACCAGTTCCTGGTCGAACTGGAGGAACGCGAGAAGGCGGCCAGCGGCATCCCGACGCTCAAGGTCGGCTACAACCGCGTGCACGGCTATTACATCGAGATCACCCGCGCGCAGGCCGACAAGGCGCCCACGCACTACACCCGCCGGCAGACCACCAAGAACGCCGAGCGCTACATCACCGAAGAACTGAAGGCCTTCGAGGACAAGGTGCTCTCGGCGCGCGAGCGTTCGCTGATGCGCGAGCGTTCACTGTACGAAAGCCTGCTCGCCACGCTGACCGAGCGTCTCGCGCCACTGAAGGATGCCGCCGCCGCCCTCGCCGAGCTGGACGTGCTGGCCAACCTCGCCGAGCGCGCCGACGCGCTCGACTGGCGCGCTCCCGATCTCACCGACGCGCCCGGCATCTGCATCGAGCGCGGCCGCCACCCGGTGGTGGAGAAGGTGCGCGAGGAGCCGTTCGAGCCCAACGACATCGAGCTGACCGATAGCCGCCGCATGCTGGTGATCACCGGCCCGAACATGGGCGGCAAGAGCACCTACATGCGCCAGAACGCGCTGATCGTGCTGCTCGCCCACATCGGCAGCTACGTGCCGGCAGCGCGCGCCTGCATCGGCCCGGTCGACCGCATCTTCACCCGCATCGGCGCCGGCGACGATCTCTCGCGCGGGCAATCCACCTTCATGGTGGAGATGAGCGAGACGGCCAACATCCTGCACAACGCCACCGAGCACAGCCTGGTGCTGATGGACGAGGTCGGCCGCGGCACCAGCACCTACGACGGCCTTGCGCTGGCCCGCGCCGCCGCCGTGCACCTGGCACGCAACAGCCGGGCCTATACGTTGTTCGCCACCCACTATTTCGAATTGACCGAGCTGGCCAACGAATTCGCGGCGATCGCCAACGTGCACCTGGACGCCGTGGAGTACGGCGAGCAGCTGGTGTTCATGCACGCGGTGAAGGAAGGCCCCGCCAACCGCAGCTTCGGCCTGCAGGTGGCGGCGCTGGCCGGCCTGCCCAAAAGCGTGATCGCCGACGCGCGGCGCACGCTGGCGGAACTGGAACGCGGCATGCATCATGCGCCCGCGCCCACACCGGAGGCGGATGCCTCACCGCAGCTGGGCCTTTTCGTGGCACCGGGCCTGTCCGCGGCGGAACAGGCCTTGCGGGATCTCGATCCGGATGCCCTCGCGCCGCGTGAAGCGCTGGACGTGCTCTACCGCCTCAAAGCCCTGCTTTGAAGCGATAGAGCACGCTGCGGAAGCGGACCACGGCGCCAGAGTGCGTCGTTTTTGCGCCGATCCGGGCGAGGCTTTTAGGCCACGGCCGACAGCGGCGCAGGGAACGGCTCGCGCCATCCGGGCAGCGCCATCATCCGCTCGTGCCAACGCACGATGTTGGGGAAATCCTCGATCGGCAGCCGGATCTCCTTGGCCCATGGCAGCAGCACGCCCACGCTGAAATCGGCAATGCTGAGCTTGCCGCCGGCGACGAAGTCCCGGGTTGCCAGGTGGGCATCCAGCACCGCGGCGAACTTCCTGAAGAAGCCGGTGGCTTCTTCGACGGCGGACGGCTCGGGCTCGCCGCGGCCGATGTATCGCTTGATCACGTTTTCGAAATACAGCGTCGCGCCATGGCGCGAGAAGTGCGTGAGATCCCAGCACAGCCAGCGCATGACCTCGATTTGGCCCGGGGCGTCCGTGGGCCACAGGTCGGAGCCGGCCTTCACCGCCAGGTGCGCCATGATCGCCGTGCTCTCCCACAGCACCAGGTCACCGTCGACCAGCACCGGAACCTTGCCGTTCGGATTCACGGCGAGGAAATCCGGCGTGTGCTGCTCACCCTTGCGGAGGTCCACCCGCACGAACTCCACCGGCAGTCCCAGGTATTTCGCCAATGCGCAGACCTTGCGCGGGTTCATCGTCTCTGCGTAGTACAGCTTCATGTCGTTGCCTCCGTGGGGATGAAGGGGCACAACGCCCCGTGGGAACGAGCCGAGTCTGCCCGCGCTCTACATATGTTCAAGAACATAATTTGCGGGCGCAGTAGGCTGGCGCCGCTTCGTTCCATCCGCCACAGGTGACCACCATGCCGTATACCGCCGAGCACAAGCGCAGCACGCGGGCGCGCATCGTCCAGAGCGCGCGCGAACTGTTCAACCGCAAGGGGTTCGTGGAGGTGTCGATCGACCAGATCATGGCGCGTGCCGGGCTCACCCGCGGCGGCTTCTACAGCCACTTCAGCAACAAGGAGGAGCTGTTCGTCGAGGCGATCATGGCCTACCGGAATTTCAATCCGGGCATGCGCTGGAAAAGCCTGGCACTCGACCCGGCCCGACAGGGCAAGGCGCGCGCGCGGCAGCTGGTCGACGCGTATCTCTCGCAGGCGCACCTGGACGACTTGGAAGGGCATTGCCCGATGATCGCGCTGCCCTCGGACGTGGCCCGTGCCAGTCCGCGCGTGAAGCAGGCCTATCGCGAGCTGCTCGAAGGCATGGCCGGGATCTTCACCGACAGCCTTTCCGCCGACCGGTCCGCCGATGCACGCAAGCGCGGACTGGCGCTCGCTGCGTTGTGCATCGGCGGGATGGTGCTCGCGCGCACCTTCGAGGACGAGTCGTTCCGCCGCGAGGTACGCGAAGCCGCGCACGGCACCGCGCTCGAACTGGTCGACCGCCGGCCCGCCAGCCGCGGACGTCGAACCGGTGCTACGACTGCTCGTCCTTGAACTTCCGGATCAGCCGGCGCGCCTGCTTGTCCGGCCGCGTGGGCGGACGCAGCAGCCCGCTCGCGCCGAGCCTGCGCTGCGCCCGCGCCGCTTCGCGTGCGGCGAGGCTTTCCTGGGTCTCGCGGTAGAGCGCCTGCGCAGCGCTCGCCGGCCCACGCTGCTCGGACAGCGCCAGCACCGTCACCTCGAAGCGCTCCTCGCCGCGGCCGATCTGCAGGCGGTCGCCGACGTGCAGCGCCTTGGCCGGCTTGCAACCCATGCCATTGACATCGACCTTGCCGCCGTCGATCGCCTGCTTGGCCAGGCTGCGCGTCTTGAAGAAGCGCGCGGCCCACAGCCAGACGTCGGCGCGCACGGCCGGCAGGTTGTTCTGCGTCTCGCTCATCGGCCTGTCACCCGGCATCATCCCAGCAGTACGCGGCCCAGCGGCACCGTCAACAGCGACAGCACGATGCCTGCACCCAGCATGGTGTTCGCCAGCGGCGGATCCAAGCCGTACTCGTCGGCCAGGATCGTCGCCGAAACCATCGGCGCCATGGCCGCCTGCAGTACGCCCACGCTCAGCACCAGCCCATGCACGCCGGTCGCCGTGCCCAGCAGCCAGCAGGCCAGCGGCGCCAGCAGCAGCTTCCAGCCCAGCCCGCTCGCGGCCGCCACGAGCTGGCGCTCGCCCGGATGGAACTTGAACTGCAGGCCCACCGAGAACAGGGCCAGCGGCGTCAGCGTGGCACCCAGCGGCGCGAACACGCCATCGAGCGGCTGCGGCCAGCCGCCCAGCAGCCCCGCCCCGATGCCCGCGAGCAAGGCCACGAAAGCCGGAAAGGTCGCGATCCGCCGCACGATCGCGTTCGCCTGCGGCGCGCGCCCGGCATACAGCGAGGCGACCACGATGCCCGCCGACGCCAGTACCGGAAAACAGCCGAGCTGGTCGGCCACCACCGCCAGCGACAGCCCCGGCTGGCCGTACAGCGCCTGCATCATCGGGTAGCCCATGAACGAGGTGTTGCCCAGCCCGCACACCAGGATCAACGCCCCGGTACGCCCGCGCGACCAGCCCAGCCGCGGGCCCAGCCAGCCGAACAGCAGCCAGGCGCCGCCGAACACGAGCCACATCGCCACGATGGGGAACCACAGTTGCGGGTCGAAACGCAGCTTCGGGATCAGTTCCAGCACCAGCGCCGGCAACGCCACGTTGATCACCCACCAGTTGAGCCCCGCGGCGAGCCCTGTCGGCGGCCGCGCCAGGCGCGCCACCAGCGCGCCCAGCACCAGGCAGGTAAACAGCAGCAGCAAGGCGCTCATCGATACCGGGTCCGGCGGGGAAACGCGCATTAGACGCGAACGCCGGTCACGCCGGAAGCAACCGCTCCCGTGCGGCGGCCTTGGACAGGCACGGCGTGCTGAAGCCGACCTGCGGTTTGCCGCGATAATTAGCTCATGAACGACATCGACCATCGCGTGCACGGCCTGGCCCACGACGAGGTGCCGCCCGACTGGCCGCCGCTCACCTCGGCGGAAGTCGCCGCGTTGCTGGCGCGCTACCCGCTGGGAGAGGCCCGCGCGATCCGCTGGCACAGCCCGCGGCCGCTCTCGGCCGCAGCGCTGATCGAGACGGCGGGCGGCATGGTGTTCGTCAAGCGCCACCACCGCAGCGTGCGCACGGGCGCGACGCTGGCCGAGGAGCACGCCTTCATGGCCCGGTTGCGCGATGAAGGCATGCCGGTGCCGGCGGTGCTGGCCGACGGCGAGGGGTGCACCGCCGTCGAACGCGGCGAATGGACTTACGAGGTCCATGCGCCTGCCGCCGGCATCGATCTCTACCGCGAAACCGCATCCTGGTCGCCGCTGCTCGACCTGGCCCACGCGCACCAGGCCGGTGCCATGCTGGCGCGCCTGCACCGGGCGGCGGACGGCTATGCGGCCGGCCAGCGCGACACGCACCTGCTGGTCGCGCGCAGCGAACTGATCGAGGCGACCGACCCGCTGGCGACGCTCGCCGCGCAGTTGCCGCAGCGGCCGGGCCTGGCCAGCTACCTTGGGGCACGCGATTGGCGCGGGGAGATCGGCCGGGCGATGGCGCCTTTCCACGAGCGCGCGCATGCACGGCTGGCGACGCAGCCGCGGCTGTGGACGCATGGCGACTGGCACGTCTCCAACCTCTGCTGGAGCGATGCCGGCCCGCGGGCCCAGATCACCACCGTGCACGACTTCGGGCTGGCCGCGCGCACCTTCGCGCTGTTCGACCTGGCCACCGCGATCGAACGCAACGCCATCGCATGGATGGCGCTGGACACCGGCCACGCCGCGGCGCACGTGCACACGGCACGCGCGCTGATCGCCGGCTACCGCAAGCAGCGCC
>NZ_JABFWW010000020.1 GCF_013362045.1 Frateuria sp. | reverse complement strand
TGGCGCGGGCGCACCGTCAAGGCGCGGAGCCGGATCGGGCGGCGACGGCTGCCGCCGTGCAGCGCAACCTGCGTCGAAGGAACGTTCGCTGCATGGCCGTGCTCCAGGGACGGAATTCCAGTATAGGCCTGCCATCGCGGCGCGAATGTGCAGGGGACGCATGCGCCCGCCCGGATGAATCCGTCCGCCGCGCGTCGGCTGCGCAAGGACGAGAGCCCGGCCTGCGGCCGGGCTCTTTCGTGCGGCCGCTTGTGGTCCGGTTTACTGGCAGGTTACGCCTGCCGCGTTGAATGCGGCCACCACGTCGCTGCGCGGGTAGCCGTAGTCGACCGCAGCGTTCTCCACGCCGCAGGCGCCGGAGTTGAAGGTGGCCGTGGCCGTCCAGTACATCGCGTTGGCCCGCTCGAACACCTCGAACGCCTTGCGCGTATTCCAGGTCGCCGACTTGGCGAGAGTGCAGAACGCCTTGTTGTACACGCCGCTGGAATAGTGCACGTCCAGGGTGCTGGTGTAATCGGCGGCATTCTCGATGGAGCGGCCGTCCCTGCTTGGCGTGCACATCCAGCGCAGCGCGGTGCCGTTCTTGATGATGTCGGCGCCGACCAGCCAGTCGTTGGCGCCGCGGTCGTAGTACTCGGCCGCCTCGCCGGCCATGTCGGAGAACGCCTCGTTCATGCCGCCGGACTGGCCGGAATACTGCAGGTTCGAGTGTTGTTCGGTGAAGCCATGGCTGATCTCGTGGCTGGTCACGTCCAGCGCGGTGAGCGGATAGAACGTGCTGGCGCCGTCGCCGAAGTTCATCGAGCTGCCGTTCCAGAACGCGTTCTCGTAGTTGCGGCTGTAGTGCACGTTCATCACCAGCTGCATGTTCAGCGGCGGGGCGCCGAACCAGGCGTTGTACATGTCGTGCACGACGCCGCCGAAGTGGTGCGCGTCGTTGATCGGCGAATAGGCGCCGTTGATGCCGTCGCCGCTGCTGGTGGGGCAGGTGAAGGCCCACAGCGTCGCGCGGTTGCGGCTCTGGTTCATGTCGTTGGTCTTGACGTCGGGATTGACCATCGAACAGGTGCTGCCCGATTGCGTGACCGCAAGCGCCGGGTAATTGCTGCCGTAGAAGTATTGCCCGGTCTTCTGGTTGCCGCCCGGGCCGTTGGCCGACGCCGGGGTGCCGGTGCCGCCACCGCCGCCACCGGGCTTGCCCTTGGTGGCAAGGCCCTCCCAGCTCGCCACGACGTCGCCGGTATCGGCATCGATGATCGCGGTCGGACGCGAAGGCCGGCCGCCGTGATCGACGAAGAACGAGGTCAGGTAGACCAGCTGCGCCTTCTTGCCTTCGGCATAGACGTACAGATCGTGCCTGACGTTCTGCAGGTCGCTGTCCGCTACCGCGTCGATGCCGATGCCTAGCGGCAGCAGGCCGGCGTGCTGCCGCAACACCGCCACCGCGCGTGCGCCGTCCAGGCGCGGCGTGGCCGAGGCGAGGTCGAAGCCCAGTCCACCGGAAAGATGGCCATCGACACTTTGTACGTTGCCGGTGGCGTCGCGTTCGACCACCACGCTGCGGCCATACACCGGCACGCCGTTGAACAGCTGGGCCTCGCGGGTCTTGACGGTGCCGCGCGCAGTGCGCAGCTGCAGGCCCGGAGCCAGCGAGGCCTGGGGATCCATCCCCAAGCGTTGCGCCAAGGCGCTGGAAGTCAGGTGACCCAGTGCGGACGTGCGGATGTGGTTCGGCGTGGCTGCCTGGACAGCGCCGGCCACGACCAGGCCGAGGGCGCCAAGCAGGGCGCCGGCAAGCGGTTTTTGCATCATTGGTGTTTTCCCTCCCAAGGAATTGGATGGGCGATCGGTGGCCTCATGCCACGTCTCGCCGCCATTGCGGCATGCCGGTCCTCCCCGGACTCGGCGTGCCGAAGCAAGAACTTACGATGATCGGGGAGGCAAGTCATCCTGCTGCGCACCACTCCCCGGCGGCCCGCACGGGACCGCGTGCTAGCCTGATGACTGCGGGTTGATGCTGGGGGCGAGGCATGGGTGTTCTGTCCACGTTGCGAGAGCTGGACCACGACCAGCGCCACACGGTGCTGGCCAGCTTCCTGGGCTGGACGCTGGATGCCTTCGACTACTTCCTGCTGACCTTCGTGATCGTCGGGATAGCGCAAGAATTTGGGGTGGAAAAGGCCGACGTGACGTTGGCGTTGCTGCTCACGCTGGCGGCGCGGCCGCTGGGTGCACTGGTCTTCGGCCGCCTGGCCGACCGCTACGGGCGCCGGCCGATCCTGATGCTGGACGTGGTGCTGTTCTCGCTGTTCGAACTGGCCACCGCGTTCTCGACGTCCTTGACGATGTTGCTGGTGCTGCGTTTCCTGTTC
>NZ_JABFWW010000169.1 GCF_013362045.1 Frateuria sp. | reverse complement strand
GGTGCGCCAGCGCCTGCGCGCCGCAGAAGCAGGCGAGCAGCCATAGCGCGCCTTCGACGATCCCGGCCAGCACGTCGCTGGGGTAATGCGCGCCGAGGTACACGCGCGACAGCGCGGTGAGCAGCACGAAAACGACGGCGACAATGGTCCCGGCGACACGCGCAGCAACGCCGCGTTCGCGCGACCACCAGAGCACCAGCACGAAGCCCCACCAGACGGTTGCGCCCGCTGCGTGGCCGCTGGGGAAACTGAAGGTGCTGAGATGCACCAGCGGGTGGTCGAACGCCGGTCGCGCGCGTTCGAAGGCGAGCTTCACGAGCGCGTTCAGCACCAGCCCGCCGGGCACGGCGACCACCAGCAGCGCCAGCCAGTGGCGGTGGTGCGTGAGTACCAGGCCAATCGCCAGCAGTGCGGCCAGGACGCAGATCGAGCGGGTCTCGTGCGCCGCGCTCACCGCGAGCATCAGCTGCGTGGTCGATGGCCGCAGGTGGGCGGCGAACCAGGCACTGGCCGGCGCATCGAGGCGCGTGACCGGCCCATGCATCACCAGGTCGGCGGCGAGCGCACCGAACAGCAGTGCCAGCGCAGCGATCCACCCCGCCGCGACGGTTTGGCGGAACTGCGGCAACGGGATGACGCGGTCCATGGCGAGGAGGCGGCGACGGCTGCGCCGCTAGAGCAGCGACCCGAACATCGCAAGGGCCTGCTCCTGCAGGCGGATGGACAGCGGCCGGCCCTTCCAGGCTTCGTAGGTGATGCGGCGGGACCGCGCGAGGTCGGCCTCGAACACCTGCGTCATCTGCTGCGCGAACCCGGCGTCGTAGACGTTCAGGTTGGCCTCGTCGTTCATGCGGAACGACCGCATGTCGAAGTTGGTCGATCCCACCGAGGTCATCAGCCCGTCGACGATCATGCCCTTGCAGTGGTACATGGTCGGCTGGTACTCGTGGATCTGCACGCCCGCCTGCAGCAGCTCGCCCCACAGGCCGCGCGAGGCACGCCGCACGGTCATCGTGTCCGTGTGCTTGCCCGGCGTGATGACGCGCACCCGAACGCCCCGCTTCACCGCGGCCACCAGCGCGTCGCGGGTGGCCGCGTCGGGCACGAAGTAGGCACTGGACAGGTCGATGGTGCGCGTGGCGGCGGTGATCGCCAACAGCACCATCATCAACATGCTTTCGCTGCCCCCCTCGGGCGAGCTGGCGAACATCTGCGCCTGCTGGTCGCCTGCACGCTCGAGCGCCGGGAAGTATTCGGCGCCATGCAGCACCTGGCCCGCCGTGTTGGTCCAGTTGTCGAGCATCACGCTCTGCATCTGCGCGACGACCGGGCCCTCCACGCGGAAGTGGTTGTCGCGCCAGTGATCGGGGTCCTGCGCATGGCCGCACCACTGCGGCGCGATGCCCACGCCGCCGGTGAAGCCGATGCGGCCATCGACGATGAGCAGCTTGCGGTGCGTGCGGTTGTTCAGCCGCGACAGGTTGTACCAGCGCAGCGGGTGGTACTTGCGCACTTCGACACCGGCCTGCCGCATCCTTTCCAGCAGGTTGTCCTGCATGCGGGTGCTGCCCACCCAGTCGAGCAGCACGTGCACCTTGACGCCGGCGCGCGCGCGTTCCGCCAGCGCGTCCGCGAACTCCTCGCCGATGGCGCCGGACCAGTAGATGAAGGTCTCGAAGAGAACGGTGCGCCGGGCAGCGCGGATGGCCGCCAGCATCGCGGGAAAGATCTCGTCGCCATCGACCAGGGCATCGACGCAGTTCCCGTCGACGATCGCGGGTCCCATCATCAGCCCCATCGCGCGCCGGAACTGCGGATCGTCCACCGGGTACAGGTGCTCGACCTTCCTGATCGTCTTGTGCTCCGCGCCCGCGAGGTTCACGTAGACCAGCGCGACGAGGAGCGTGACGAGGACGGTGGCGATGAACACTGCCTGGGGTGAGCTGAGGAAGGACGCATCTCATCCTATCGTCGGCCCTGCGTGCTGTGCGGCCCCTTCTCCATCTCTGGAAACCGGCCTACAGGGCCGTGCAGTGGCGCTTGATGAGATCGCCCCATGCGCATCGCCACCTTCAACGTCAACGGTGTCAACGGCCGGTTGCCGCGATTGCTGGAGTGGCTGCACGAGACCCGGCCCGACGTCGCCTGCCTGCAGGAGATCAAGACCAGCGACCCGCGCTTCCCGATCGAGGCGCTGCGCGAGGCGGGCTACGACGCCGTGTGGCACGGCCAGCCGCGGCACCACGGCGTGGCGGTGCTCGCACGCGACGGCGCGCCGATCGAGCTGCGCCGGGGCCTGCCCTCCGACGGCGAGGACGGACAGGCGCGCTACCTCGAGGCGCGCGCAGGCGGCCTGCGCATCGCGTCTGTGTACCTGCCCAATGGCAACC
>NZ_JABFWW010000256.1 GCF_013362045.1 Frateuria sp. | reverse complement strand
GCGCAGGCCGAAGCGGCGGGTGATGAGGCGGGCGATCGAGCCGGTGTCGTAGACGGTGTGGTCGACGTGGCCCTTCTTCGCGTGCGACGAGACCACGATCGCCGGGATGCGCGAGCCCGGTCCCCAGCGGTCACCCTTGGGCGGCGCCACGTGGTCCCACCAGCCGCCGTTCTCGTCCACCGTGATGACGATGAGCAGGCCGGGCCATGCAGCCGACGACTGCAGGGCCTCGACCACGGCCATGATGTGACGGTCGCCGGCATCGACGTCGGAATAGCCGGCGTGCATGTTGAGGTCGCCCTGGGGCTTGTAGAAGGTGACCGCCGGAAGCCGGTCAGCCTGGACCGCCGCAAGGAAGTGGTTGGTGGCCGCGGTCTCGCCGATGCCGGCATCGCGCAGGTGCTTCGCCCGCGCGGCGGTGCCCGGTGCGTAGGCGGCGAAGTAGCTGAATGGCTGGTGGTGTGGCTGGAAGTTGGGTCGCTGCGGGAAATCGCGCTGGTCGCCGTCGCCCTGGTCCTCCAGCGCAAGCTGCCAGCCACCGGCATACCAGGCCCAGTCGACGCCGGCTTCGGAGAGCACGTCGCCGATGGTCTCGTGCTGCTGCGGCGGCAGCGTGTTGGGACTGTTCGGATCGGCGCGGTGCGGGTCGTTCGGGTCCTTGGAGAAGCTCGGCGCGTAGGCCGGCGCCATCGTGTTCACCGCCCAGAAATCCGGCGTGAGCGCGCTGGGGGCGTACGGCTCGGGCTTGCCGTCCATCGCGCTGGCGGGCGAGTCGTGGGCGAGCTTGAGATGGATGTCGGTGGCCTCGCCGGTCACCGTCTGGGCGATGTTGAAGCGTGCCGGGCTGGTGTCGGCGTGCGGGTAGTACGCCGGCTGCGCGGCGACCAGGTACTGGTGGTTGATGAAGGAGCCGCCGAAGGCGCCCATGAAGAAGTGGTCGCACAGGGTGTACTGGCGCGCCAGTTGCCATAGCCGCAGGTTGGCCGCGTTGTCGCCGTAGTAGCCCATCACCAGGGCGCCCGAGTCGCCCCAGGCGACGAAGCCGTCGTTGCGGCCGTCGTTGATCTGCAGTTGGTTCTCGTAGAAGCGGTGCCACAGGTCGCGGGTGACCACGCCCTGCGGCAGCGGTTCGCCCGAGCCGGTGCGCAGCGCCCAGGGCGCATTCGGCAGGCCGGTGAGGTCCTCCTCGCGCACCACGTACTTGCGGTGGTTGACCACCTGTTCGTGCGGCGCCACGCCGTGCCATACCGGCGGCAGCTCCTTCAGCAGCGAGCCGTCGCGGTCGCGCTGGCGGTACCGCTCGGGCTCGAGCGCGGACAGCGGCTCGGCCACGCCGGGGAAATCGCCGAACAGGTTGTTGAAGCTGCGGTTCTCGGCGTAGATCACCACCACGCGCTGGATGCGCTCGCGCAGCAGGGCATCGAGCTTGGTCGCCGCCGGCACGGTTGCGGCCGTGGAGGTGTCCACGGCGGTGCCGCCCAGCGCGAGGCCGGCGCCCGCGGCGGCCAGGCCGCCGAGCAGGCGGCGGCGCTGGGGATCGTCAGGCCGGTCATCGGCATCGGGCGGCAGGGTCTGATCGGACATCGGAGTCTCCGGAAAGCAGCGGGCAGTATGCCGGCCTCAGCCCTCCATCGCCTGCGCCGCCTGCCACATCGCGCGGGTCAGCGGGCGGTTGGCGTGCGGCGTCTGCAGCACCACCAGCGTAGTGGTGCTGATGCTCGGGTGGATCTTCAGCAGGCGGTCGAGCACTGTTTCCAGGTGCGCCACCGAGAGCGCGACCACGTGCAGCAGCGCCGAATCCTCGCCGGCCAGGCGGCGGCATTCGAGCACCTCGGGCACGTCCGCCACCAGCGCGCCGATGCGCGCGCAGACGCCGCCGTCGCAGCGCAGCCGGATCACCGCGTCGATGCTGTAGCCCAGGCGTTTCGGGTCGATGACCGCGCGGTAGCCGGCGATCACGCCGGCTTCCTCCAGCCGCTTCACCCGTTCGGCCACCGCCGGCGCGGACAGGCCGACCTGCCGCCCCAGCTCGGCGTAGCCCTGGCGCGCGTCCTGCTGCAGGGCTTCGAGCAGCTGCCAATCGCGTCCGTCCAGTTCGGGTTTCGATATTGAGGCCATGCGGGTGTTTTCCCATTTCGTTCGATGGCGAAAGGTCGTCACTTTATTCCGATCCATCATTCCCGTGCCTGGTGCCCGCCACTAGGATGCGCACTTCCCCGCCCGGACTTGACCCCATGGATACCCTACGCCTCGACGGGCGCACGCTGGCCTGCATCGGCGTCGCGCTGGTCACCTGGTCCTCCGCCTATGCGGCGATCGCCTATGCGCTGCCGGCGTTCACGCCGGGCGAGGTGGCCTTCGCGCGGCTGGCCATCGGCTCGCTGTGCTTCGCGCTGTGGCTGATCGCCAAGCGCCCGCCGCTGCCGGCGCGGCGCGACTGGCCGCAGTTGGCGCTGCTGGGCGTGACCGGGCTGACCGTCTACCATCTGGCGCTCAACTACGCCGAAACGCGCATCGCCAGCGGCACCGCGGCGATCCTGATCTCGCTGGTGCCGGCGGCGACCGCGGCGCTGTCCGCGCTGTGGCTGCGCGAGCGGCTGCCGCTGCGCACGCTGGCCGGGTTGGGCGTGGCGCTGGCCGGCGTGGTGATGGTGGTGCTGGCCAGCGGCAAGCAGGTGAAGTTCGAGCCGATGGCGGCGCTGGTGCTGGTCAGCGTGGTCGCCTCGGCCATCTATTTCGTGGGGCAGAAGCCGCTGTTCGCGCGTTCGAGCGTGTTCGGCGTCACCGCATTCACCTTCTTCGCCGGCATGCTGGGCGCGCTGCCGTTCGCGCTGGACCTGCCGCACGCGCTGGCTGCCGCGCCGTGGCCGCGTATCGGTGCGTTGCTGTGGCTGGGGCTGGCGCCGACCTTCGTGGGCTACATCGCCTGGAACACGGCAATCCACCGCAGCTCCGCCTCGCAGGTGTCCAGCTTCATCTACTTCTCGCCGCCGATCGCGGTGCTGATCGGCTGGGTCTGGCTGGGCGAACGGCCGGGGCCGTTGACCCTGATCGGCGGCGCGGTGACCGTCGGCGGCGTCATACTGGCCAATGCGCGCGGGCGCACGGCGCCGGTGCGCCCGGTATCGGCGCACGGGACCAAGCGCTATGAACACGGCTGAAGCGGTCATCGTCGACCTGCCGGCGCTGGCGCGGGGGTTGCCTGCGTGGCAATCGCACCTGCTCGGCCAGATCGGCTCGGCCAGGCTCAAGCTGCTGCGCATGGACGAGGCGCCCTATGTGGAAGAAACGCATGACGTCAGCGAGGCGCTGCTCGTGCTGGATGGCGCCCTGCGGCTGCGCATCGGCGGCGCGCTGCGGGTGGCGGGCGCCGGCCAGCTTTGCCTGGTGCCTGCCGGCGTTCCCCATGCGGTCGAGGAAGGCAGCACCGGCACCCTGCTGATCATGGATACCTGAAAGGAGGTTCCGTCGTGTACCAGCTCTACATCGGCAACAAGAACTATTCGTCGTGGTCGCTGCGGCCGTGGCTGTTGATGGTCGAGCGCGGCGTTCCGTTCGACGAACGCCTGGTGGCGTTGCAGGAGGGTTCCAGCTGGGATGCCTTCCGTACCTTCTCGCCCAGCGGCAAGGTGCCCTGCCTTGTTGATGGCGACACCGTGGTGTGGGATTCGCTGGCGATCGTCGAATACCTGGCCGAGCGCCATCCAGGCGTATGGCCGGCCGACGCTGGCGGGCGCGCCTGGGCGCGTTGCGCCGCCGCCGAGATGCACTCGGGCTTCGGCGCGTTGCGTGGCACCTGCCCGATGAACTGCGCCATCCGCGTGCGGCTGCATGGCATCGACGCGTCGCTGCAGCGCGACCTCTCGCGTCTGGCGGAACTGTGGAACGAAGGCCTCTCGCGCTTCGGCGGGCCGTTCCTCGCCGGTTCCGCCTTCAGCGCGGTGGATGCCTTCTTCGCCCCGGTCGCCTGGCGCATCCTGAGCTACGGCCTGCCGCTGGACGAGGCCTCGCTGGCCTATGCGCAGCGCCTGCGCGAGCTGCCCGGCATGCAGCGCTGGTACGCCGCCGCGCTGGCCGAGGCCGTGCGGCTCAAGGACAGCGAGGACACCGCGCGCCGCGTGGGCTCGGTGCAGCAGGACCTGCGCGCGCCGGCCTGAGGTTCAGCCGTTCGACGCGGACGGCCTTAGGGTCGTCCGCATGCTCCAGCAGCAGACGGCGCAGGCCGTTGGAACGCGGTCGCGGTCGGCGGCGACGCCCCGGTCAGAGCTTGTAGGCCTTGTGGATCGCCACGATGCCGTTGCTGAGGTTGCGCACCTCCACGCGGCCGAAGCCGGCCGCCTCCATCATGCCCTTGAGCGTGGCCTGGTCCGGGTGCTTGCGGATCGACTCGGCCAGGTACTGGTAGCTGTCCGCGTCGCCGGCGAACAGCCGGCCGAGCCTGGGCAGCACCTTGAACGAATGGAAGTCGTAGAGCTTGCCGAACAGCTCGCTCTGCACGCGCGAGAACTCCAGCACCAGCGCGCGGCCGCCGGGCTTGAGCACGCGGCAGATGTCGGCCAGCGCCCTGTCCTTGTCGGTGACGTTGCGCAGGCCGAAGGCCATGGTCACCGCGTCGAACGAGTTGTCGGCAAAGGGCAGGCACTCGGCGTTCAACTGCGCCCAGCGCAGGCCCGAGACCAGGCCGCGGTCGGTCATGCGGTCGCGGCCCACGCCCAGCATGGCGGCGTTGATGTCGCCCACCACCACCTCGCCCGCGTCGCCGACCACGGGCTTGAGCAACGCGGCGATGTCGCCGGTGCCGCCAGCCAGGTCCAGCACGCGGTCGCCCGCGCGCACGCCGCTGATCGCCACGAAATGACGCTTCCACAGGCGGTGGACGCCAAACGACATCAGGTCGTTCATCAGGTCGTAGCTGCGCGCGACCGAGGTGAACACCTGGCCGACCAGTTTCTGCTTGTCGCCCACCGGCACGTCGCGGAAGCCGAAGTGGGTGGTTTGGGGCTGCTCGCTCATGGGCGGCAATGCTACAGGAAGGCCGCCGGCTGCCGTGCGCCGGCGGCCGCTGGGTCAAGGCGCGGTCGGCTTGCCGTCCTGCTTGTAGACCGTGCCGTCCTTCATCACGAAGCTCACCCGCTGCATGGCGGTGATGTCCTCAAGCGGGTCGCCGGGAACGGCGATCACGTCGGCCGCGCGGCCCGGCTGGATCTGGCCCAGCTGGTCGGCCCGGTGCAGCAGCTCGGCCGCGTGGGTGGTGGCGGCCTGCAGCACGTACATCGGCGGCATGCCGGCCTGCACCATGTACTCGAACTCCCTGGCGTTCTGTCCGTGCGGGTAGACGGCCGCGTCGGTGCCGAAGGCGATCTTCACCCCGGCCTTGTAGGCGCGGCCGGCGGTGGCCAGGATGATCGGGCCGACCTGGCGCGCCTTGGCGGCGACCTGCGGCGGGTAGTAGCCGGGCTTGGCGGCCATCTGCTCGACGTACTTGCCGGCGATGATGGTGGGCACGTACCAGGTGCCGTGCTCCTTCATCAGCTTCATGTCGGCGTCGTCCATGAAGGTGCCGTGCTCGATCGAGTCCACGCCGCCGAGCACCGCGCGGCGGATCGCCTCGGCGCCGTGCGCGTGGGCCGCCACGGTGAAGCCGTAGTCGTGCGCGGCGGCGACCACGGCCTTGATCTCCTCCATGGTCATCTGCGGGTTGTCCGCGCTGGCGCTTTCGTCCAGCACGCCGCCGGAGGGCATGATCTTGATCAGGTCCGCACCGTCCTTGTAGTGCTGGCGCACGGCCTTCCACGCGTCGGCTGGACCGTTGATGATGCCTCGTTTCGGGCCGGGATCGCCGGCCAGGTCCTGGCGGTAGCCGTCGGTGGGGTCGGCGTGGCCGCCGGTCGAGCCGATCGGCACGCCCGCCGTGTAGATGCGCGGGCCGGACACGATGCCGGCGTTGATCGCGTTGCGCAGGGCGATCGACTCGTTGGCCTCGTCGCCCAGGTTGCGCACGGTGGTGAAGCCCGCCAGCAGGGTGCGCCTGGCATACACGGTGGAGCGGATCGCGTAGTCGGCGGTGTTCCAGCGGAACTGGTCGGTGTAGCCGGTGGGGCTGGTCTCGGAGGTCAGGTGCGTGTGCGCGTCGATCAGGCCGGGCAGGCAGGTCTGGCCGGCCAGTTCCAGCACGCGGCCGTCGCTGCTCGCCGGCGCGCCGGCGTGGATTGCCTGGATGCGCCCGTCGCGCACCACCACCGTGGTCTCGCCCAGCAGCTTGCCGGCCGCCGGGTCGAGCAGGTGTGCGCAGTGCAATGCGGTGGCGGCTTCCGTGGGTGGCTCGGCGGCCAGGGCGGGAGCGGCCGCCAGCAGGGTGGCAAGGGCGAGCGCGGGGCGCAGGGACATGATGGGCCTCCTCCAGTGGAGCGGCCATCATAGGCAGCTCTCCGCACCCACCGGTAGCCCGCCTGCCACACGTTGCCCTGGAGGCGAGGCGGTTAGGCGTCCCGGGGCGGTTCGTGCCCGTGCTCGTGTTGCTCGGCCTCGACGTGGCGCCGGTGCAGGTCCTCGCTGCCGCTGTCCTCGGGCACGTGCGCTGCCGGCTTGGGCGGGGCGGCGTCCATGTCGCCGTCCACGCCGGTGATCTTGAGGATCGAGTGGCGCACCTCGCGGGCCAGGATCACCCGCGCGTCGCGCACCATGTCCTCCAGCGCGCGGTCGTAGTCGAGCTTGCCGGCATCGTCGGTCCACACGATCTTCTGCTCGCGCAGCTTCTGGATGAAGCCACGGAACAGCGCCTTGTCGAAGAACTCCGGCGCGGACTGCTCGTTGAGCAGCGACAGCCGCTGCGCGGTGAGCGCGCAGGCGTTCTCCAGCTCCGCCGCGGTGGTCGTGTGCGGGCCGTTCTTGGCCAGCGCGGCGATGGTGATGTAGTAGCGCTCGAAGGCCTGGATCAGGCTGCGCGCGATGGTCTTCATCTGGAACGCGGCGTCGTCCTGGCCCGGCCCGCGCTCGAGCACGCGGCCGTCGGCCGATGCTTCCAGCAGGCCGCGGCCGACGAAGAAGTCGATCGTGCCCTGCATCTGCGCCACGAAGCCGTCCGAGTCCCATGGCAGGAACAGCTCGCCCTGGATGAACGGATAGATGATCCGGCCCAGCCGCAGCACCGAGGCGCGCGTCATGCGCCGGTTGTTCAAGAAGCAGCAGGACACCCACGCGGCGGTGGCGGTCAGGTGCAGCACGTTGTTGCGGAAGTAGGACAGCAGCACCGCCGGCTCGTCGTCGGCCACCAGCACGTCGCCCAGCGGATGGCGCACGCGGCGGACCCAGCCCATCTGCTCGCCGTACGCGACGATCGCGGGCGGGGCCATCGGCGTGAGCGTGATGCGGTCCGAGTAGGGCATCTGCGTGAGCAGCGCGCGCATCAGCTCCAGCTGCGCGAGCAGGTCGTTCTCGGCCATCGCGTGCTTGGGCGTGGCCAGCAGCGCCAGCGCCAGCAGGTTGATCGGGTTGACGTCGGCGGCGCGGTTGATGTTGACCTGGATGCGCTCGGCCAGCTCGTCGACCACGCGGTTCAGCCACTCGGGCTTGGCGTCAGGGTCGGCGGTGGCGGCGCGCCAGTCATTGCTTGCCGTATCGAGCAGCGGGGTCAGCTCGATCGGCTCGCCGAAGTTGAGCGCGACGTGGCCGTAGCGCTGGCGCAGCACTTTCAGGCCCTTGAGCAGGCCGACGAGGGATTCCTTCTCCTTCGGCTTGCCCGACAGCTCGCCGATGTAGCTCTTGCCCTCCATCAGCTTCTCGTAGCCGATGTATACCGGCTGGAACAGCACCGGCCGGCGCGGCGCGCGCAGGAAGGCGCGCACGGTCATCACCAGCATGCCGGCGCGCGGCGCGAGCAGCCGCCCGGTGCGCGAGCGGCCACCCTCGATGAAGTACTCCATCGGCACGCCGCGGTCGATCAGCTGCGCGACGTATTCGTTGAAGATCACCGAGTAGAGCGCATTGCCCTTGAAACTGCGGCGCAGGAAGAACGCGCCGCCGCGGCGCAGGATCGGCCCGATCACCGGCAGGTTGAGGTTCACCCCGGCGGCGATGTGCGGCACCACCACGCCGGAGACGTGCAACTGGTAGGACAGCAGCAGGTAGTCGGCGTGGCTGCGATGGCTGGGCACGTAGACCACTTCGTACCCGGGCGCCGCGGCGCGCGCCTTGTCGAAGTGGTGCATGGCGATGCCGTCGTACAGCTTGTTCCAGAAGTTCGACAGCAGGAACGACACCGAGCGCACCACCGGGTGCGAATAGTCGGCGGCGATCTCCATCACCAGCTTGTGCGCGCGGCGCCAGGCCTTGGCGTAGGAGATGTGCTCCTTGGCCGCCGTGGCGCCGATCGCCGAGCGTACCGGCTCGGCGTTGAGCACCGAATCGGCGACGGTGCGCCGGTGCGACAGGTCCGGGCCGATCACCGCGGCGCGGATGCGGCGGAAGTGCGTGCGCAGCACCCGCGCGATCTTGCGCACGAAGCGGTCCGGCTCGATCTGCCCGGCCTCGTTCAGCACCTCGCGCAGCGACACCGGCGGGGAGAAGTGCACCACCGTGTCGCGGCCGTTCAGCAGCAGCGCCAGCAGGCGGCGGAAGCGGCCGACCATCACCCAGTTCTCGGAGAACAGCACGCGGAACCAGCCGGCATCGCGGCTGGGCGCGCGGCCGACGTAGATCGACACGGGCACGATCTGGATGTCGCGTTCGGGCTGGTCTTCCAGCGAGCGCACCAGCTGCGCCAGCGACCCGTTGGGCGAGCGCTGGCGGTTGCGGCCCAGCAGCCAGCCGTCGCGCCGCGCCAGCGCGAACACCGAGCGCTTGCGGCGGGTGCCGGCCAGCGGCTGCATCGGCGGGGGCAGGCCGGCCTCGCGGCAGGCGCGCTCCAGGATCAGCGCGTCGGAGAAGCCGTCGCGCTCGATCACGTAGCACACCGGCGCGCCGGCCTTGAGCAGGCTGGCAGGCTCTGCCGGGTCGCGCCGGATGCGCACCCAGGGTTCG
>NZ_JABFWW010000244.1 GCF_013362045.1 Frateuria sp. | reverse complement strand
GCGCCGGCCGGTGCGCTGGATCCGCTGGCCTTCCTGGACGAACCCTTCGGCGCGCCGCCCGCATCCGCACCCGCCCCGGCCGCCAGTTGGAACCACTCCAGCGGCATGGCCGACCACTTCCACCCACCCGGCGTCGCCGGCCAGCGCGATGCGCTGCCGGAGAACTGGGACCTGACCATGGGCGACTTCGCGCCCCGGACCGCACCCGCACCTACACCGGCTCCGCCGCCTGCGCTGGCCATCGCCGCCGCACCGGCGGCCGCACCGTTTGCCGCCCCTGCAGCCGTGCCTGTTCCTGCCGCCGGCCTGCCGTCCGAGCTGGACGCCATCTTCCGCATCGTCGTCGACGGCGTGATGGACGTGCTGCGCGCGCGGGCCGAGATCAAGAACACCTTCCGCCTGCCGGTGACGCTGATCCAGCGCTCGGAAAACAACCCGCTGAAGTTCGCCCCGACCGCGGACGAGGCGCTGCAGAAACTGCTCTCGCCCGCCAACGGCGCCTTCCTCTCCGGCACCGACGCCTTCCAGGACGCCTTCGACGATATCCGCTGCCACCAGATGGCGATGCTCGCCGGCGTGCGCGCGGGCTTCGAGGCCGTGCTGGCGCACTTCAACCCCGACCGGCTCGAACAGGAAGTCGATGGCGGCAAGCGCTCGGCCTTCAGCGGCAAGAGCCGCTACTGGGAGCGCTACCGCGAGAATTTCGAAGGCCTGGCGAAGGACCCGGACGAATGCTTCCGCCGCCTGTTCGGCGACGAGTTCGCGCGCGCCTACGAGGAGCAGCTGGCGCGGCTGAAGTCGGCGCGGGCACGGCAGCGGTGAGGGCGCATGGCGCTTTTCGGGCGGGGAAAACGCAATAGAGGGAAGGCACGCGGCACCCGGTAGAGCGAGGGTTTCGTTCTTCCGGGCGGGTCAGAGGGCCGTCGTCCATGGTGAACACGCCCGACAGCGGGCGCAGCAGACAGGTCGCACATGACGCAGAACAACAAAGTGGTTTGGAGCGAGGGCCTGTTCCTGCGGCCGCAGCACCTGCAGCAGCAGGAGCGCTACTTCGAGCGTTTCGTCGAACTGCGTGCCGGCGCCCTGCGCCCCTACGCCTGGGGCTTCCAGGAACTGGAGCTGGAGCCTGACCTGCTGGCCATCGGCAAGCTCGGCATCCGCCGTGCGCGCGGCATCTTCCCGGATGGCACGCCGTTCGCCATGCCCGGCGACGACCCGCTGCCGTCCGCACTGGAAATCGACGCCAACTGGCGCGACCAGACCGTCTACCTGACCCTGCCGCTGCGCACGCCCACCCAGCCCGACAGCGGGAGGCCCGAGGCGCCGGCCGAGCGGCTGTTCCGCTATCGCGTGCGCGAGGCCGAGGTGCGCGACAGCTCCGGCAGCGTCGAAGGCACGACCCCGCTGGAAGTGGGCGGCATGAGCTGCCGCCTGCTGCCGCAGTCGCAGCCGATGGAGGGGCTGGCGCAGATTCCGGTGGCGCGCATCGTCGAGTGTCGCGCCGATCGCCGCGTGGTGCTGGACGAGTCGTTCATGCCCACCGCGCTCTCCTGCCAGGCGGTACCGCGGCTGGTGACTTTCCTCACCGAACTGCTGGGCCTGCTGCACCAGCGCGGCGAGGCGCTGGCCAGCCGCGTGGCGCTGACCGACCGCGGCGGCGCGGCCGAGATCGCCGACTTCCTGTTGCTGCAGGTGGTCAACCGCTGCCAGCCGCTCGTCGCGCACCTGGCCGAGGCGCCGCTGCAGCATCCGGAAGCCTTCTATCGCACGCTGGTGGCGATGGCCGGGGAACTCGCCACCTTCACCGCGCCGGGCAAGCGTCCGCCGATGTTTCCGCCGTACCGCCACGAGCTGCTGCGGGAGAGCTTCGAGCCGGTGATCGTGTCGCTGCGCAACGCGTTGAGCGCGGTGATGGAGCAGACCGCCACGCCGATCCCGCTGCAGGCGCGCAAGTACGGCGTATGGGTCGCGGTGGTGCCGGACCTGACCCTGCTCGACACCGCCGCCTTCGTGCTCTCGGCCAAGGCCGACATGAAGTCCGAGGAACTGCGCCGTCAGCTGCCCGCGCACGCCAAGATCGGACCGACCGAGAAGATCCGCGACCTGGTCAACCTGCAGCTGCCCGGCATCGCGGTGCAGCCGATGCCGGTGGCGCCGCGGCAGATCCCCTACAACGCGGGCTACCTGTATTTCGAGTTCGACAAGCATTCGCCGATGTGGCGCGAGCTCAAGACCTCCGGCGGCATCGCCTTCCATTTCGGCAGCGAGTTCGCCGGCCTCGACCTGCAACTGTGGGCGATCCGGAGCTGACCCCATGAGCACGACCAACGGTCCCTTCGACGAGGACATGCGCGACGCCACCGTGGTGCGTCCGCGCGGCGCACCGGCGCCGGCCGCGCCCGCCG
>NZ_JABFWW010000289.1 GCF_013362045.1 Frateuria sp. | reverse complement strand
GCCCTGCTTGGCGCCGGCCGCGGTGGCCGGGGCCCGCGTCGCGGGCTTGGCAGCCTGCGCCACGACCACGCTGCTCGACAGCGCGAAGACGAGGGCAACCATGCCTACAAGAGCAGCGCCCCCAAGGGCAGCAGGCCGGAAACCGGCGGACCGAAAACTCATACACTTGTCTCCCGAAAGACCGCTCACATCCGCCGCGAACCGCTGCCAACATGGCCTGCGGCAGGCAGAAACCGCGGGATTATCCCCGCGCCAACGCATCCTGGTCAAACCGTTCCCATGCCCAATCCTCTCAACGGCGCGCAGTTCGTGCTGGCCGCCCATCGCATCAGCCAGTTGCCCGCCGACCGTGGTGCGGAGGTGGCCTTTGCCGGCCGTTCCAACGCCGGCAAGTCCAGCGCGCTCAATGCGCTGGCCGGGCACAAGGGCCTGGCGCGCACTTCCAAGACGCCGGGGCGCACGCAGCAGATGGTCGCCTTCGCGCTGCCGCCGCTCAAGCCGGGCGAGGGCGAAGCGCCGCTGGAAGCGCGCCTGATCGACCTGCCCGGCTACGGCTACGCCAAGGTGCCCGAAGAGCTGCGCGAGCACTGGAGGCAGGAAATCGATGCCTACCTGCACACGCGCCGCAGCCTGCGCGGCGTGGTGCTGATCGCCGACATCCGCCATCCGCTCAAGGACTTCGACCGGATGATGCTGGACTTCTGCTTCGAGACGAACCTGCCCTGCCATTTGCTGCTGACCAAGGCGGACAAGCTCTCGCGCAACCAGGCGATGCAGGCGCTGGCGGCGGTGCGCAAGGAGTTCGGCGAGGGCGTGCAGGCCAGCGCGCAGGTGTTCTCCTCGGCCGACGGCACCGGCGTGGAACCGGCGCGCGAGGCGGTGCTTACCCTGCTGCGCACGCCGCGCGAGTGATCCGCAGGGTGGGCTTGAGCCCACCAGGCATTCTCGCGAGGTGGCGGGTGGGCTCAAGCCCACCCTACGAAAAGCGGATCAGCAGCCCAGCGATGCCATGAACACCGCGCACAGCGTCGCCATGCCTTCGCGGTCGTCCTCGTCGAAGCGGCCCATGAGCGGGCTGTCCACATCCCAAACGCCCAGCAGCGAGCCGTCCGGCTTGGTGAGCGGCACCACGATCTCCGATTGCGAAGCGGCGTCGCAGGCGATGTGGTCCGCGAAGGCGTTGACGTCGCGCACCAGCTGGATCTGTCTCGTCCTGGCGGCGGTGCCGCAGACGCCGCGGCCCAGCGCGATGCGCACGCAGGCTGGCTTGCCCTGGAACGGGCCGACCACCAGTTCGGTGCCGTCGAACAGGTAGAACCCGGCCCAGTTGAGGTCGGGCAGGCTGTTGAACACGAGCGCGCTGAAGTTGGCCGCGTTGGCGATCAGGTCGCGCTCGCCGGCGAGCAGGCCGCGCGCCTGGGCTGCCAGGTCCGCGTAGTGTTCGTGCTTGCTGGCGTAGGTGGTCTCGGAGAGGTGGAACATCGGCGCGGCTTCCGCAGCAAAGCCCGTATTATGCGCCGACCACCGGTGGGGAGAGGGAACGATGAGCCTGACCGAGCAGCGCGAAGGCGTCGAGGCGGGGCGGCTGGACATGTTCGTGGATGGTGCCTTCGCACTGACGCTGACGCTGCTGCTGATCGGCGGCGAGGCGATTCCGCACAGCGCCGCCGAACTGCTGGCCACGCTGGGCGGCATTCCGGCCTTTGCCGCGTGTTTCGCGCAGATCGCCATGTTCTGGTATGGCCACGTGCGCTGGCGCCACCATTGCCCATCCAGCGACGGCACCGGCCGGGTGCTTTCGCTGCTGCTGGTGTTCCTTGCGCTGATCTTCGTCTATCCGTTGCACATGGTGTTCGCCAGCCTGTTCAACGGCATCAGTCCCTGGTTTCCGAGCGAGTTCCATTCCACCGGCGCGGCCGACCTGCGCACGCTGTTCATCTGCTATGGACTGTCCTTCGCCTGCATGGGCGGCACGCTGGTGCTGCTGTTCCGCCACGCCACGCGCGTGGCCGTACGCGCCGGGCGCAACCCAGCCGACGCGCGGCGCGGCGTGGTGCTGTGGAGCGTGCCCACGGCGGTCGGACTGCTGTCGGCGGCAGTGGCGCTGGCGTTGCCGCTGTCGGCCCCGCAGGGCTGGTGGGGGCTGCCCGGCTTCGTGTATTTCCTGATGGCGCTGACCGGACCGGTCATGCGCCGCTTCCGCCGCCGGCACGGCCTGGCCTGATGCGCGCGCTGTTCGTCGCCGGCACCGACACCGGCATCGGCAAGACGCACGCGGCGTGCACGCTGATCCATGCGCTGCGCCTGCACGGCCTGCGTGCGTGCGGCATGAAGCCGGTTGCCAGTGGCTGCCTGGAGACGCCGGAGGGCCGGCGCAATGAGGACGCGCTGGCGCTGCAGGCGGCCGGCAGCGATCGGCTGCCCTACGAGGCGATCAATCCGATCGCATTGCGCGAGCCGCTGTCGCCGCATCTGGCCGCTCGACTGGAGGGTGCGGTCATCGACCTGGCGTCTTTGCGGGCGGCTTTCGATCGCCTGCGCGCTGCGCACGACAGCGTCGTGGTCGAAGGCGTAGGCGGCTGGATGGTGCCGCTTGCGCCGGGCCTGCTGGCATCCGCAATCCCGCGCCAATGGGACCTGCCGGTGGTGCTGGTGGTCGGCCTGCGCCTGGGTTGTCTCAACCATGCCCTGCTGAGCGCGCGGGCAATCCTCGCCGACGGCTGCCGGCTGGCCGGCTGGATCGGCAACCGCATCGACCCGGCGATGGCGGCGGTCCAGGACAACCTGGAAACCTTGCGCGAATCGCTGCCCGCACCTTGCCTGGGTGTCTTGCCGTATGGCCTCGAACCTGCCCAGGCGGCCGGACTGCTGACCGTTGAAGGCCTCGTCGAACGCCGGTCGCCGTGAGCGCATGGCGAAGTCGAAGGGTCGCCATGTGGCACGACCCATGTGGCAGCGACTTCACGCGCCGCATGCTTCGATGCCTTCCGGATTCACTGCAGGAGCGCGCATGAGCAACCGCAATCGCTACTACCTCTCCATCGACGACATCCGCCGTGCACACGGCGCCGACCCGGCCTTGGCATGGCAGGGCGCCAGCCCCACGGATCTGGCTGCCGCGCTGCAGGAAGCGCTGCGCGGCAGCGGCCTGTTCGAGCGCTGGCGCGCGCAGCAGCCGGACCCGGACGATGTCGACATGGGCCTGGCCGCGACCGACCCGCAGGCGAGCGCCAGCGCCCGGGTGTCCGACCTGCACGTGGATCTGGACCTGGTCACGGACCTGCCGATGCGCGTGGTGCGCCAGCGGCTGGACTGGCTGATCGGTTCGAGCTGGAAGCTGCGCGACATGCGCGCAGCCTGAAGCCGGCGGCGGCATCCGACTTCCGGCCCTTGGAAGTCCTGCCCCAGTGTGGTTAGAGTCGAATGCTTGACTCAACCGTTCCGCGTTGCGGACGCCACCCCTGGGGGAACCCTGATGCCTCGTCTCCGCCTGCTCGTGATCGCCACTTCGATCGCCATGGCCGCCTGTTCGCATTCGTCCAACGAAGCCAACCCCTCCACGCCCGCGCCCGCCGCGAGCGCGCCGGCCGCCGGCGCCAGCACGGCCCAGGCCAGCGCCGCCAATCCGTTCTTCGCGGCCAGCACGCTGCCGTTCCAGGCGCCGCCGTTCGACAAGATCAAGGAAGGCGACTACCAGCCGGCGATCGAGGAAGGCATGCGCCAGCATCTGGCCGAGATCGAGAAGATCGCCGGCAATCCCGAAGCGCCGACCTTCGACAACACCTTCGTGGCGATGGAGAAGTCCGGTGCGCTGCTCAAGCGCGCGATGCTCGCCTTCGACACGGTAACCGGCGCCAACACCTCCGACGCCTTGCAGAAGGTGCAGGAACAGGAGGCGCCCCGGCTCGCCGCGCACCAGGACGCGATCTACCTCAACCCCAAGCTGTTCCAGCGCGTGGAGACGATCTACAACCAGCGCGACAAGCTCAGCCTGGATGCCGAGTCGATGCGCCTGGTCGAGGTCACCTACAAGGATTTCGTGCACCACGGCGCCAAGCTGTCCGATGCCGACAAGGCCAAGCTGAAGGACCTCAACAAGGAAGAATCCACCCTCAGCACGCAGTTCACCAACAAGCTGCTGGCGGCGACCAAGGACGGCGCGCTCGTGGTCGGCGACAAGGCCAAGCTGGCCGGTCTCTCCGAGGGTGACCTCGCCGCCGCCGCACAGGCCGCGCAGGGACGCAAGCTGGACGGCAAGTGGGTGCTGCCGCTGCAGAACACCACCCAACAGCCGGCGCTGAAGGACCTCGACGACCGTGCCACCCGCGAGGCGCTGTTCAAGGCGTCGTGGGACCGTGCGGAGAAGGGCGACGCCAGCGACACCCGCGCCACCATCGAGCGCATCGCGCAGATCCGCGCCGAACAGGCCAGGCTGTTGGGCTACCCGACCTACGCCGCGTGGAAGCTGGAAGACCAGATGGCCAAGACGCCGGAGACGGCGATCTCCTTCATGCAGAACCTGGTGCCGGCCGCCACCGGCCGCGCCGAGCGCGAGGCGAAGGACATCCAGGCGGTGATCGATGCGCAGCACGGCGGCTTCAAGCTCGCCGCATGGGACTGGCAGCACTACGCCGAGCAGGTGCGCAAGGCCAAGTATGACCTGGACGAGAACCAGATCAAGCCCTACTTCGAGCTGGACAACGTGCTGCAGAACGGCGTGTTCTACGCCGCCAACCAGCTCTATGGCCTGACCTTCAAGGAGCGCCACGACATCCCGGTGTACCAGCCGGACGTGCGCGTGTTCGAGGTGTTCGACAAGGACGGCACCTCGATGGCGCTGTTCTATTGCGACTATTTCAAGCGCGACAACAAGAACGGCGGCGCCTGGATGAGCAACCTGGTCGAGCAGTCGACCCTGCTGGGCACCAAGCCGGTGGTCTACAACGTGGCCAACTTCACCAAGCCGGCGCCGGGCCAGCCCGCGCTGCTGTCGTTCGACGACGTGACCACCATGTTCCACGAGTTCGGCCACGCGCTGCACGGCATGTTCGCCGACACCAAGTACCCGTCGCTGTCCGGCGCCAACACCGCGCGCGACTTCGTCGAGTTCCCTTCGCAGTTCAACGAGCATTGGGCGACCGACCCGAAGATCTTCGCCCACTACGCCAAGCACTACAAAACCGGCGAGCCGATGCCGCAGGCGCTGGTCGACAAGATCAAGCAGGCGCGCAACTTCAATAAGGGCTACGACATGACGGAGCTGGTCGGGGCCGCGCTGCTGGACATGGGCTGGCACACGCTGAGCGCCGACGCGCCCAAGCAGGACGCCGACAAGTTCGAGATGGACGTGTTGACGAAGGACAAGATCAATCTGCCCTACGTGCCGCCGCGCTACCGCTCCAGCTACTTCCAGCACATCTGGGGCAACGGCTACGCCGCCGGCTACTACGCCTACCTGTGGACGCAGATGCTGGCCGACGACGGCTTCGAGTGGTTCAAGGAGCACGGCGGCCTGACCCGCGCCAACGGCGACCGCTTCCGCCAGATGGTGCTCTCGCGCGGCAACACCGAGGACCTGGCCAAGATGTACAAGGACTGGCGCGGCAAGGACCCCAGCGTGGAGCCGATGCTGATCGACCGCGGGCTGAAGGAAGCGCCCAAGGGCAACGAGAAGTAAGGCGAAGGGCCGGCGCAAGCCGGCCCTTTCCTTTTGCTCCCTCTCCCCTCGGGGGAGGGAGCAGGCTCAGTACGCGAACTCGCGGAACACCGGGTCGATGCTGCCCTTCCACGGCCCGTGGAACAACTCCAGCTTGCGTTCGGCCGGCGTCTGGTTGGCCTCGACGATCTCGATCAGCGGTTCGAGGAAGATGCCCTCGTCGGCGCCATGCTTGTTGAGGCGTGCGCGGCGCTTGAGCCCGTGGGCGGCGATCTTCAGCGTCTCGCGGGCCAGGTCGCGCACGGTGCCGCGGCGGAACGCCAGCTTCAGCGCCTGCCTCGGCACGCCGTCGCGCAGGGCATGGCGCTCTTCCATCGTGAAGTCCTTGACGAGGTCCCAGGCCGCGTCCAGCGCCTCGTCGTCGTAGAGCAGGCCGACCCACAATGCGGGCAGGGCGCACAGCCGGTTCCACGGGCCGCCGTCGGCGCCGCGCATCTCCAGGTACTGCTTCAGGCGCACCTCGGGGAAGGCGGTGGTCAGGTGGTCGGCCCAGTCCTTCATCGTCGCACGGGCGCCCGGAGCGGTCTCCAGGCGGCCGTCGAGGAAGCGGCGGAAGTCCTGTCCGGACAGGTCGATGTAGCGCCCGTCCTGGTAGCTGAAGTACATCGGCACGCCGAGGATGTAGTCGACGTAGCGCTCGTAGCCGAAGGCCTCGTCGAACACGAAGTCGAGCATGCCGGTGCGGTGCGGGTCGGTGTCGGTCCACACGTGCGAGCGGTAGGAAAGGAAGCCGTTGGGCCGGCCTTCGGTGAACGGCGAGTCGGCGAACAGCGCGGTGGCGACCGGTTGCAGCGCGAGGCTGGCGCGGAACTTCTTGATCATGTCCGCCTCGCTGGAAAAATCCAGGTTCACCTGCACGGTGCAGGTGCGCGTCATCATGTCCAGTCCCAGGCCGCCGACCTTGGGCATGTACTCGCGCATGATCTTGTAGCGGCCCTTGGGCATCCACGGCATCTCGTCGCGGCGCCACTTGGGCTGGAAACCCATGCCTAGGAAGCCCAGCCCCAGGCCGTCGGCGACCGAGCGGACTTCCTCCAGGTGCGCGTTCACCTCGCAACAGGTCTGGTGGATGGTCTCCAGCGGCGCACCGGAGAGCTCCAGCTGGCCGGCCGGTTCCAGCGTGATGTTGGCCTTGCCGCGGGTGAGCGCCACCGGCGTCTCGCCCTCCCGCGCGATTTCCCAACCGTACCGCGCGGCCAGACCTTCCAGCAGCGCGCGGATGCCGCGCTCGCCCTCGTAGGCCGGCGACCTGAGGTCATCGGTGCGGAAGCCGAACTTCTCGTGTTCCGTGCCTATGCGCCAGGCCTCGCGTGGCTTCTCGCCGGCGGCGAGGTAGTCCGCCAGCTGCTGCCGGCTCTCGATCGGGGTGCTCTTTACGGCACTGGGTATGGACACGGCGACGCCTTGCTGGGAGGGAGCGGCCACTATGGGGTCGCACAGGGCCACAAAAAGGGGAGGGAGCCGAAATAGTGTACGCCCGGGTTCTGGAGGGCGCGCGTGAAATGCCGAGGCTGCTGTGACGACGCTCGGATACGCAGGCGCCCCTGCGTCCTGGCGGCATGGCAGTCTCCGGCACAGCCGGTGCGCTGCGGCGCGGGGACGCGCCATGGCCGAACGGCGGCTCCACGATGCAGGCACTCCCCTCGTGGACGACGGTGGGCACGCCAGGCGCCGGTGCCTGCTGCCAGCGAGGCGGGATCGGGGTGTCCACAAAAAAGGCCGGCGCAAGGCCGGCCTTTCCGCGGTCCGGGGCTTGCCCTAGCGCTTCATCGAATTGAAGAACTCGTCGTTGGTCTTGGTGTTCTTCATCTTGTCGAGCATGAACTCCATCGCCGCCAATTCGTCCATCGGATGCAGCAGCTTGCGCAGGATCCAGATCTTGGCGAGCAGGTCCGGGTCGATCAGCAGGTCCTCGCGGCGGGTGCCGGAGCGATTGATGTCGATGGCGGGGTAGACGCGCTTCTCGGAGATGCGGCGGGACAGGTGCACTTCCATGTTGCCGGTGCCCTTGAACTCCTCGTAGATCACCTCGTCCATCTTGCTGCCTGTATCGGTCAGCGCGGTGGCGATGATGGTGAGCGAGCCGCCTTCCTCGACGTTGCGCGCGGCGCCGAAGAAGCGCTTGGGCCGCTGCAGTGCGTTGGCGTCGACGCCGCCGGTGAGCACCTTGCCGGAGCTGGGCACCACCGTGTTGTAGGCGCGGGCGAGGCGGGTGATCGAGTCGAGCAGGATCACCACGTCCTTCTTGTGCTCGACCAGGCGCTTGGCGCGCTCGATCACCATCTCGGCGACCTGCACGTGCCTGACCGCGGGCTCATCAAATGTGGAGCTGATGACCTCGGCGCGCACGGTGCGCGCGATCTCGGTGACCTCCTCCGGGCGCTCGTCGATCAGCAGCATGATCAGGTGCACGTCGGGGTGGTTGTACTGGATCGACTGCGCGATGTTCTGCAGCATCATCGTCTTGCCCGACTTCGGCTGCGAGACGATCAGGCCGCGCTGGCCGCGGCCGATCGGCGCGACCAGGTCCAGGATGCGGCCGGTGATGTCCTCGGTCGAACCGTTGCCGCGCTCGAGATGGAACGCCTTGCGCGGGAACAGCGGCGTCAGGTTCTCGAACAGCATCTTGTTCTTCGACGCCTCCGGCGGATCGCCGTTGATGTCGTCGACCTTGAGCATCGCGAAATAGCGCTCGCCTTCCTTCGGATGGCGCACGCGTCCGGTGATGTAGTCGCCGGTGCGCAGGTTGAAGCGGCGGATCTGGCTCGGGCTGACGTAGATGTCGTCCGGGCCGGCGAGGTAGGACTCGTCGGCCGAGCGCAGGAAACCGAAGCCGTCCTGCAGGATCTCCAGCACGCCTTCGGCCCAGATGCCGCCGCCGGAGCGGGCGTGGGCCTTCAGGATGTTGAAGATGACGTCCTGCTTGCGCGCGCGCGCCACGCCTTCCTGGATGCCCAGCGACTCGGCAAATTCCAGCAGCTGGATGGCGTTCTTGCGCTTGAGTTCGGTGAGGTTGATCAGGCGGTCGCTGCTGCCGATGTCGGCGTTCTCGTCGTCCTCGGGCAGGCCGCGCGGATTGCGGTTGGGCTGGCCCTGGCCGCCACCTTGCCCGCCCTGGGGGCGCTGGCCGCGCTCGTGGCGGCGACGACGGCCGCGGCCGTCGCGGTCGTTGCGATCATTGCGGCGCTCGTTGTTAGCGTTCGGCTGCTGGCCATTGGCGTTCTGTCCACCTTCGCGAGGCTCCTGCGGCGCACGCTGGGCGTTGTCGCCGGCCTCGACGGACAGGCTGGCTTGCGCAGGTGCCGGAGCCGGCGTGGGCGGCGGCGTTGGAGCCGGTGCCGCAGCCTGGGGCGGTGCGGGCGCTGGCGCTGC
>NZ_JABFWW010000292.1 GCF_013362045.1 Frateuria sp. | reverse complement strand
GATCCCGGCGGTGCTGGCCTATACGGTGTATTCGTACCGCGTGTTCCGCGGCAAGGTGCTGGCGGGGGAGGGGTATCACTAAGCTCTCGCTTGTTCCCCCTCTTCCCGGCTGCGCCGGAGGAGAGGGGGACAAGCGTCTTGGAGCGGAATTGCAGCTCAGGAGAGCTGCGCAAAGGCGTCGCGGGTAAGGTTCTCCGGTGCGCCGTCGGTACAGGCCACGTCGTCCTCGATGCGGATGCCGCCAAAGCGGCGGAAGGCATCCACCCGGGCCCAGTCGACGTCCTTCGCCGCGGGGTTGGCGCGCAGCTCGTCCAGCAGCATGTCGATGAAGTACAGGCCCGGCTCGATGGTGACCACCATGCCCGGCTCC
Organism: Frateuria sp.; assembly: GCF_013362045.1. GTDB lineage: Bacteria > Pseudomonadota > Gammaproteobacteria > Xanthomonadales > Rhodanobacteraceae > Frateuria_A. Next base: position 2,052 of record NZ_JABFWW010000292.1, on the reverse strand, counting down.
AGCACGCGGGTCATGCGCAGGTAGGGGTGGCCTTCGGGGCGCGCGATGGTGCCGCCGCGCTCGTTCTGCTGGAAGCCGGCCACGTCGTGCACCTGCACGCCGATCGGATGGCCCAGGCCGTGCGGGAAGAACGCGGAGGTCACGCCGCCGGCGACCGCATCCTCGGCGTTCATGCGGATGAAGCCGTGCTCGCGCAGCACCTCGGCGAGCACGTGATGGGCGTGGATGTGCAAGTCGGGATAGCTCTGGCCGGCGCGCACCTTGTCGGCGAAGCCGCGCTGGGCCGCATCGACGCTGTCGATCAGCGCCTGGAACTCGGTCTGGTCGGCGCCGGCATAGGTGCGCGTGATGTCGCTGGCATAGCCGGCGCAGCTGGCGCCCGCGTCGATCAGGAACGAGCGGTGCTCCGTCGGCGGCTGGCGGTCGAAATGGGTGTAGTGCAGCACCGCGCCGTGCTCGTTCAGTCCCACGATGCTGGCGTAGGGCAGCTCCGCGTCGATCTGGCGCGCGGCGGCGAGATAGGCCAGGTGGATGCCGAATTCGCTGTGGCCGCCGCGGAACGCCCGCTCGGCCGCGCGGTGCGCACGCGCGCCGATGCGGTTGGCCGCGCGCATCAGCGCCAGCTCATAGGGCGACTTGTAGGAGCGGTACCAGTGCAGGTAGTCGAGCACGGACTGGGGATTGTTCGCCTCGACGCCTTCGATGCTCGGGCAGGCCGGGCCGATCACCGCGTTGCGGCCGGCCTTGGGCAGTGCGGCGATCGCCTCGGCGGTGCTGCGCACGACCTGGATGTCGAAGTGCTCGACCCAGTAGCCGCTGGGCGCGGCCGGTACCACGTGCCAGTAGTCGCGCGGCTGCACGAACACCAGCGTCGGCCGCGCGCCGGGCGCGTAGACGATCCAGCTGCCGGGCGCGTCGGTCAGCGGCAGCCAGTGGCGGAAATGCGGATTGGCGACGAAGGGGAAATTCTGGTCGTCGAGGAACTTGTCCAGCGGCATGCCCGCGGCGACCAGCAGCCGGTCGAAGCCGCCCAGCGCGAGCGCCTCGTCGGCGCGTTGGCGCACGCTGGCCAGGTGGTGGGCGTAGAGCGGGGCGAGGTTGTCGGTCATGCGGCGTCCTTGGTCGGGCGGCAGGCGCGGATGCGTGCCGGTGGGGAGTCCGCCATGATCGCGCTGCGGCAGGCCGAGGGCCACCCGCGCGTGCAATTCAGCCGTTGGTTTCCAGCCAGCGCTGCAGCTGCGCCGTTTCGTTCTCGCCGATGGCGATGATGCGGTAGCCGGCCCAGATCTGGCCGGGCGTGGCGGCTTCCTCGTGCCATTGCTCCTGCACGCCGACCTCGATCATCGGCGGCGTCGCGCCCAGCCCGGGCAGCGGCAGGCGCAGCTGGTAGATCGCCTCGTTGCGCGGCGCCTCGCTGCCGATCAGCAGCATGCCGCTGGCCGACAGGTTGCCCAACTGGCCCATGCGCCGTCCGCTGATCGCGTCGATCACTTCGGCGGCGATGCTGACCGACTTGCGGTGGGCGCGGCGGCTTTCCTGCGGGTCGGGCGTCACGAACGGGCTCCGGGCATGGGGCCGGCCTGGCGCAGGCTGTCAGCCAGGGCGCGCCAGGCACGGTCGAGGTCGCTCTCGTTAACGGCCGGCAGCTCGCGAACTTTACCGGCGGCGATGGCCTGCGCCAGCTCGGCCACGCTCGTCTCCTCGGCGCGCTGGCCCTGGCGCGTCACCAGCAGTCCGCGCGCCGCACGGGCGGAATACCAGGCCAGCTTGCGGCGGAGCCGCCGGCCATCGGGCTCGGCGAACTCGAACCAGACGCCGGCCTGCTCGCTCAGGCGCTGGTGCAGGCGCAAGGCTTCCGCCGAAGGCGTGGCCGGGGCGGCTTGCGCCGCGGCGGCGGCCTCGCCCGGCACGCTGCGCTGTTTCAGGCGCGCGGCCACGCTGGCCAGGTCCGCGGCGTCGGCCGGCATCGCGCCTGTTCCGATCAGCCGCTGGGCGACCTGGATGGCTTCATCGCCGTGCATGCCGATCTGCTGCAGCCCGGCCTCGACCTCG
>NZ_JABFWW010000206.1 GCF_013362045.1 Frateuria sp. | reverse complement strand
GAAGATCCTGCTGGAGAACCTGCTGCGCCACGAAGACGGCCTGAACGTGACCTCGAAGGAAATCGAGGCAGTCGCCAACTGGGACGCCAAGGCCGAGCCGGACACCGAGATCTCCTTCATGCCCGCGCGCGTGCTGCTGCAGGACTTCACCGGCGTGCCTTGCGTGGTCGACCTCGCCGCCATGCGCGACGCGGTGGTCAAGCTCGGCGGGGACGCCACCCAGATCAACCCGCTGGCGCCGGCCGAGCTGGTGATCGACCACTCGGTGCAGGTCGACGCCTACGGCTCCGAATCGGCGCTGGAACAGAACGTCGAGATCGAGTTCGAGCGCAACCACCAGCGCTACTCCTTCCTGCGCTGGGGCCAGAAGGCGTTCAACAACTTCAAGGTGGTGCCGCCGCGCACCGGCATCGTGCACCAGGTGAACCTGGAGCACCTGGCGCGCGTGGTGTTCACCGCGCAGAAGGACGGCCAGCTCTGGGCCTACCCGGACACCGTGTTCGGCACCGACTCGCACACCACCATGGTCAACGGCCTGGGCGTGCTCGGCTGGGGCGTGGGCGGCATCGAGGCCGAGGCGGCGATGCTGGGCCAGCCTTCGTCCATGCTGATCCCGCAGGTGGTCGGCTTCCGGCTGACCGGCAGGCTGTCCGAGGGCGTGACCGCCACCGACCTGGTGCTGACCGTCACCCAGATGCTGCGCAAGCTCGGCGTGGTGGGCAAGTTCGTCGAGTTCTTCGGCGACGGCCTCAAGCACCTGCCGCTGGCCGACCGCGCCACCATCGCCAACATGGCGCCGGAATACGGCGCGACCTGCGGCATCTTCCCGGTGGACCAGGAGGCGCTGAACTACCTGCGGCTGTCCGGCCGCGAGGAATCGCAGATCGCGCTGGTGGAGGCCTACGCCAAGGCGCAGGGCCTGTGGCACGACGAGACCACCCCGCACGCGGAGTTCACCATCACGCTGGAACTGAACCTCGCCGACGTGCGCCCGTCCATGGCCGGCCCCAAGCGCCCGCAGGACCGCGTGCTGCTCGAAGGCGTCAAGCAGAGCTTCCACGACGTGATCGGCCCGCTCACCGCCAACCGCAAGGCCGGCAGCGGCAGCGTCGGCGTGCAGAAGGACGGCGAGAACCTCACGCTGAAGGACGGCTCGGTGGTGATCGCCGCGATCACCTCCTGCACCAACACTTCCAACCCGGCGGTGATGCTCGGCGCAGGCCTGCTCGCCAGGAAGGCCGCCGCCAAGGGCCTGAAGGCCAAGCCCTGGGTGAAGACCTCGATCGGCCCGGGCTCGCTGGTGGTCACCGACTACCTGGAAAAGACCGGCCTGCTGAAGGAGCTGGAGAAGGTCGGCTTCTTCATCGTCGGCTACGGCTGCACCACCTGCATCGGCAACTCCGGTCCGCTGCCGGCCGAAATCAGCCAGGGCATCGGCGCGGGCGACCTGGCGGTAGCCTCGGTGCTCTCGGGCAACCGCAACTTCGAGGGCCGCGTGCACCCCGAGGTGAAGATGAACTACCTGGCCTCGCCGCCGCTAGTGGTCGCCTATGCGCTGGCCGGCACGCTGGACATCGACCTGACGACGGAGCCTCTGGGCACCGGCAACGACGGCCAGCCGGTGTACCTGAAGGACATCTGGCCCACCAACCAGGAAATCTCCGACACCATCGCCGGCGCGATCAGCCCGGCCATGTTCGAGAAGAACTACGCCGACGTGTTCAAGGGCGACAGCCGCTGGAACCAGATCGCCTCGCCGGACGGCGCACTGTACCGGTGGGAGGATTCGACCTACATCAAGAACCCGCCCTACTTCGACGGCATGACCATGGATGTCGGCCACGTGAACGACATCCACGGCGCTCGCGTGCTTGGCCTGTTCGGCGATTCGATCACCACCGACCACATCTCGCCGGCCGGCTCGATCAAGAAGGACAGCCCGGCGGGCCGCTTCCTGATCTCCAAGGGCGTGGAACCGAAGGACTTCAATTCCTACGGCTCGCGCCGCGGCAACGACGACGTGATGGTGCGCGGCACCTTCGCCAACATCCGCATCAAGAACCTGATGCTGGGCGGCATCGAAGGCGGCTACACGCTGCATGTGCCCACCGGCGAGCAGATGGCGATCTACGATGCGGCCATGAAGTACAAGGCCGAAGCCACGCCGCTCGTCGTCATCGCCGGCAAGGAATACGGCACCGGCTCCTCGCGCGACTGGGCGGCCAAGGGCACCTTGTTGCTGGGCGTCAAGGCGGTGATCGCCGAGAGCTTCGAGCGCATCCACCGCTCCAACCTGGTGGGCATGGGCGTGCTGCCGCTGCAGTTCAAGAACGGGCAGAACGCGCAGTCGCTGGGGCTGACCGGCAAGGAATCGATCGAGATCGTCGGCTTGGCCGGCGGCGAATCGAAGGAAGCCAGGGTGATCGCCACCGCAGCCGACGGCACCAAAAAGGAGTTCGCCGTGCACGTGATGCTGCTCACGCCGAAGGAGCGCGAGTTCTTCCGCCACGGCGGCATCCTGCAGTACGTGCTGCGCCAGCTGGCCGGCCGCAAGGCAGCCGCCTGACGCGTCCCCGAAGCACCAGCGACAAGGCCGCCTCCGGGCGGCCTTGTCGTTTTTGCCTACGTAGGGTGGGCTTCAGCCCAACGCAACTTGCAGGAGAGATGGCGAAGCCCACCCTAGGCGATGCGCTACAACTGCCTCTCCCACGTTGCGCTGTAGCAGCGCCACTGGTTCCCATCCCTGCGCCATGCCGTTTCCACCTGGTACACGCCGGCCGCATCCGGCAGCAGGTGGCTGCCGCGGGTCAGGCTTGCGGTGAAGCGCGCCACCAGCCGCTCCCCGCGACGCTCCACCGTCACCGGCCCCAAGGTCACTCCCACATGCTCGCCGCGCAGATGCGCCAGGCGGATGAGGTTGGCGATGTCCTTGCGCTCCAGCCGGCCGCCATTGCCGTCGAAGTCCTCGCTGAGCGGCTCGACCACGCCGCCGGCATCGGCCTCTTCAGCCGCCTGCCCGGCCGAAGCGATGGCCTCGCGCACACGCGTTTCGTCCGGCGCATGCCGGCAGCCGGCAAAGGCCGCCAACAGCATGGCGAGACCGCAGGAAAACACCCTTTTTCGCGTCTGCATGAACCCTCCGATTCCCGTCGCGGCGCGGCTTGTGGCCATGCGCTGGCGTATGCTCCAATGCCTCGGCCGCAAGGCGAACGGGGAAACAGGAACACTACATGAGCAACGAGCGTCCGTGGCTGGCCCACTATCCGCATGATGTGCCCGCGCAGATCGACGTCAACGCCTATGCGTCCGTCGCGGCGGTGGTGGAAGAGGCCTTCGACAGGTTCGCTGACCGACCCGCCTTCGCCAGCTTCGGAAAGCAGCTCAGCTACGGCCAGATCGAGGCGCTGAGCCGCCAGTTCGCCGGCTACCTCACCGGCGTGCTGGGCCTGAAGAAAGGCGACCGGCTCGCCATCATGCTGCCCAACGTGCTGCAGTATCCGATCGCGCTGTTCGGCGCGCTGCGCGCGGGGCTGGTGGTGGTCAACACCAATCCGCTCTACACCGCGCGCGAATTGAGGCACCAGCTGGAGGATTCCGGCGCCAAGGCGATCGTGGTGCTGGACAACTTCGCCTCGACCCTGCAGGAAGTGCTCGCGCAGACGCGGGTCGAGCACGTCGTGACGACCGGCATCGGCGATCTGCTCGGTTTCCCCAAGGGCGCACTGGTCAACTTCGTGCTCAAGCACGTCAAGAAAATGGTGCCCGCCTACCATCTGCCGCAGGCGGTCCGCTTCCGCGACGCGCTGGCGCTGGGCGCAGCCCACCCGATGCCGGCGGTCGCGCTGGACCACGACGACCTCGCCTTCCTGCAGTACACCGGCGGCACCACGGGCGTCGCCAAGGGCGCGATGCTCAGCCACGGCAACATGGTGGCGAACATGCTGCAGGCGGGCGCCTGGATCGGCGACCTCGCCAAGCCGGGCGAAGAAGTGATCATCACCGCGCTGCCGCTGTACCACATCTTCTCGCTGTGCGCGAACGGCCTGGTGTTCATGCGCCTGGGCGGGCTCAACTGGCTGATCACCAACCCGCGCGACATGCCCGGCTTCGTCAAGGAGCTGAAGAAGTCCGGTTTCACCGCGCTCACCGGGGTCAACACGCTGTTCAACGGCCTGCTCAACACGCCCGGCTTCGCCGAGCTCGATTTCTCCCGCTTGCACCTGACCCTTGGCGGCGGCATGGCCGTGCAGCGCGCGGTGGCCGAGCGCTGGAAGAAGACCACCGGCTGCACCCTCGCCGAAGCCTATGGCCTCACCGAGACTTCGCCGGCGGTATGCATCAACCCGCTGGACCTCAAGGACTACAACGGCTCGATCGGCCTGCCGGTGCCCTCCACCGACGTGGCGATCTGGTCGGAGGACAACCAGCCGCTACCCATCGGCGACGTCGGCGAGCTGATGGTGCGCGGGCCGCAAGTGATGAAGGGCTACTGGCAACGTCCGGAGGAAACGGCCAAGGTGCTGGGCACGGACGGCTGGCTGCATACCGGCGACATCGCGCGGATGGACGGGAATGGCTACGTCTATATCGTCGACCGCAAGAAGGACATGATCCTGGTGTCCGGCTTCAACGTCTATCCGAACGAGGTCGAGGACGTGGTCATGCAGCACCCGGGCGTAGCCGAAGTCGCCGCCGTGGGCGTGCCGGACGAGCATTCCGGCGAAGTGGTGAAGCTGTTCGTGGTGCGTAGGGATCCCGCATTGACGGCCGAGGCGCTCAAGCAGTTCTGCCATGACAACCTGACCGGCTACAAGCGCCCGAAACTGGTCGAATTCCGCGACGCGCTACCCAAGTCCAACGTGGGCAAGATCCTGCGCCGCGAACTGCGCGACGAGCAGAAGAAGGCTACCGCCTGATAAGCCGGAAGGCAGGCTTCACTCCTCGCGCCAGTGCTCCAGGATGTCGGCATAGCCGCCCAGCAGGTTCCACAGCGGCACCTGCTTGTCCTCGGGAATGCGCGAATAGGCAAAACCGATGTGCCGGTCCGAGATGCGCGCGACCACCGCTTCGAGATGGATGTGCAGGTCCCGGCCGAAAATCATGTCCAGCACCCAGCTCTGCCCCAGTTCGCCCTGCCAGCCCAGCGGCCGGCGCAGCAGCGCGCCCGTGGCCGAGATATCGACCAGTTCGGTCGGGTGCGACTGCACGCCGTGGCTCATCAGCACGGTCGTTTCGATGCGCATGCGCGCGGGCCGCAGGAACTTGGGGCCCGACTCATCCGCTACGTTGTCTTCGATCGTCATCTAGCTCCCCAACTCAGGCGCGCCTGCGCCTCCCGTGACGTCCCTGCAATCGTACGACGCATTCCGCGAGTCATCGACAGCGGCTGCAGGTGCTGGACCGCGGCTGTGCGGGGCCCGCAATTGCGGGCTTCGTCCAGATGCACAGGCGGCAAGCCCGCCCGCGGCCCTTCGGGCAAAGCGAAGCAAGTGCCATGCCATGGCGGGAACGACGTATCGTTCTTCCCTGCTCCAGCAAAAAAAGTCGCCGAACTGCCGCGCTCGGCGGAAAGCGGGACGCGCCGTGTCACAAGCTGCCCAAGCAACGCGATCGCGCGGTTCAATGCGGCCCAAGCCTCCCATGGCTCTCGCGCATACTGGACTTGCCGCGACGCTGACGCTAACCTGTGGCCATCGGCGGGTTCCAGCGTGCGCCGTGGCGGCCATCCTGGCCACCGCGACACGCATCCCAGGCATCCCGCAGACCGATTTGAACCGTCCCTGGCGCAAGGCGCCATCCTGTCACGTGTCCATGCCGAGCCCCGCAAGCCTGGCCTGGACCCGATGACCGCCCGCCTGACCGAACCGCTGACCGATGCGGCCTCGTCACGCGGCACCGCGGCGAGGGTTCCGGCCGGAGTCTTTGGCCAGAAAGGGCAAGCCAGCTTGACCGACTGCCGGCCTCGAGCCGCGGTCACGAGGGGATACCCGTCCGCAGGGCGCCGCCTTGCGACGATGGCAGGTTTTGAAGCATTGCCGGCCGCGTGAGCGGCCCCACGACATGCATTGATGAGCACAGATCCGCAGCAGCCGGTCATACCGCCGCAGGACGCCTTCGCGTCGATCCCCCAGCAGCAGGAAATGCCGCTGGCGATCGTGCGCGGCGAGCCACTGCTGCAGATGCCGCAGGACCTGTACATCCCGCCGGACGCGCTGGAAGTTTTTCTCGAAGCGTTCGAGGGCCCGCTGGACCTGCTGCTGTACCTGATCCGCCGCCAGAACCTGGACATCCTGGACATTCCGATTGCCGAGATCACCCGGCAATACATGGAATACATCGACATGATGCGGGACGTGATGCGGCTGGAGCTGGCTGCCGAGTACCTGCTGATGGCCGCGATCCTGGGCGAGATCAAGTCGCGCCTGCTGCTGCCGCGACCGCCCGCCGAGGAAGGCATCGAAGAAGACCCGCGCGCCGAACTGGTGCGCCGCCTGCAGGAATACGAGCGTTTCAAGAAGGCGGCCGAGGACATCGATACCCTGCCGCGCCTAGAGCGTGACACGGTGGCGGTGCAGGCCGAGGTGGGCGAACGCAACGTGGTCAAGCTGCCGCCGCCGCTGGACCTGAAGGAAATGCTGCTGGCGCTCAAGGACGTCATGCACCGGGCCGAGCTGTTCGGCCACCACGCGATCAAGCGCGAGGCGCTGAGCGTGCGCCAGCGCATGGGCGAACTGCTGAGCCGGCTCGAGGACGCCACCTTCCACCGCTTCGAGAGCCTGTTCGACGTCGGCGAAGGCCGCCTGGGCGTGGTGGTGACCTTCCTGGCCATGCTGGAACTGGCCAAGGAAATGCTGGTGGAGATCGTGCAGGAAGAACCGCTGGCGCCGATCTACGTCAAGGCCAAGGCAGCACTGGCCGACGAAAGCGCCGAACTGCCGGACGACATGCCGGTTTCCGCCGCCGCCGAGTGACGGCGCGCCCCATTCGCATCTCTGACCTCAAGGCCATGCAGATCGAGCAACTCAAACCCATTATCGAAGCGGCCCTGCTCGCGGCCAGCCAGCCGCTCAGCGTGTCGCAGCTGGGCGACCTGTTCGTCGAGGAAGACGGAGTCGACCGCGAGGCGATCGCCCGCGCGCTGGAAGCGCTGGCCGGCGACTGCGCCGGCCGCGGCATCGAGCTCAAGGAAGTCGCCTCCGGCTTCCGCTACCAGGTCCGCCAGGACGTGCACCCGTGGGTGTCGCGCATGTGGACCGAGAAGCCCAGCCGCTACTCGCGCGCGCTGCTGGAGACGCTGGCGCTGATCGCCTACCGCCAGCCGATCACCCGCCCGGAGATCGAGCAGATCCGCGGCGTGGTGGTGTCCTCCAACATCATCAAGACGCTGGAGGAGCGCGAATGGGTCCGCGTGGTCGGCCACCGCGACGTGCCCGGCAAGCCGGCGCTGTTCGGCACCACCCGGGCGTTCCTCGACTACTTCAACCTCAAGTCGCTCGACGAGCTGCCGCCGCTGTCGGAAATCCGCGACATGGAGGATCCGCAGCTGCGGCTCGACCAGGAGCCGCTGCCTCCGCGGGTGATCAAGGATTTGCCGATCGATCCGGACGAGGAAGACGCCGAGGCCGCGCATGACGAGGCGGCATCCAGCGAGGCCGACGAAATCGGTGCCGAGTCCCTTCATGACGAGGCTTCCGCCGACCACGCGCCTGCGCCCGCCGAAGCCGCGGCGGAACCGGCTGACACCATCGAAACCACACCCGCCGCATCCGACGGCGAGGCATCCATCCCATCCGCCACTGCCGACGAGGCAGCAGCCCCTGCGGACGTCGACGAAGACGCCGCCGAGCAGAACACCGAGGAGTACCGCGCATGACTGCGCCGCAGAAATCCGTCTTGACCCTCAAGCGCGAAGCCCGCGCCGAGGTCGCCGCCCCCGCCCTGGAAGAACGCCTGCACAAGGTGCTGGCCAATGCGGGCCTGGGCTCGCGCCGCATGCTCGAGCAGCGCATCCAGGCCGGCGAAGTGGAACTCAACGGCACGCCGGCCGGCATCGGTGCCAGCGTGCATGCCGGCGACCGCGTGGTGCTCGACGGCAAGCAGTTCGTCGTCGCCACCGACAACCGCGACGACACCGAGGTGCTGCTCTACCACAAGCCCGAAGGCGTGCTGACCACCCGCGACGATCCCGAAGGCCGCCCGACCGTGTTCGAACAGCTGCCGCGCCTCAAGGGTGCGCGCTGGGTCGCCGTGGGCCGCCTGGACATCAACACCACGGGCCTGCTGCTGCTCACCACTGACGGCGAGCTGGCGAACGCGCTGATGCATCCCAAGAGCGGGCTGGAACGCGAATATCTCTGCCGCGTGCACGGCGAGGTGCCCGACGAAGTGATCGAGAAGCTCAAGGCTGGCGTCGAGCTGGAAGACGGCCCTGCCCGCTTCGACGAGATCGCCGTCATCAGCCGCGGCGGAAGCCACAGCTGGTTCCGCGTGGTGATCCGCGAAGGCCGCAACCGCGAGGTTCGCCGCCTGTGGGATTCGCAGGGCTTTCTGGTCAGCCGCCTGAAGCGCATCCGCTATGGCCGCGTGGAGCTGCCGCGCACGCTGCGCCGCGGCGAGTGCGAAACGCTCTCCGAGGACGCGGTCAAGGACCTGCGCAAGAGCTGCGGCCTGGGTCCTGCGCAGCCGGCACTTACGCTGAGTCCGGTGCTGCACCAGCGTCGCGCCAGCCGCAATGTCACTGAATACCGGCCCGAGCGCGGCGCCACCGGCGCCTGGAGCGGCGCCTACCAGGACGAGGCGCGCGAGTTGCGCGCATTCGACCGCATCCGCGAAGAACCGGTGCGCGGCAAGCAGCAGCGCCGCAGGCCCGGCAAGGAAGTCAACGGCAACGTGGCCCGTCCCGAGCGGCCGGCCAATCCAGGCCGGCGCAAGAACAAGCGCGGCGTGGCGCCCGGCCAGGAACTGCCTTCGGTGCGCACCTGGTTTGCCGGCGAAAGCCGCGAAGGCGGCAACCGCGGCCATGCTCCCGGAGGCAATGCAGCCGGCGGCAACCGCCGCGGCGGCAAGCCCGCCGGCGCCCGCCATGGCGGCGAAGCGCGCGGCACCGGGAGCCC
>NZ_JABFWW010000012.1 GCF_013362045.1 Frateuria sp. | reverse complement strand
ACCGGCTGGTTGGCGCCGGTGCCCACCCACGACTGGACCGCTCCGCCAAGCCCATGCTGCTGCAGCAGGCCGAGCAGGCCCTGCAAGCCACCCGCGCGCTCGATCAACTGATCGACCGCCGGCACCAGCGATGCACCACCGCCCTGCTGTCCCTGACCGCCAAGCACACTATCGAGTAATGACATGACCGTTCTCCCTGGTTGCGTAACGACTCGCGGAGCCTGCGGAGCATAGGCCTGCCTATTCCTGCGTCGGTGTGAAAACCGCGACAAAAAAACCGCCGGGACCGCCGGCGGTTTTTCCTGGCCAGGCCGTTGCGCGGGCGATCAGCCGCGGCGGTCCAGCGTCTCGTTCCATTCCTTGACGCGGTCGGCCTGGGCGGCCAGCAGCGTGTCGACGTCGCCCTCGACAGTCACCTTCTCGATGGTGTCGCCTTGGCGGATGGCGTTGACCACCTTCTGGTCGTCGCCGCCGACGACTTCGCCGAATACGCTGTGCTTGCCGTCCAGCCACGGGGTCGGGCCATGGGTGATGAAGAACTGGCTGCCGTTGGTGCGCGGGCCGGCGTTGGCCATGGACAGCACGCCTGGCTTGTCGTGGCGCAGCGAGGGATGGAACTCGTCCTCGAACTTGTAGCCGGGGCCGCCGGTGCCGGTACCCAGCGGACAGCCGCCCTGGATCATGAAGTCGTTGATCACGCGGTGAAACGAGAGCCCGTCGTAGTAGCCGCGGCGCGCCAGGTTGACGAAGCTGGCAACGGTCACCGGCGCCTTGTCCTCGTGCAGGCGCAGGTGGATCGGGCCGCGGTTGGTGTCGAACGTGACGTTGATGGCCATGGCATTCCTTGAGTTCGGGGCGAAAGGCCGGCAAGGATAACGCAGCCGCCGGCCCCCGCCAGTGAATCCCGGACTCAATGCGCCACGGGCGCTTCGGCGCTCCGTGCGGCGGCGGGCGCGGGCATGCCCTGCAGCAGCTGGTGCAGTTTGAGGTACGCGGCGTTGGTCCAGCCGAAGCCGATCACGTTGGTCTTGTAGCCGGCGGTGATCTGCACGTCGGCGTTGCCCAGCACCATGTTGTACTTCTCTCGGATGGTGCCGTCATGGGCGAAGCTGCGGTCGATGGTGGCGTTGAACTTGCCCGCCAGGCGCCGCGCGTCGTCATGGAATCCGTAGGCGTCCAACCCGGAAATAGCCAGCCAGTTGGTCGGCGCCCAGCCGAAAGGCTCGTCCCACTGCGCGCCGCTGCTGCGATCGTCCATCGCAAGGCCGCCCTTGCGCTCGAACACCGGAAGTTTTTTCGCCAGCGCGGCGGCCTGCTCCTTCGTGGCGAGCCCCGCCCACAGCGGCCAGAACGTGGTGACGTAAGGCTGCGCCGATGGCTTGCCGGCGACGAAGTCGTAGTCCATGTACATGCCCCGCTCCGGACGCCACAGGACCTTGTCCATCGCCGCCTTGCGCTTGGCCGCGGCATCGGCCCAGTGCTGCGCCTCGGCCACCTTGCCCAGTTGCAGGGCAAAGTCGTGCAGGTCGCGTTCGTAGCGGTAGAGCAGGCTGTTCAGGCCCACGCCGGCGTAGTGGTGGGTGGTGCCGCCGTAGGGGCCGAAGTGGAAGTTGGTGTCGAAGCCGGATTCGCGCATGGCGCGGTCGCCGAGGTAGTAGTCGGCGCTCAGGCGGTAGCCCTTGGACCAGGCGCCCGCGCACACCGTGGAGGCGGCGATGTCGCAGCTGCCGGTCTTGAGCTTCGCCGCCTCGGCGGCGTCCGGATGCTCGGAAGCCTTCACCAGGTAGCCGGGGTCATCCTTCGGATGGGCCAGCACCCAGTCGATCACGCCGCGGTAGTACTCGCTGCCGTGCATCTCCGGCACCGGGCCCTGCCCGAGATCGAAGTAGCGCGAAAGCCCGGTGTCGCCGGCCTGGTGTTCGGGCCGCGTCCAGATGCGGTAGTTCGCCACCGCCAGCGGATAGGCATGCACCAGCCAGGCGTGGCGCTCGGCCTCGTCCTTGAAGGCGCCGGGCGCGGCCAGCACGTCGGCGACCATGCGGCTCAGGAACGGCGGCTGCGAACGGGTCAGGTAATAGGTGCGGTTGGCGTTGAGCACGCCGCCGTAGTGCTCCACTTCGAACAGCGCGTTGTCGGTCATGTCGCGCGCCAGCGCATCGCGGTGGTCGGCCAGCAGGCCGAGCTGGATGAAATAGCTGTCCCAGCCGTACATCTCGTTGAACTGGCCACCGGGCACCACGTAGGGCCTGGGCAGGTAGAGCAGGCCTTCGGCGGGCAACGAGGAGGGCCGGAGTTCGCCCAGCCGCGTGATCCGCATGGGCAAGGTGCGCACCTCGACCTTGCAGCGCTTGGCGACCTCGTCGATGCCGGCCGGCTTGGGCAGGCCGGCCGGGAGGTAGAGCACCGGCCGCGCGTCCATCTTCGGATCGTGCAGCGCCGAGCAGTCGTCCAGCGAGCGCGTGAGCGTGCCCCACGCCTTGTGGATATAGGCCTGCGTCCTCGCCGGGTCGGGCGTCGCGGCGTTGGCCGCGACGGAAAGGACCAGCGCCGTGGCGCCGAGGAGGGAAACGGTCCGCGGACGGATCTTCATGGATGGGCTTCCTCTTGCGATGGAGCGAGATGGCGCTCGAAGAACGCCACGATGGTGCGGTAGGCCTGCTGCGACTCGGGCAGTTCGGGGTCGGAGAAGAACGAATGCCACATGCCTTCCCACACGTGCAACTCGGCCTCGACGCCCGCCTGGGCCAGCAGCGCCTGGCTGTGCACGACCGAGCCCATCGCCATGTCGCGCGTGCCGGTGATCAGCAGCGTCGGCGGGAACTGCTTGAGCAGCGCAGGCGAGAGCCCCGGCTGCACCATGGGGTCGTCCGCGTTCGCGCCCCGGAAGTACGGAAGCGCCAACAGTTGCAGCGGATGCGCCGGCACGCCCTGCCCGTTGAGCAGCGGCCCCACATAGGCGCTGTCGCCGTCGATCGTGACCAGCGAACCGCAGAAGGTGCCGATCGCACCCGGCACCGGCAGCTTGTGCGCGATGAATCGCGCCACTGCCTCGCCGGTGAGGATGCCGCCGGCGGAGCAGCCGTAGATGCCGATCTGCTTAGGCCCATAGCGCTTGAGCAGTTCGCGGTAGACCGCCTCGACGTCCTCGCTGGCCGCGGGAAACGCATGCTCGGGGCCTTGCCGATAGTCGAGCGTGATCACTTCGATCCGGCCCAGGCTGGCGATCGGGATCGCCTCGACCAGGCCGCCGCTGCCCGCGCCCCACAGGAAGGCGCCGCCGTGCAGGTTGATCAGCACGCGATGACGGTTGGCCGGGCTCACGCCTTGCGCAGGCAGCACCGCGTCCGCACCGACGCCGGCGATGGTGACATGGCGGACGGTTACCGGATAGAGCTTGCGCATGCGCGCCGCGCGGTCGCTGTTGAGGCGGCCGTAGAAGGCGCGGCTCTGCTCGATCGGCGCACCCAGCGGCGGCGCCTTGGCGCTCGCGGCGAGCATCTTCGGAAAGAACGCGCGCGCCTGCGGCGAGGCGAAGGTCGAGTACGGAATGGCCACGGACGCCGCGGTCACCGTGCCGTCGGGCCGCACGTCCTTGCCGTCACTCGCTTGCGCCGCGAAGCACGCGAGGCCCAGCAGGCAAACGAGCAGGAACTGGGCAAACCGGAACCCCGCGCCCCTCCCGGCATGCAGGGAACCGGGAGCGACGCGACGATCCCGCCGACCTCCTCCCCATCCCTTCATGCAGGCAAGGGCAGGACACCGCTCCCATGCGTTCATGGCGCGCCCTCCGCGGGCCGGCGCGTGAGGACGACCTTGCCGTCGCGATCGCGGCCGACGGTGATGTCGTAATACGCGCCGCGCAAGGCGACGTGCGTCAGCGTGAAGGAATGCCACGTGCGCGGCAGCATCGGTGGATAAGCCTGCACCAGTCCCGCCTTTTCGAGGCGCAGCCCGGTGAAGCCGTAGACGATGTTCTGCAGCATGCCGCCCGCGGCGGTGAGGAAGTAGCCGGTGTTGTTGGTGGCGGTTTCGGTGCGCACGCCGAACGGCGGCTTGATCACGTCGGCGGTGACGTTGCGCTGGAACCACGCGCCGGCAGCATCGGTGTTGCCCTGTGCGGCAGCGGCGATGGACATCGGCGACAGGCCCATGCTGTTGAGCGGCTGCTGCGAGCGCTCGATCAACTGCGTCGCGTAGTCGAAATCGTTGCGGCGCACGTCGGCGCCCATCGGCACGTCCAGCGAGGGGTAGGCCAGGGCGGGCACGGCGGTGTCGCCCCATGCGTCGATGTCGTGAGCGACGCCGGGGTCGAAATCGAGGTGGCGCCGGTCCTTCTCGGAGAACGGAATGTACAGGTGAGCGGCCACCTCGGCCCAGTGCGGGTCCGCCTGCGCGCCGACCACGGCGGCAGCGGCCGTGGCGATGTCCAGCGCCTTGCGCGCCGACGCGTTGGTGAAGGTGTCGTTGGGCACGTCGTTGTACGCCTCCAGCACGGAGGTGACGTGATGGATCTCATAGCGCTGCCTGGCAGCGACGTAGGTGGCGCGGCTGACCCAGAAATCGGCGACGTCGCGGATCACCGGCCAGCCGTAGTGGGCCAGCCAGTCACGGTCGCCGCTGGCGAGGTAGTACTGCCACTGCGCGATGGCGACATCGGCGTTGACGTGGATCTCGCGTTCGCCAAGCGCACGGGCGGAGTACGGCACCTGCTCGGTGCCGTACTGCGGATCGGCTTCCCAGGGGAACTTCGCGCCGCGCAGACCGGCCGCCTTCGCGCGCGCCTCGGCCGCCGGCAGCGTGCGCACGCGGAAGTTCACCAGCGACTCGGCACGACGGGGATGCAGCAGCAGCAGCGCCGGAAAGACCCAGGTGTCGCTGTCCCAGAACACGTGGCCGGCGTAACCGCCCGTCATGCCACAGCCACCAGTCGCCCAGGCGGTACCGGGGGTGGTGTTGGCGAGCAGGTAGTAGAGGTCGGCGTGGACGATGCGTTGCGCCTGGTCGTCGCCATCGATGCGCACGTCCGATTTCCACAGCGCGTGCCAGGCCGCACGATGCGCGTCGACCAGGTGGTCGAAACCGTTCGCGCGCGCAGCGCCGGCCAGTGCCAGGTCGTCCGCAGCATCGCCGCCCCAGCCTTCGCGCGAGAAGGCGACGAACTTGGTGAAGGCGTAGCTGTGGCCCTTGCGCACACGCGCCTTCAGGTTGAGTGCGAGGCGATACGGGCTCTTGTGGATGGCGGCGTCGGTGACCGTGAGTCCGGCGGGCAGCCCGACGGTCACAGCCTCGGCCATGCGCAGCCCTTGCTCGGCGCGGCCGTCGAGCTGCAGGGTCAGGCCCTTCGCGTCGCCGGTGGCGTCCAGCACATGGGTATCGCCCAGATACCACATGGCAGCGCGGTCGGGAGTGGACGGTGCGACCGGTTCGATTTTCAAGCCGTGCGCCACCAACGCCTCTGGCATCTCATCGCCGCTTATCCGGCCGAGCGGCAGGCGCGGCTGGTGCGGGGCCCAGAGATTGAGCGCGAACGACAACTGCACCTCGCCATCGAACTCGGGAGTGATGCGCAGCTGCGTAGCGGCGAGGTGCGGTGCGGCCTGGCTGACCAGGGTCGTGACCTCGACCTGGGTGATCCTGGCGCCGTCGACGTAGCGGTAGCGCGTGGTCAGCGTGGCGTCGTGCAGGTTCAGCACCTGGCGGTAGTCCTGGAAATGCGCCTCGTCGAGATTGACCTGGTTGAGCCAGGACTGGCCGGCATGCGTGGGCCCGGTGCTGTAGTCGATCTCGGTCCAGCCGGGAATCGCCGCGGGACGCGAGATGTCGTCCCTGGCGTAGTCCATGAACGCGACGAGCGTGGAAGGGGTGCCCTCCGTGCCGCGCGGCGAGGTCGTGGTCGACAGATAGCCGTTGGCTAATTGGCCCGGGAAGTAGCTGGCCCAGTTCTTCGACGAGGCGGCCAGCAGGAAGCCGGTATCGGTGGCGAAGACAGGTGCGGAAAGGGCGAGGACAAGGCAAGCGAGCAGCCGCAGCAGCCATCGACCGGCAGACACCCCGGCCTTCCTGCCTGTCGGCCAGCAAGCCACAGGGCGCCCGCTAGTCGTACCCCCCCTCATGGCGACACCTTGCGCACCAGCCGGACCTTGCCGTCGGCGCCGCGCTCAACCTTGAGGTCATAGCGCTGCCCACGGAAATGCACGTTCTTCAAGGTCAGCGCGTTCCAGCCCGGCGGCAGCACCGGCGCGTACTTCTCGCTCAGGCCCTCGTCATCGATGCGCAGCCCGGTAAGGCCGTAGAGCATGCTCTGCAGGAAACCGGCAGAGGTGGCGAGGATGTAGCCGGCATTGTTGGCCGCCGTCTCGGTGCGCACGTTGAACGGAGGCTTGAGGAAACCGACCAAGTTGCGCTCGATCCATGCGCCCGCGGCGTCGGCGTCGCCCAGTTCTGCGGCACCCACGGCGAGCATCACCATCATCATTTCGTTGGGATCGTCGCCATGGCTCTTCAGCTCCTGCAGCTGGAAGCGGAAATCGTTGCGGCGCACCTGCGGCGACATCGGCAAGTCCAGGTTCGGATACATCAGCCAGGCCAGCGAGGAGCCCATCCAGGTGATCTTGTCGTGCGGCACCGACTTATCGAAGTCCAGGTGCCGTTGTTCCGCGTCGTCGAACGGGATGTACATCTTGGCGGCGATCTCGCCCCAGCGCGGGTCGGCCTGGGCGCCCACGATGCCCGCGGCCTTCACCGCGATCTGCAGCGCCTTGCGTGCGGCGGCATTGGTGAACGAGTCGTTGGGCACGTCGTTGTAGGCCTCGTCGGGCGAGGTGACGTGGTGGATCTCGTAGCGGTCGTGCGCCTTGTCGTAGGTGACGCGGCTGGTCCAGAAGGTGGCGATGCCCTCCAGCACCGGCCAGGCGTGCGTCTTCAGCCAGTCCTTGTCGCCGGTGGCCAGGTAGTACTGCCACTGCGCGATGGCGACGTCCGCGTTGACGTGCACCTCGCGGTAGACCTCCCAGGCGAAGTGCGGCGTGACGTCGACGCCGGTCTGCGGATCGGCCTCCCATGGATACATGGTGCCCGCCACACCGTATTGCCTCGCGCGTGCGCGCGCCGGCTCGGTGGTGCGGGCGCGGAACGCCACGATCGGCTTGGCGCGTTCCGGGTGCAGCAGCAGCAGCGCCGGGAACACCCACGAGTCGCTGTCCCAGAAGGCGTGGCCGGCGTAGTTGGGCGTCAGCGCGCAGGCGCCCATCGGCCAGGCCGTGCCCACGGTGGAATTGGACAGCAGGTAGTAGAGGTCCGAATGCACCGCCTTCTGCACGGCCGGGGCGCCGTCGACCACGATGTCGGATTGCCACAGCGCGTGCCAGGCGGCCTGGTGGTCGGCCAACAGACGGTCGAAGCCGGTCTTGCGCGCGGCAGCCGCGAGAGCGAGGGCGTCCTGGTCGTCGCCCCAGCCCTCGCGCGTCATCGCCAGGTACTTGGTGAAGACGTAGCGCCGGCCCTTGTGCAGCGTCGCGGTGATTTCCAGCGAGAGCCGGGTGGGTGTCTTGTCGAGCTTCACCGCGCCGGGCTTCAGGCCCGCGGGCAGGCTGATGGCTGCGGCCTCGGCCATTCCCAGGCCTTGTTGTGCCCTGCCCTTCAACCCGAGCGTCAGCGCGCTGGTATCGCCGTCGCTGGAAAGCACGCGCGTGTAGCCCGGATACCACACCGGCGCGCGGTCGGGCGTGGGCACCGGCTTGTTGTCCAGGTTCTGCCCGCTGGCGATCACCGCGGCGATCATCTCCTCGCCTTCCATGCTGGCGATCGGAAAGCGCGGCTGGTGCTCGGACCACAGCCGCAGCGGAAAGCTCAGCTGCACCTGGCCGTCGAACTGCGGCGTGATGGCGATGCGCGTGGCCGCCAGGTGCGGCGAGGCCTGGCTGACGAAAGTGGTGACCTCGATGTCGCTGGCCTTGTTGGCATAGGCGAAGCGGTAGCGCGTGGTCAGCGTGGCGTCGTGCACGTCCAGCGTCTGCGCGTAACCCTGGAAGATGCCGACGTCCAGCCGCGTGCGGTTGAGCCAGCCGCCGCCGGGGTTGTAGTCGATCTCGCTCCAGCCGGGGATCGCCGCCGGGCGCGAGATGTCGCCCGGCTTGTAGTCCATGAACGCGACCATGTACGCGGCGTTGGGCTCGGTGCCGCGCGGCGAGGTCATGGTCGAGAAGTAGCCGTTGGCGAGGTAGCTCGGAAAGTAGCTGCCGAAGTCCTTCGCCGTGGCGGTGAAGAGGAAGCTGGGGTCGGTGGCCGCAAAGGCCGGGGCCGCGCCGGCCGCGACGAAGAGGAATGCGACCGGAAACAGAAGGGCAAACAGGCGGCCTGGCTTCATCGCGCCTCCGATGGAAGAACGGAAAAAAAAGCGCCTGCACCCGCCACAAGGGCGGGCACAGGCGATCCGGGGTGGATCAGAACATGTACTTGACCTGCAGATTGACCTCGCGGCCCTCCAGCGGCCGGGCGAGGATCACGCCGGTGGTGCCGGCGGCCGAGCCGAAGATGCGCGAGTTGCTCTCGGTCAGGCCCAGCTCGTTGGTGATGTTGGTGCCCTGCAGGCGCAGCTGCCAGCTCTGCTGGATGTTGGCGACGATGCCGAAATCCCAGGTGTGGTAGCTGCCCAGCTGCTGCAGGCCGGAGATGTCCTGCGTATGTGCGCCGACGTGGGTGAAGGTCACGAAGGCGAGCACGTCGCCCCAGCTGAACGGGATCTTGTAGCTGGGCGTGAACATGTAGCGCACCTTCGGCTGGCGCTGCAGCTGTACGCCGTCGATCAGTGCGCAGCCGTTGCCGGCCACCGGGTTGGTGTAGGGCAGGCACGAGTTGTTGTGCGAGTAGTGGCCGTCCAGGTAGTTGCCGACCAGCTGGAACTTGAGGTTCTCGATCGGGCTCCAGGCGGTGTTGAGGTTCACGCCCTTCGAATCGGAGCCGTAGGTGCTCTGCGGGCCGTTCGGCACGCCGGCCGCGTCGGTGGGCTGGTACAGCAGGCCGATGAACTGGCGATGGTAGGCGCTGATGTCCAGGAACCACTGCTCGCTCTGGTATTTGAAGCCGCCTTCGAAGTTCTGGACCATCTGCATCGGCGCGGTGTTGCCGGTGGTGTTGCCGCGGATGCCGTTGTCGAAGTCGTCGAAGTGCGCACCGCGGTTGGCGCGCACG
>NZ_JABFWW010000099.1 GCF_013362045.1 Frateuria sp. | reverse complement strand
TAAGTCGAATGTCCTCGGCTCGGTGGTCGCGTGCGGGCGCCAGCTGCCTGGAGCTACACCCTTGCTTGGAAGACCTCGAATCGAGCGACGAGCCAATCGCGGTGTGGGCGGTCTTGCGCCCGAGTAGGCAAGCGAATTTCTGCTAGCCCCTTGATCGCCTCCAGCATGCGGCCAGAACCCGGGTGCAGAGTGCACTTTCGGCCGGCTGGCGCGTGCCGGCAGGGCGGGAGACAGGCACTCCCCATGAACCCCGACCCATTAGACCGGTATGGAGGCCGGCGGTGGCTTCCCGTCAGATGTTGCGCAAGAAGCTGTAAAAGAGGTTTCGGTGGAATCGGTTGGAGGGATACCGCGTCATTTTGTAGTAGTGAGGATGTTCGGCGATCAGCAACACCAAGTTGGCGCCGTCTTTTTCCTCGATGCAGTACATGTTGTTGCGCAAGGCCTTCAGCGCGATTCGCTTGGCTTCCTGGCGGATGCCTTCGCCATTCGCGGCGTTGGCACTCAGCGGCACGGGAACCTCGGGCACGTCCTTGGCGCCGTCAGCGCGGATCAGAAAGAACGCTTCCGCGAGATAGGCGACGGCCTCGTCCTCATGACCGGAGTGGACGCCGATGGCGCCCATGTCGATGATGGCATGCGTGCACTCATGCAGGATCAGGCCCAGGTCCTTGGTCGAGGCGAAGTTTGCCGTCGGCGAGATTTCCAGCCGGTCCTGGTCCTGCCGGTAAGTGGCAGCGGCGTTGTCGTTGACTGCCGAGCCGATTTTTATGTCTCCCCTCGCCAAGGCGTTCGCGACGTTCTTGCGGTAGGCATCCGGCCAGATCTTGTACGTCCGGAACTTGAAGTTCACCGCGTCGATGGAACGATGGCTCTTGAGAAACTGGACCACTTGATCACGCGTGTTCATGCGCACTCCCCGAAAAGACCTCCTCATGGGAACGCAGGCCCGGCACCGGAAGCTTGATGCACGCATGAAGCGATTCTTACGAATCTTTACCTGGGGGAAAAAACCGGGTCGGAATGTCCGTCCTGGACCCGACGCGGTCTCTGCCCCGCCGGGATGGTCGCGAGCGACAGTGCCAGGCGGCGACGAACCTACCTCACGCTTGCAGCCGCCAGGCAATGCTCTCGCCTGCGCGCATCGGCACGCCGGGCGTGCCGCCGAAATCCAGCTCGTCCGGCACGGTCCAGGGCTGCTTGCGCAGGGTGATGGTGCCGGTGTTGCGGGGCAGGCCATAGAAGTCGGCGCCGTGGAAGCTGGCGAAGGCTTCCAGCTTGTCCAGCGCGCCGGCCGCCTCGAAGGCTTCGGCGTACAGCTCGATGGCGGCGTGCGCGCTGTAGATGCCGGCGCAGCCGCAGCTGCTTTCCTTGGCGTGGCGCGGGTGCGGCGCGCTGTCGGTGCCCAGGAAGAAGCTCGGGTCGCCGCTGGTGGCCGCCTCGACCAGCGTCCGGCGGTGGGTTTCGCGCTTGAGCACCGGCAGGCAGTCGTTGTGCGGGCGCAGGCCGCCGGCAAAGATCGCGTTGCGGTTCATCAGCAGGTGCTGCGGCGTGATGGTGGCGCCCACGTGGGCCGGCGCGTCGCGCACGAAATGCGCCGCCTCGCTCGTGGTGATGTGTTCGAGCACCATGCGCAGCGCCGGGAAATCGCGCAGCAGCGCGGTCAGGTGGCGCTCCACGAACACCGGCTCGCGGTCGAACACGTCCACGGCCGGGTCGGTGACCTCCCCGTGCATCAGCAGGGGCAGCTGGTGCTTCTGCATCGCCTCGAAGACGCCGTAGCAGCGGCGCAGGTCGGTGACGCCGCTGGCCGCGTTGGTGGTCGCGCCGGCGGGGTAGTACTTGACCGCATGGACGAAGCCGCTGGCGCGCGCCTGGGCAATGTCCTCCGGCGTGGTGGCCTCGGTCAGGTAGAGCGTCATCAGTGGTTCGAAGTCCGCGCCCTCGGGCAGCGCGGCCAGGATGCGTTCGCGGTAGGCACCGGCCAGCGCCACCGTGGCAACCGGCGGCTTAAGGTTGGGCATCACGATGGCGCGCGCGAAGCGGCGGGCGGCATGCGGCAGCACCGCGGCCAGCATGGCGCCGTCGCGCAGGTGCAGGTGCCAATCGTCGGGGCGGGTGAGGGTAAGGTCGGTGGTGTGCATGCGCGAAGTGTAGTGAAGCCGGGGGGCGAACAGCGGGCGCCTCCGGTCGGCTCGACCTCCAAAGGCCGCTCCGGCGCACATGCCACTCCTCCGGGCGAAGTTGGCGGAAGGGTTCGTAAGAAGCTCCTGACGAGCTGGCTTCGGGCCGGCTGCGTCGACCCGTCCGGCTGCTGCAGCAAGGCGTTTAGCGCATCGGACGCGATGGACAAGCCGTTGCAGCGGCAGGCTCGTCCGACGGAGCGATGAGCATGCATCGCCGGCGAAGCGGGAAGCCGAACCGCTTCAGAAGCGGAT
>NZ_JABFWW010000123.1 GCF_013362045.1 Frateuria sp. | reverse complement strand
TCTACGACGACTACAAGAAGCTGGTGCTCAGGGACAGCCGCGGGCTGGCCTCGCGCTGGAAGTATTTCTGGCAGTCGGTGTTCGGCCTGGCGGCGGCGCTGTTCCTCTACAAGAGCGCCGTGCTGCCGGCCGAGACCGCGCTGTACGTGCCGCTGTTCAAGCAGGTGGCGTTGCCGCTGGGCGTGATGTTCGTGGTGATCGCCTACTTCATGGTGGTGGGCTTCTCCAATGCGGTGAACCTGACCGACGGCCTGGACGGCCTGGCGATCATGCCCTCGGTGCTGGTCTCCGGCGCGCTGGGCGTGTTCGCGTACCTGGCCGGCAACAAGGTGTTCTCCGAATACCTGGGCATCCCCTCGATCCCCGGCGCGGGCGAGCTGGCCATCTTCTGCGGCGCGCTGGCCGGCGCGGGGCTGGGCTTCCTGTGGTTCAACACCTACCCGGCGCAGGTGTTCATGGGCGACGTGGGCGCGCTCGCCCTGGGCGCGGCGCTGGCCTGCGTGGCGGTGATCGTGCGCCAGGAGATTGTGCTGATCGTGATGGGCGGCGTGTTCGTGCTGGAGACCATTTCGGTGATGCTGCAGGTGGCCAGCTTCAAGCTCACCGGCAAGCGCATCTTCCGCATGGCGCCGATCCACCACCACTTCGAGCTCAAGGGCTGGCCCGAGCCGCGGGTGATCGTGCGCTTCTGGATCATCAGCGTCGTGCTGGTGCTGATCGGCCTTGCCACGTTGAAGGTGCGCTGACCCATGTTCGGCTTCGGCTCCAGCCAGGCGATCAAGCGGCACGGGCCGCGCGGCAGCTTCGACCTGCCCCTGCTGGTCGCGCTCGTCGGGCTGGCCAGCATGGGCGTGGTGATGGTCACTTCCAGCTCCATCGCGGTGGCCGACAGCCAGCACATCGGCGCGTTCTATTACCTCAAGAAGCACCTGTTCTACCTCGCGCTCGGGCTGCTGCTGGCCGGTGCGGCCATGCGCACCGAGCTCAAGCAGGTGGAGAAGTACGCCTTCCCGCTGCTGATCTTCGGCGTGGCCATGCTGCTGGCGGTGTTCGTGCCGCACCTGGGGATGCGCATCAACGGCGCGCGGCGCTGGCTCAACCTCATCGTGCTGAGCTTCCAGCCGGTGGAGGCGGTGAAGCTGATCCTGGTCGTGTATGTGGCGAGCTTCCTGGTGCGCCATCGCGAGAGCGTGGAAACGAAGTTCTGGGGCCTGCTGCGGCCGATCATCGTGGCGGGCGCGATCGTGCTGCTGCTGCTGGTGCAGCCGGACTTCGGCTCGGCCACGCTGGTGATCGCTGTCACCATCGGCATGGTCTGGCTGGGCGGCGCGCGGCCGCTGTACCTGTTCCTGATGGGCCTGCCGTTGATGCCGCTGCTGGCGATCGCGGCGACCAGCGAGAGCTACCGCATGAAGCGGCTGACCTCGTTCATGGACCCCTGGAAGGACCCGTTCAACGACGGCTTCCAGCTGACCCAGTCGCTGATGGCGATCGGCCGCGGCGAATGGACCGGCGTGGGCTTGGGTTCGAGCGTGCTCAAGCTCTCCTACCTGCCCGAGGCGCACACCGACTTCATCCTGGCGGTGATCGGCGAGGAACTGGGGCTGGCCGGCATCCTGCTGGTGGTAGGCCTGTTCGCGCTTGCGGTCTGGCGGGGCCTGCACCTGGGCTTGAAGGGCGTGGAGGTGGGGCAGCGCTTCGCCGGCTACGTCGCGTTCGGCATCTCGCTGATGCTCGGCCTGCAGGCGATGGTATCGATCGGCGTGAACCTCGGCGCGCTGCCGACCAAGGGCCTGACCCTGCCGCTGATCAGCTCCGGCGGTTCTTCCGTGCTGCTCACCTGCGCGATGGCCGGCGTGCTGCTGCGCGCCACCTTCGAGATCAACCGCGCGCTGGATGCCCGCCAGATGGCCACGCGCATGCCCGCCGTGGCGGTAGCCGACGCGAATGCGGCGGTCGCGACGCGCGAGCGCGAGGCGGTGGCGGCATGAGCGCGAACCGTCCCGTGCTGATCATGGCCGGTGGCACCGGCGGCCATATCTTCCCCGGCCTGGCCGTGGCCGACGTGCTGCGTTCGCAAGGCGTGCCGGTGGCATGGCTGGGCGCAGCCGGCGGCATGGAGACGCGGGTGGTGCCGGCGCACGGCATCGAACTGCACACGGTCGCGGTCGGCGGCTTGCGCGGCAAGGGCCTGAAGACGCGCCTGCTGGCGCCGCTGATGCTGGCGCGCGCGCTGCTCGCCTCGAGGCGCGTGCTGCGAAGCGTGCGTCCGCGCAGCGTGCTGTCGATGGGCGGCTACGTGGCCGGCCCCGGCGGCGTGGCCGCGCGGCTGACCGGCACGCCGCTGCTGGTGCACGAGCAGAACCGCGTCGCCGGCTACACCAACCGCAAGCTCGCCGGCTTCGCCAGGCGCGTGCTGGCC
>NZ_JABFWW010000304.1 GCF_013362045.1 Frateuria sp. | reverse complement strand
TACCGCGCCGGCGCGGTCGACTACCTGGCCAAGCCATTCGACCTGGACCACGCGGTGGAAGTGGTGCGCCGTGTGCTGGCCGAGCAGCCGGCCGCACCGGCGCCGCCCGCCGTCGCGACCACGCATGCCTTGCTAGGCGAGAGCGCGCCGATGCGCGAGGTGTTCCGGCTGATCGGCCGCGTGGCGGCGAGCGACCTCAACGTGCTGGTCACCGGCGAGACCGGCACCGGCAAGGAGCTGGTCGCACGCGCGCTGCACGAGGAAAGCGCGCGCCGCGGCAGGCCGTTCGTCGCGCTCAACACCGCCGCGATCCCCAGCGAGCTGCTGGAGAGCGAGCTGTTCGGCCACGAGGCCGGCGCCTTCACCGGCGCGGCGCGTCGCGTGGCCGGGCGCTTCGAGCAGGCCGAGGGCGGCACGCTGTTCCTGGACGAGATCGGCGACATGCCGCTGGCGCTGCAGACGCGCCTGCTGCGCGTGCTGGCCGGCGGCGAGTTCTACCGGGTGGGTGGACGCGAGCTCATCCGCGGCAACGTGCGCATCGTCGCCGCCACCCACCAGGACCTGGATGCGCGCGTGGCGGCCGGGCAGTTCCGCGCGGACCTGAAGCACCGGCTGGACGTGGTGCGCATCGATCTGCCGCCGCTGCGCGCACGGCGCGCCGACATCCCGCTGCTGGCCAGGCACTTCCTCGCCGCCGCGGCGCAGGAGCTCAAGCTGCCGCCCAAGCGTTTCTCGCGCGCGGCGTTGAAGGCGCTGGAGCTGCGCGACTTTCCCGGCAACGTGCGCGAGCTTGAGAATCTGTGCCGGCGGCTGGCGGTGATCGCGCGTGGTGCGGAGATCCAGGCGGCGGAACTGGGTGCGGCATCGCCACCGGGCGCGCCCGGCGACTGGGCCGGTGCGCTGCGCGACTGGGCCGACCAGGCGCTCGCCCGCGGCGAAACCGACATCCACGGCCGCGCCCGCGAAGCGCTCGACCGCATCCTGCTGGAGGCGGCGCTCGCCGCGCACGGCGGGCACCGCCAGCATGCGGCGGCGGCGCTGGGGGTGGGGCGCAATACGCTCACGCGCAAGCTCGGGGCTTCGCGCAAGCGGCGAAGCTGAGGCGCTTGCGCCATCGTGCCGAGCCAGGCGCCGCGCCCACGCACGCGGTGCCGCCCTGGCTTCGGCGCTGCAGACCTGCGTTCGGGCGAACGGGTGGCGGTGGGCTACGGCGAATGGGTGGGGACATGGCACGCTAGCCGCTCCTGTTGGAGAGCATTCCATGTCCGAACTCCTCGTCATCCGCGCCGCCACCCGCGCCGATGTCCCCCACCTGGCCGACTGGAACGCCGCCATGGCGCATGAAACCGAAGGCAAGGCGCTGGATCGCGCCGTGCTCGCGCGCGGCGTCGAGGGCGTGTTCGACGATCCGCGCCGCGGCTTCTACCTGGTCGCCGAGCGCGCCGGCGCCGCGGTCGGTTGCCTGTTGGTGACCTACGAATGGAGCGACTGGCGCTGCGGCGATTTCTGGTGGATCCAGAGCGTCTACGTGGCGCCACCGGCGCGCCGCGCCGGCGTGTTCCGCGCCTTGTACGCGGCGGTGCGCGAGCGTGCGCGCGATGCCGGCGCGGTCGGCCTGCGGCTCTACGTGGAGACCGAAAACCACCGTGCCCAGCGCACCTACGCCGACCTCGGCATGATGCCCTGCCATTACCTGATGTACGAGGAAGCGCTGGCGCGTACGTAGGGTGGGCTTGAGGCCACCGGCGCGATCATGGCGGGGCTGCCGGCGAACCCGAACCCCTACGGGCTGCGGTCGGAAGCCCAGCGGCGCAGGTGCTGCTCGGTGAGCAGCCTGCCGAAGGCCGCCGCATCCATCGGCGCGCCGAACAGGAAGCCCTGCATCTGCTCGCAGCCGGCCGTGCGCAGGTAGGCGGCCTCGGCCTCGGTTTCCACGCCCTCGGCCACCACGGTCTTGCCCAGGCTGCGCGCCATCGCGATGATCGCCTGGGTGATCGCGGCGGTATCGGTGTCGCTCTCCACGTCGCGCACGAAGGCGCGGTCGATCTTCAGCGCATCGACCGGGAAGTGCTTGAGGTATGACAGGCTGCAGTAGCCGGTGCCGAAATCGTCCAGCGAGAGCCGTACGCCGCACCGCTTGATCCGCTGCAGCAGGGCGATGGTGGTGTCGCCGCCGGCCATCACGGTGCGTTCGGTCAGTTCCAGCTCCAGCAGCGAGGGGTCGAGCGCGCTGTCCGACAGAGCCGCCTGGAGTTCGGCGAGAAAGGCGGCGTGCTGGAATTGCAGCGCCGAGACGTTGACCGCGATCGGCAGGCCCACCCCCAGCTGTTGCCAGCGGCCCGCCTGGTGGCAGGCCTGGCGCAGCACCCAGGCGCCGAGCGGCACGATCAGCCCGACGTCCTCGGCCACGCTGACGAACTGCTCGGGCGCATGGCGCTCGGCGCCGTCGGCGCCGAGCCATCGCAGCAGCGCCTCGGCGCCCACGATGCAGCCGTCGGCGGCGTCCACCTTGGGCTGGTAGTGCAGCGACAGCTGCTCGCGCGCCATCGCCAGGCGCAGCTCGGCCTCGATGCGGCGCCGTGATGCGGTGCGCTCGTTCATCGAGGCGGTGAACAAGCGGTAGCCGTGGCGGCCGTCCACCTTGACCTCGTACATCGCACTCTCGGCGTTGCGCAGCAGTGCGTCGGCGTCGGCCGCATCATCGGGGCACAGGCTGATGCCTACCGACAGGCGCAACGCCAGTTCCGGCAGGCCGGACACCGCGGTGCGCTCGCCGCAGGCGATCAGCCGCTGCGCCACGCTGGCGGCCTGGCCCGGGGCCTCGACCTGCGGCAGCACGGCCACGAACTCGTCGCCGTGGTGGCGGCAGAGCAGGTCGTCGTCCTGCAGGGCCTGGCGCAGCTGAGCGGCGAGCGCGCGCAGCACGCGGTCCCCGCTGGCGGGGCCATGCTGCTCGTTGATGCGCTTGAAGTGGTCCACGTCGACGTACAGCAGGGCGCAGCGCTGCTGGCGCCGGCGCGCGGTGGCCACCATCTGCTCGACCTGCCCCTGCATCTGGCTGCGGTTGGGCAGGCCGGTGAGCGTGTCCAGCTGGGTCAGGTGGATCATCTTCAGCGCCAGCGCGCGGGTTTCGCTGACGTCGCGGAACACCAGCACGCCGCCGATGACGTGGCCGGCGTGATCGTGGATCGGCGCGGAAGAATCCTCGATCGGCGTCTCGAAGCCGTTGCGGTGGAGCAACATCGCCTTGCCTTCCAGTTCGACGATGGCATTGCGCTCGATCGCAGTACGCAGCGGGTTGCCCAGCGCCGCGTCGCCGCGCGTGTCGCGCAGGCGGAATATCTCGTCCATCGGACGGCCACGCGCCTCGGTGGCGCTCCAGCCGGTGAGGCCCTCGGCGATCGGGTTGAGCGAGGTCACGCGCAGGTCCATGTCGGCGGCAATCACCGCATCGCCGATCGAGTTGAGCGTGACCTCGGCCAGTTCGCGCTCGCGGAACAACGCCTCCTCGTACTGCTTGCGCTGGCTGATGTCTTCTGCCTGCAAGACGAAATACAGCGGCTTGCCGTGCCCGTCGCGCACCAGCGAGACGCTGAGCCGGAAGTGCACGACGTGGCCATCCTTGCGCAGGTTGCGCTTCTCCATCTGGCAGGCGTCCATGCCTCCCTCGCGCATGCGCTCGAGCTGCGCCAGGTCGTCGGCGTAATCGTCCGGATGGGCGATGTCGGCGATGCCTAAGGTGAGGAACTCCTCTTCGCTGTAGCCGAGCATGCGGCACAGCGCCTCGTTCACGCGCTGGAAGCGGCCATCCGGGCGCACCAGCGCCATGCCGATGGCGGCATGCTGGAAGGCGCCGAAGAAGCGCTGCTCGCTTTCGCGCAGCTTGAGCTCCAGCGTGTGCCGCTCGGTGATGTCGATGAACACCGCGAACACGCCGTGCACGCGGCCCTGCGCGTCCATGTCCGGCTGCAGGCTGGCGTACATGTAGCGGTGCGCGCGGCCGGCGATCAGCACGCCCTCGACCGTGCCGGGCTGGCCGCCGAGCGTGACCAGCACGGCCTCGACCATGCGCGGGGCGCAGGCCTCGTCGAACAGGTCGCCGACCGCGCGCCCGGCCAGGCCTTCGGGCGGCAGCGCCAGCCAGCGGCGGGGCGGCTGGCTGGCGAAAAGCACCTGCAGTTCGGGATCGATGTAGGCGATCAGCGCGGGTACGCCGCACAGTACGTGCTCGGGCCAGTTCCGGGGGGACTGGCCGGCGTCTTCGGGTGGGTCCGCCAGGGGCCCGTCCGGCGAAAGGGGTTGGTTCATGACACTCCCCCGGAGCGCATACCCCTGCGCTGGACATCATCATGCGCCCGCCGCTGGACGGATGCCAACCGCCGGCAACGGCTCGGCCCGCAGAGGGAGAACGCGGCGGTGGGAAGGGGCGACCCGGGCCTTTTAGCCAGCCGATCCGGCGGCTAATGGCGTACCTGCACCGGTGCGCTCAACCCGCGGGCATCCAGCGCCACGCGGCCCAGCGCATGCAGCGCCGGTTCGATGCCGTGGCGCGCGGCGAGCACCGCCACCAGCGGGCCCAATGCCGGCGGCGCCAGCGGATAGCCGTGCGCGAGCACGCGCGGCTGCCCGTCGGGGCGGATCTGCGCGGCGGTCACCGCCACCGTGCCCAGGCCCGGCGCCTCGTGCGCCACCAGCGTCGGCAGCGCCAGCGCCGGATCGGGCTCGGCCAGGGTTTCGAGCAGCCAGCCCTCGGCCGCCTCGCCTTCCTCCAGCGCGAGCGGAAGCCGGTGCGCCCGCAGCAGCGCCTCGTGCTGGCGCAGTTCGAACACCAGCCCGGCGAACGCGTGCGCGCGGGCCGGGTCGTCGCCGGACTGCCGCGCCAGCCAGGCGGCCGGCGAACCGGCGTACACGCTGCCGTCGGCGTAACGCAGCGGCAGGCCGCGCGCACTGAGCGTGCTTTCGCTCCGGTACGGGGTGAGCATCGCCGCCTCCAGCAGTGTCCACAGCGGCGCGAGGTTGACGTGCTCGTACTGCACGCAGGTGAGCGCGAGCAGGTCGTTGCGGGTGAAATAGCGGGCGTGTTCCAGCGGCACGCCCAGCGTGCGCATCAACCAGTCGGCAGTGCGCGCGCCGGCTTCGCCGCGGCCGACCAGTTCCATCTCCATCTGGCCGGCGAGGGTTTCGGCCAGGTCTTGCGGCGCCAGCACCGACAGCGGCAGCAGGCGCAGCGCGCCGCCGGCATGTTCCGCCTCGGGCACCAGCGCCTGCGCCGGCATGTGGCCCTCGTGGCTGCCGAAGGCGACCACGTTCTCCAGGTGTCCGCGCGGCACGCGGCGGGACAGCTCCTCCAGCGTGGCCCACACCGGGAAGCCCGGACGCAGCAGCTCCACCGGATCGAACAGTGCGCCGGCCAGCGCCAGCCTCGCCTCGCCGATGCGCGGCAGCAGCGCGCGCAGGTCCTCGGCCACCAGCGCTGCCAGCGCGTCGGCCTGGTCGCGGCTGAAGGTCATCGTGGACGGCGGCTGCCCGGGCGGCAGTTCCAACGCGAGTACCGCGGCCAGGGCGGTCAGCGGTTGCACTTCCATCGAGGCTTTCCGAACGGCGGGAAACTCGGATTCTACCATTCACGCTTTTGGGCTTTCGCCGCATGGACGTGCGGGTTAGCCTTGGGAGCTCAAGGCCCAAGGACCGCTCAGGACATGGAAAAAACCCCCAAGCGCGTCGGTGTGATCGGCGGCGTACGCATCCCGTTCTGCCGCAACAACACCGCCTACGCCGACGTCGGCAACTTCGGCATGTCGGTCAAGGTGCTCGGCGCGCTGGTGGAGCGGTACGGGCTGCACGGCGTGGAGCTGGGCGAGGTGGCGCTCGGCGCCGTCATCAAGCACTCCTCGGACTGGAACCTCGCGCGCGAGGCGCTGCTGAGCTCCGGCCTCGCGCCGACCACACCGGGCATCACCACTGCGCGCGCCTGCGGCACCTCGCTGGACAACGCGATCATCGTGGCGAACAAGATCGCGCTGGGGCAGATCGAGGCCGGCATCGCGGCCGGCGCGGACACCACCAGCGACGTGCCGATCGTCTACGGCGACCGCCTGCGCAAGCGGCTGCTGGCGATCAACCGCGCCAAGGGCTGGCAGGACAAGCTCGCTGCCGCCACGCGCGGCTTCTCGCCGGGCGAATTGAAGCCCTCGTTTCCCGGCGTGGCCGAGCCGCGCACCGGCATGTCGATGGGCGAGCACTGCGAGAAGATGGCGCGCGAGTGGCACATCGACCGCGCCGCGCAGGACGCCCTCGCGCTGGAGAGCCACAGGAAACTCGCCGCCGCCTATGACTCGGGCTTCATGGACGACCTGGTGGTGCCCTTCCGCGGCGTCAGGCGCGACAACATCCTGCGGCCGGACACCAGCATGGAGAAGCTGGCCACGCTCAAGCCCGCCTTCGACCGCACCTCCGGCCACGGCACGCTCACCGCCGGCAACTCCACGGCGCTCTCCGATGGCGCCGCCGCCGTGCTGCTGGCGGGCGAGGACTGGGCCGCCGCGCGCGGCCTGCCGGTGCAGGCCTGGGTGCGCGATGCGGAGGTCGCCGCGGTCGATTTCGTGCATGGCGAGGGCCTGCTGATGGCGCCGACGGTGGCGGTGGCACGGCTGCTCGCACGCAACGGCCTCACCCTGCAGGACTTCGACTTCTACGAGATCCACGAGGCCTTCGCCGCGCAGGTGCTGTGCACCCTGCGCGCGTGGGAGAGCGCCGACTACTGCCGCAACCGGCTCGGCCTCGATGCGCCGCTGGGCAGCATCGACCCGGCCAAACTCAACGTGCATGGCTCCAGCCTCGCCGTCGGCCATCCGTTCGCCGCCACCGGCGCACGGCTGGTCGCCACGCTGGCCAAGGAGCTGGCACAGAAGGGCAGTGGCCGCGGCCTGATCTCGGTGTGCACCGCCGGCGGCATGGGCGTGGTGGCGATCCTGGAGCGCTGAGCCGTGCGGACGGCCAAACGATGCCGCGCCTGCGCATCACCGCTGCACTGAGCCTGCTGGCCCTGCTCGTCGGCATCGGCGGCACCGGCTGGCTGAGCGGCTTTACCGACGACTGGATCGGCCCACCGGCGCGACCCGGCGCCGTGGCTGCCCTGCGACCGCCGCGCGCGGCGATCCATCATCGCCCGCACACGCCGCCGCGCGTGCTGGGCGCCGAGCCGGACGCCGTACCCACGCCCGCGCCGGCGCCTTCGCTGGTGCCGCTGGAGACGCCGGCGGGTCCGTCCTCGTGGGCGGAGTTGCAGGGCCATCTGGACGGCCGCGTGGTGCTGCAGGTCGACACCGACGGTGCGGGCCGCGTCACGGGCGCCAGCGTCGCCCAATCCAGCGGCGACCCGGTGCTCGACGCGCATGCGCTGGTCATCGTGCAGCGCTGGCGCTTCGCGGTGCCGGCCGGCTTCCCCGGCGGCGTGCATGGCAAACTGCCGATGCGCTTCCAAAGTCCGAAGGCCACGCCGCCGTAGGCCTTTGGTTCCCCCTCCCAAAGAGAGAGGGGCGAACCTGTTGCGCGGGTTCCCGCCGTCGTGCGCGGTGCTGGCGCGGGATCAGAGGATCCCGCTCGCGCTCGAGCCAAATGCGGTGATCAGGCGCGTGTAGATCAGCTTCGGCGACAGCGCCACGTCCGGAAAATCCCCTACCGGCTCGTAGCAGCTGAAGAACCCCGGGTCGTTCGGCCGCATCGGCGCACAGCCGGCCTTGAGCTGGTAGCTGGTGGCGTAGCGGTAGGGCCAGAAATCGAACAGCGGCAGGCTTTCGGAGACGTCGCCGATCATCTGGTTGAGCGTGGTCAGCACCGGCACCACCGGGCGGCGCGGCGCGATCACCCAGGCGTTCCGCGGCTTGGTGTCGCGCAGGATCACGTCGCGCAGCTGGGCGGCGAAACGGCTGTCGTAGACGATCACGCCCGCCTCGGTGTTGTAGTGGTCCGAGCGCGGGTCGAAGTTGTGCGAGCCGACCATGGCGAAGCGGTCGTCCACCACGATCGACTTGGCATGCAATGCGAACCGGCGGCCCTCGCTGACCAGCGGCGCCGGCCGCCGGTTGCTGCCGTGGCTGCCGAGCAGGCCGTGGCTCTCGGTGCCGACGTAGCGCCGCGAGGCGTCGCGCGCGGGCTCCCCGCTGGCGTGCTGGCCATCGCCGACCCACTCCAGGCTGGCCTGCGCATTGGCTGCCGCGGCGTCTTCGGCGTGCGGCTTGAGCTCGTAGATCTCGAAGCCGTAGTCCTTGAGGTAGCGCTTGCGGTGCTTGTAGGAGAGCGCATAGACCGCGAAGGCGTCGGTGGAGGCGAGCGAGTTGGTCGACACCACGATGCGCGGCGCCGGCTGCTCCCGGTGCAGGCGCTGGAAGATGCGCCGCGCGCGCCGGCTCATCACCAGGTAGGGCGTCTGCAGGACCACCTCGTGGCGCGCGCTGCCGACCATCTGCATCACGTGCGCGGTGAACTGGCGCGCCTGCCGTTTCAGCGGCTGCTCGGTCTTGCCCGGCAGGTCGCTGAAGAATTCCACCTGGGAGGTGCGCACGCTGTCGGCGAGCACGTGCATGCGCAGCCAGGCCGCGTCGTCCGCCTCCTGCTGCACGCGGTAGACCCGCTGCGGATGGTCGTAGTGCGGCGCGGGCCAGCCGGGCGCCTGCGGATGGGCCAGGATGTGGCGGTTGACGTCGCGCAGGTGGGTCAGCGGCACGGCGCGCTTGTGTCGCCAGAACAGCTCGAAACTGCGGGTCATGGCCTGCGCGGCGGGCCCGCCCACCAGCACGTCGCGGTCGATGTAGTCGAAGTCGTCGTCCCAGTCGAAGTAGCGGTTCTGGTAGTTGCGCCCGCCGGTGATGCCGACGGTGTCGTCCACCACCAGCACCTTGTTGTGCATGCGCTGGTTGATCTTCAGAAAGCAGCAGGCGATGCCGGCGACCCATTGGGCCGGCGAGGTGAGCGCTTCGCGGAAGGTCGGGTTGTACAGGCGCACCTGCAGGTTCGGGCTGACGCGGGCGAGCCGGTCGAGCAGGGCGAGGTCGCCGAAGGACGAAAGCTGGTCGGCCAGGATGCGCACCCGCACGCCGCGCCGCGCCGCCTGCACCAGCTCGTCCAGCACCAGCTGGCCAGCGTCGTCCTGGTCCCAGATGTAGGTCTGCACGTCGATCGTGCGGCGCGCCGCGCGGATCAGGTCCAGCCGCGCCACCAGCGCGGG
>NZ_JABFWW010000195.1 GCF_013362045.1 Frateuria sp. | reverse complement strand
TTACTTCTCTTTGGGCCCGCAAAGAGAAGTGACTCGAGCGCCGGCAGGCGATCGAAAGCCCGCCGCAGGCGAGCCCGGTCGCGGAAACGCTACGGAAAAAAGCGAAGCGCACAACAAACCATCCCACGAGCACCCTCACCCCAACCTGGAGGGGAGGGAAGCAGAGGTACCGGAAGGGAAAAGGAGCATGAGCATCCAAAGGTACGGGAGGAAGGCCCGCCCGCGCGCCAGTCCACGCTCGCCCAGCGCACAATGCCTCCCCCGAACGTGAAGAAGCCGCCACGGCGCAAGGCCCGCCAGCGCGGCTTTCTTGCCGACCAGCAGAGCACATCGCGGCCAAACTGCTATACCCTTCGGCTGTTGCCGCCTGACGAAGAGAACCATGTCCGCACAGACCGTCCTGGTCATCGACGACGAACGCGACATCCGCGAGCTGCTCACCATCACGCTGGGCCGGATGGACCTCAAGGTGGACGCGGTGGGCACCGTGGCGGAGGCCCGCCGCGCGCTGGCCGAACGCAGCTACGACCTGTGCTTCACCGACATGCGCCTGCCCGACGGCACCGGCCACGAGGTGATCGAGCTGATCGCCGCCACCCATCCGGACATGCCGGTGGCGATGATCACCGCCTACGGCAACGTCGACGCGGCGGTGAACGCGCTCAAGGCGGGCGCCTTCGACTTCGTCTCCAAGCCGGTGGACATCCAGATGCTGCGCCGACTGGTGCGCACCGCGCTGCAACTGGCCGAGGAGCGCAGGAGCGGCGGCGGCGCGGGTGCGGCTACCGGCGCGGCCGGCCGGCTGGTCGGCGATTCGCCGGCCATGCAGCAGGTGCGCGCCACCATCGGCAAGCTCGCGCGCAACCAGGCGCCGGTGTACATCGCCGGCGAGTCGGGCGTGGGCAAGGAACTGGTCGCGCGGCTGATCCACGAGCAGGGCCCGCGCGCGAGCGGGCCGTTCGTGCCGGTCAACTGCGGCGCGATCCCGTCCGAGCTGATGGAGAGCGAGTTCTTCGGCCACAAGAAGGGCAGCTTCACCGGCGCCGGCGCCGACAAGGAGGGCCTGTTCCAGGCCGCGCACGGCGGCACCCTGTTCCTGGACGAGGTGGCCGAGCTGCCGCTGCACATGCAGGTCAAGCTGCTGCGCGCGATCCAGGAAAAGGCCGTCCGCCCGATCGGCGCGCGCGAGGAAGTGCCGGTGGACGTGCGCATCCTCTCGGCCACGCACAAGGACCTGGCGCGGCTGGTCGAGCAGGGGCAGTTCCGCCAGGACCTGTTCTACCGCATCAACGTGATCGAGCTGCGCGTACCCCCGCTGCGCGAGCGCAGCGGCGACGTGCCGCAGCTGGCCGCCTTCATCCTGCGCTCGCTCGCCGCCAAGAGCGGCGGCACGCCCGGCAAGCTGCGGCCGGATGCGCAGCAGGCGCTGGAGGAGTACGACTTTCCCGGCAACGTGCGCGAACTGGAGAACATCCTCGAGCGCGCCATGGCGATGTGCGAGGGCGACACCATCGAGGCATCCGACCTGATGCTGCCGCTGCGCCCGCTGCGCCAGCCCGAGCCGGTCAATGCCGCGCATGCCGCCACGCACGCGCCGCAACCCGGCGCCCCCGTGGCCGCGCAACCGCCGGTGCCGCACGCCGGCCCGGGCAGCGGCATGCCGCTGGACGACTACATCAGCAACCTCGAGCGCACGGCGATCATCAAGGCGCTGGAGGAGTCGCGCTACAACAAGACGGCGGCGGCCAAGAAGCTCGGCATCACCTTCCGCGCGCTCCGCTACAAGCTGAAGAAGCTCGGCATCGACTGAGGCTTTGCTCCCCTCTCCTTGCGGGGAGATGGCCTGGGTGAGTGGCCGGGGCTCGCGAGGAAGGTGCTCCCAGCCGGTACACCAGCCTCCCTCAAAGCAAGGCCTCCCCCTCTCCCCAACCCTCCCCCCGGCTGCGCCGGGGGGAGGGAGCTGAAGCTTATTCGCCCGTGCCCGCCTCCTGCCCATCCAGTGCCTGGCGCATGGTCCGCAGCAGCTGCTGGGTGTTGATCGGCTTGTCGATTAGATAGAGCTGCTCCAGCGCGGGCAGTTCCTCAAGGTCGGGCGGCGCCTCTGGCCGCGCCAGCAGCAGCACGGCGCGGCGGTAGCCATGCTCGATCAGCGCGGCGAGCGTGCGCACGCCGGTGAACAGGTTCATGTCGGCGTCCATCAATACCAGGTCGGGCACGCCATGGGCCTCGATCCACTGCAGGGCGGCGGTGCCGCTCTGGCTGGCGTGCGGCTGGTAGCCGTAACCGTCCAGGATGTCGACCAGCAGCGATAGCGGGCCGGCCTCCTCCACCACCACCAGCACGCGTTCGGCCTCGCCGAGCAGGTTCTCGCCCTCCGCCTCTTCCTGCGCGACCTGCTCGACCGCAGGCTCCTCCAGCGGGATGTAGAGATGGAAGGCGGTGCCCTTGCCTGGCTCGCTGTCCAGCCGCATCACACCGCCGTGACTGGCGACGATGCGCTGGCAGGAGAGCAGGCCCAGCCCGGTGCCGCTCTCCTTGGTGGTGAAGAATGGCTCGAACAGGTGCGCGCGCACCTCCGGCGGCATGCCCGGGCCGGTGTCGGCCACGGTCAGGCGCAGGTAGCGCCCGGGGCGGGGCAGCTCGCCGGCCAGGAAGGCGTCCTCCCTCAGTTCGCACTCGGCGGCGGACACGCGCAGTTCGCCGCCCGCGGTCATGGCCTGGATCGCATTGAGGCACAGGTTGAGCAGCGCCTGCTGCAGCTCGGTGTGGTTGCCCTCGAAGGTGAGCTCGCGGTCGCTCACTTCCAGTTCCATGCGTACCTCCTTGGGCACGCTGCCGCGCAGCAGCAGGCCCAGCGCATCCATCAGCGCGCCCACGCGCACCTGGTCGGCGCGGCGGGCGCCGCGGGCGAAGGAGAGCATCGACTGCACCATCTGCAGCCCGCGGCGCCCGCAGTCGCGCACCAGCGCGCCCAGGCGCGCCAGGCGCGGATCGTCCTGGTAGTCCTGCAGGCTGTCGCCGGCCAGCAGCAGCGGTTGCAGCAGGTTGCGCAGGTCGTGGCTCAGGCCGCCGGCGAGCATCGCCAGGCTCTCGAAGCGCTGCGCGCGGATCAGTTCCGCCTCGGCGCGGCGCTTGGCGCGCAGCGCCTCGGCCTCGGCCAGTGCGCGGCGCACGGCGGTGGCCA
The DNA here is from genome assembly GCF_013362045.1 of Frateuria sp. GTDB lineage: Bacteria > Pseudomonadota > Gammaproteobacteria > Xanthomonadales > Rhodanobacteraceae > Frateuria_A. The sequence goes on along the minus strand of NZ_JABFWW010000195.1, from coordinate 6,058 downwards.
GGCGTGCCGGGTTCTGCTTGAGGATGTAGTCGGTGGCGCCGTTGCGCAGGGCTTCGACCGCCGCCTCCTCGCCCAGCGTGGCCGAAACATAGATGAACGGCAGGTCCTCGTCGTGGCGGCGCAGCAGGTCCAGCGCGCGCTGGCCGGAAAACCCTGGCAGGCTGAGGTCCGACAGCACGATGTGCGGCTCGAACTCGCCCAGGCAGGCGACGTAGCTGGCCTCGTCGTCGACCAGGCGCACCTGGTAGTCGATGCCGTCGGCATCCAGTTCGGCCTGGATCAGCTCGGCATCGATCGGGTCGTCCTCGACCTGCAGGATGCGGATGGTGGGCAGCGTGCGCGTGTTCGGGTTGGGCATGCGGTTAACGCTCCTCCTTGCTCGTTCCGTCGTCCAGCGCCGTCGTCACTCGTGTTCCGGCAACTGGTTGAGCACCGCCCAGAACCGTCCGAGCGTGCGCACCGCCTCAAAGAACTGGTCCACGTCCACCGGCTTGATCACGTAGGCGTTCACGCCCAGGTCCCAGCTGCGCGCCAGGTCGCTCTCCTCACGCGAGGAGGACAGGATCACCACCGGGATCAGCCGCAGGCGCTCGTCCTCGCGCAGCCGGGTGAGCACCTCCAGCCCGTTCATGCGCGGCATCTTGATGTCCAGCAGGATCACCGACGGATCGACCGCTTCGCGTTGCAGCCAGGCGCCGCGGCAATGCAGGTAGTCCAGGCAGTCGACGCCGTCCTCCACGTGCACCACCGGGTTGGCGAGGTTGGCTTCGCGCAGGGCGTCCATGGCCATCTCGGCGTCGGCCAGGCTGTCCTCCACCAGCAGTACGGGTCCCAGGTGTCGGTTGTTCATGACAGACGTCTCGTGGTGCGCGCCTCGGCCAGCTCGGTGGCCGGCAGCGAAAAATGGAAGCTGGCGCCGCGCTCCGGCTCGGCCTCGGCCCAGACCCGCCCGCCATGGCGCGCGACGATGCGGCGCACGTTGGCCAAGCCGATGCCGTTGCCCGGAAACTCGGAGGCACGGTGCAAGCGCTGGAACACCCCGAACAGCTTGCCGGCGTACTCCATATTGAACCCGGCGCCGTTGTCGGCCACCGTGAAGACGTATTCGCCGTCACGGTCGCGCTCCACGCCTATGGCGATCTGCGCCACCTCGCGCCGGCCGGTGTACTTGACCGCGTTGCCGATCAGGTTCTGCCACACGGTGCGCAGCATGTTCTCGTCGCCGATCACGATCGGCAAGGCGCCGACGGTCCATTCGATCTTCCGCTCGCCCGCCTCGGACTCGGCCAGCGCGCGGGCCTCGTCGACCAGCGACTGCATGTCCACCCCCTGCAGCCGCAGCGCGCCGCGCCCCAGCCGCGAGAACACCAGCAGGTCGTCGATCAGCTGGGCCATGCGCGTGGACGAGGTGGCGATCACGTCGAGATAGTGCGCGGCGGTGCCGTCCAGGTGCTCCTCGAGGTGGCGCTTGAGCTTGCCGGTGAATCCGGCGATGTGGCGCAGCGGCGCGCGCAGGTCGTGCGACACCGAATAGCTGAAGGCTTCCAGCTCGCGGTTGACGTCGGAGATCTGCTCGACCTTGCCTTCCAGCTGGCGGTTGAGCTCTTTCACCTGTTGCTCGACCAGCGCGCGCGCGGTGACGTCGCTGACGGTCAGCAGCAGCACCGGCTCGTCGCCCTCGTGCTGCTGCAGGCGGCGCGCGTTGACCATCACGTGGCGGTCGATGCCGCCGACGGTGCGCTGCACCACCTCGTAGTCCCACAGTTCGCGGTCGTGCAGCAGCACGTCGTGCAGGCGCTGCAGCAGCGCACCGTCGGTCCAGGCGCCCTCGCCCACTTCCTGCAGCGCGCGCTGTTCGCGCTGCTCATCCTGCGGCAGGCCGTACAGCTCGCTGAAGGCGGTGTTGACCAGCAGCGTGCGCAGCTGCGCGTTGAGCAGCGCGATCGGCTCGCGCACCGCCTGCACGATCATCTGCGAACGGTGCACGGCCTGGCTCTCGCGCGTTTCTGCGCGCATGCGGCGGGCGATCTGGCGCTCGGACACGAACACGATGATGGACAGCAAAAGAATCTGGGCGACGGAAGTGATGGTCAGCACCAGCGCGCTCTGGAAGGCGCTGCGCCGGGCATGCGCACGGCGCTCCATCAGCAGGCTGCCCTCGTTGCGCACCACGGTTTCGATCTGCTGGTCCATGCGGAACAGCGTCCCGGCATCGTGCAGCGCCGCGGCAGCGCCGGCATGGTCGCCGTGCTGGATGCGCGCGAGCGCCTGCTCCAGCAACGCCAGCCGGCCGTTCACCACGTTGCCCAGCGCGCCGATCGCCGCCTGCTGCGTGGCGTTGTCGCGGGTCATTTCGCTCAGCTGGCCGAGCAGCGCGGGCACGTCGTTGCCGGCCTGGCGGGCGCTGTCGGCCAGCGAGGGCTCCTTGTCGCCTTCGAGCAGGCGATAGGCCGCCGCCTCGCTGCTGCGGGTGACGTAGGCGATGCGGTAGGTGAGCGACTTCACCTCCGAGGAGTGCGTCACCAGGTCGCCGGCCTCCATCGCATCCGTGTGGCTGGTGCGCGTGGCCAGGTAAGGCAGCAGCACGATGACCAGCACCGCGCAAAGCAGCCCGGCCATACGCCACCGCGGCACGCGCCAGCGGTACAGACCGCGGCGGAGCTCGGGCAGCAGGACGCGATGGCGGCTGGGCATGCGGTGAAGGTTCCCTCACTGGCTCGACGGCCAGGCGGAGCTCGGCGTGCCGCTACCGCTCTGGCCGGTAAACGTGTGATGAAAGCGTACACCGCGTTAGGGGCGGGTGATGGCGGGCGCTACTTCTCCACCGACGAGGCCTTCGGCCGGCACCGAGGAGGGCGAAGAGTAAAGCGCAAAGACCCCTCCCCCCAGCAAGCTCGGGGGAGAGGGGCGCATGGTCGCGAGCCAGATGCGTCCTCTTCCCGGTTCCGCCGGAGGAGACCGGGGAGAAGGGGGGAGGCCTTTGGCTGGAAAGCGCCCTATCGCGCGGGCTGCGCCTGCATGCGGAAATGCAGTTCGCCGCCGGCGAGGATCTGTGCGTGGTGCAGGAACGGCTGGGCCAGCGGTTTGCCGTTCAGGGTGACCTCGCCGACGTAAGGGTGGGCGTCGTCCAGCGGCGAGGCGCTGACGGTGAAGTCCTTGCCGCCGGCCAGGTGCAGCGTGGCGCGCGCGACGAAGGGCCGACCGAGCGCGTAGACGTCGCTGGCCGGCGTCACCGGGTAGAAACCCAGGGCGGTGAACACGTACCAGGCCGACATCTGGCCCAGGTCGTCGTTGCCGGCCAGGCCGTCCGGGCGCCCGGCGTACTGGCTGTCCATGATCTGCTTGAGCCGCGCCTGCGTCTTCCACGGCGCGCCGGCGTAGTCATAGAGATAGGCCAGGTGATGGCTGGGCTCGTTGCCGTGGGCGTACCAGCCGATCAGGCCGGTGATGTCCTCGACGTTCTTGAAATGCGCCGGGTCGATCTTCGCGTCGAACACCTCGTCCAGGCGCCGGATGAAGGTGGCATCGCCCCCGGCCGCCTGGATCAGGCCTGGCACGTCCTGCGGCACGTACCAGGAATACTGGTAGGCGTTGCCTTCGGTGTAGTCGCTGCCGTAGCCGGCGGCGGCCGGGTCGAACGGTTCGCGGAAGGCGCCGTCGCTCTTGCGCGCGCGCATGAAGCCGGTCTTCGGATCCCAGGCGTTGCGCCAGTTGCCGGCACGCTTCTGGAACGTGGCGGCGACGTCCTTGCGACCCATCGCCTTGGCCATCTGCGCCAGCGACCAGTCGTCGTAGGCGTATTCCAGCGTCTTGGAGGCCGCCTCCGGCTCCTTGTCGATCGGCACGTAGCCCAGCTTCATGTAGTCGGCGAGGTCGCCGTAGGGACCGTAGGTGGCGCTGGCGACCATCGCGTCCAGCGCCTTGCCGGCATCGAAGCCGCGCACGCCCTTGACGTAGGCGTCGGCGATCACCGGCACGGCGTGGTAGCCGATCATGCACCAGGTCTCCAGGCCCTGGTATGCCCACACCGGCAGGATGCCGAAGGGGCTGGCCTCGCGCGCGGCCACCAGCGAGCGCACGAAGTCGGTGGAAAGGTCCGGCCGCAGCAGCACCATCAGCGGCTGCTGCGCGCGGTAGACGTCCCACAGCGACCAGGTCGAGTAGAAATCGAAGCCCTGCGCCTGGTGCACGGCGTGGTCGGGACCGCGGTACTGGCCGTTGGCGTCCATGCTCAGCGTGGGCGAGAGCATCGCGTGGTACAGCGCGGTGTAGAACTGGGTGCGCACGGCCGATGGCGCATCGACGTCGAGCACCGCCAGCGCCTTGTCCCACGCGGCTTTGGCCTGCGCGCGGCGGGCGTCGAAGTCCCAGCCTTTGCCGTCGGTGTCGAGGTTGGCCACGGCATTGGCGGCGCTCACCGGCGAGATCGCCACCTTCACTTCCAGCGGTTGCCTGAGCATCCCGAAGTCGAACACGCCCACCAGCGCGCGGCCGTTCTGCGCGTCGTGGTCGAGCGGCTGGTTGCCCGGCCCCTTGAAGCCCTTGTAGGTGATGTCGCTCTCGCGGTCGTACAGCGTGCGCGAGACCATCGGCTGGTTGAAGCGCAGGGCGAAGCAAAGCTCGCGCCCCGGCGCCCAGCCGCGCGTGGTGCGGCAGCCGCTGACGGTGCCATCGGCGGCCACCTGCAGCTTCGACCACAGCACCTTGCCGGGGTAGTCGTAGATGCTCGGGCGCAGGTCCAGCAGCAGGTGCGCGGGTTTGTCCTTAGGGAAGGTGTAGCGATGCCAGCCGATGCGCCGGCCGGCGGTCAGCTCGGCGCGGATGCCGTAATCGGCCAGGGTCACGGCGTAATAGCCGGCCTGCTCCACTTCGCTGGCGTGGTCGAAGCGCGAGCGGTAGCCGCTGCCCGGCCTGGCCGGGTCGCCCGGTTCGAGCTTCACCTCGCCGGCGATCGGCATCACCAGCACGTCGCCCAGGTCCGAATGGCCGGAGCCGGAGAAATGCGTGTGCGAGAAGCCCAGGATGCTGGTGTCGCCGTATTGGTAGCCGGCGGCCCACTTGTAGGCGTGCTTGAAGTCCGGCATCGCGGTGTCGGGCGACAACTGGATCATGCCGAAGGGAACGGTAGCGCCAGGAAAGGTGTGGCCGTCGCCGCCGGTGCCGGTGCGCGGGTCGACATCGGCCGCATGGCCGCTGGCGGCAAGGGCGAAGCCGGGCAGCAGGGCCAGTGCGAAGGCCAGGGAGGACAGGCATGGACGCATCGCGGTCTCCAATTTGGATCGTTCCAAACCACACGCTAGCAATGCTTGCGGAGATACGCATGCTGCGCTGCGCGAAGGGCCCTGAGCTTGCGGCCGGGTCGGCCCGCAGGCGAACCACCCTCCCACGCCGCAGCGCAGCTTGCACCTTGATCCCGATCCGTTAGATTTGGATCGTTCCAAACCCTTCTTCCGGTGCCTGATGGACAGCAACCCCCCGCTCGGCCGCAAGGTCACGGTGCGCGACATCGCCGCCGGCTGCGGCGTCTCGCGCGCGACCGTGTCGCTGGTGCTGCGCGGCAGCCCGCTGGTCAACAAGGACACCCGCGCCCGCGTCGAGGCGGAGCTGCGCAGGCAAGGCTACGTCTTCAACCGTGCCGCCGCCAACCTGCGCCGGCGCACCTCCTCCTCGATCGCGCTGGTGATCAACGAGCTGGCCAACCCGTTCTTCGCCGAATTCGCCGCCGGCGTGGACGAAGTGGTGGGCGAGGCCGGCATGGTCACGCTGCTGGGTTCCTCCAGCGAATCGCCCAGGCGCGAGCAGGCGGTGCTCGGCTCGATGATCGAGCACGGGCCCGGCGGCATCATCCTGTCGCCCGCCGAAGGCAGCGACGCGCGCCAGGTGCTTGCCGCTTTGGGCGCACGCACGCCGCTGCTCTTGTTCAACCGCGAACCGGCGGGCGAGCAGCCGGAGTATGCGCACTGGGACACGTTGCTGCTGGACAACCAGCAGGGCGCGCGCGAGGCCACCGCGCACCTCATCGCCCAGGGTCACCGGCGCATCGCCTTCTTCGGCGGCC
>NZ_JABFWW010000254.1 GCF_013362045.1 Frateuria sp. | reverse complement strand
CCACGCGCGCCGCGGCATCCCGCGCCGCGCGCAGGAAGGCGGCTTGCGGATAGGCCGCCTCGCTGCGGCCGAGGCGGCCGCGCTTGTCCGCCTCGCAGACGGCAAGGAAGGTGTCCAGGCGCCGGGGGCGGCGCAGCGCATCCAGCGTCGTCAGCAGCCGCAGCACGGTGGCGGGCTTGAGCTCGAGCGCACGGTGCGCGTTGAGGTGCTCGCGGCAGACCAGTTCGGCCAGCGCCGCGTGTTCGGCCGGAACCTTCAGGCGCGCGGCCAGCGCGCGCAGCGGCGCCACGCCGGCGTGCTCGTGCCCGATGTGGCTCGGCAGCACCTCGGCCGGCGTGCACGCCTTGCCCAGGTCGTGGCAGAGCGCGCAGAAGCCGACCAGGTCGTCGCCGGGCGCCAGCCGCGCAGCCATGTCCAGCACCAGCTCCAGATGCGTGCCGGTGTCGATTTCCGGGTGGTATTCGGCACGCTGCGGTACGCCGTAGAGCGCATCGACCTCGGGGAACAGCACGGCCAGCGCGCCCGCGTCGCGCAGCACGCGCAGGAACGCCGACGGCTGCGCCTCGCCCAGCGCACGGCGCGTCTCGGCCCATACGCGCTCGGGCACCAGGTGGTCGACCTCGCCGTTGGCGACCATGGTGCGCATCAGCGCCATGGTCTGTTCGGCGACGTGGAAACCCAACGGCGCAAAGCGCGCGGCGAAGCGCGCCACGCGCAGCAGGCGCACCGGGTCCTCCACGAACGCGGGCGAGACGTGCCGCAGCACGCGCTGCTCGATGTCGCGCTGGCCGTGGAACGGATCGACCAGGGCGCCGCGTTCGTCCTGCGCGATCGCGTTGATGGTGAGGTCGCGGCGCGCGAGGTCCTCCTCCAACGTCACACCCGGGTCGGCGTGGAAGGCGAAGCCGTGGTAGCCGTGGCCGGTCTTGCGCTCGGTGCGCGCCAGTGCGTACTCCTCGGCACTGTCCGGGTGCAGGAATACCGGGAAGTCCTTGCCCACCGGCCTGAAGCCCTGCGCCAGCATGTCGTCGGGCGTGGCGCCGACCACGACGTGGTCATGGTCCGTCACGGCCCGCCCCAGCAGCCGGTCGCGCACCGCACCGCCGACCAGATAGGTGCGCATGTCAGCGCGCCGTGTCCATGCCGGCCACCACGCTGGACGCCGCGGCGGGCGCAGGCGTGGCGGGGCAGGTCACGTCCTTGCGTGGCGTATGGACGTCCGGAAGGCTATACGTCTGGCCGACCGGCGGCATCCGCGAGGCCAGCGGCAGGGCCTTGCCGGACAGGCGCCAGTCGTAAATCACCGCGAAGGCCATCACGCGCGCCACGTAGTCGCGGGTCTCGCGGTAGGGAATGGTCGCCACGAACAGGTCCGGCGGCAGCGTGCCGCGCTGGTCCAGCCACTGGTCGACCTTGTTCGGGCCGGCGTTGTAGGCGGCGCTGGCCAGCCACGGCGCGCCGCCGAAGCGCGCGGCCATCTGCGCCAGATAGCGGGTGCCGAGCACGATGTTCACTACCGGGTTGTACAGCGTATCGCCGCCGCCCCAGGCAAGCCCGTACTGCTTGGCCACCAGCGCCGCGGTGGCGGGGACCAGCTGCATCAGGCCGCGCGCGTCGGCGCCCGAGCGTGCATCGCTCACCCATGCGCTTTCGGCGCGGGCGATGGCGTAGGCCCAGGATGGGTCGATGCCGGCCTGCTGTGCCTGCGGCACCACGCCGTCCTGGCTGGCCAGCGGGAAGCGCTCGTCGTAGTAGCGCAAGGCATCTCCGCTGGAGAAGGTGAACACGGCACGGTCGTACCAGCCCTGCGCGTAGGCCAGCTGCGCGGCGGCGCGCAAGGTGGATGCGTCGGCGCCATCCAGCGCGCGCGACCACTCGCGCCGCGCCAGCCGGGGCAGGCCGACGGCATACAGTTCGAAGGCACGCTGCAGGCCTGCGTCGGCCTGCAGCGCCTGCCCGCGCTGGGCGTCGTCGGGCGGGTCGAGCGGGCAGATGGCGTAGTCGCCCTGCGTGCGGTCGGCGGCAAGGAAGCCGTAGTAGGTGGGCTCGCGGGCAAGCTTGGCGTACAGCGCGTCGGCTTCGGCGCCACGGCCGGTCGCCGCCCATGCGCGGGCACGGAAATAGCGCCACTCGTCCTGGTCCTGCTGGCGCTCGGGCATCGCATCGATGGCGCTCAGCACGGCGCTCCAGTCCTGCCGGGCCAGCGCCACGCGGGCGCGCCATTCGCGGCTGGCGTCGGTCTGCGCGGCGGCGGGCAGGGCGGCCAGGCGCTCGAGTGCGTGCTCGTCGAAGTCGGTGGCGTGGTAGAGCGCCAGTGCGTACAGCACCGCGTCGCGCTGCGACGGGGTGAATCCGAAGCGCGGCCGCAGGCGCTGCCAGCCGGCGTCGGCCGCGGACGTGTCGCGGCGCGCAAGGTGCCGCAATGCGAGCGCGGCCGCCTGGCGATGGCGCGGGGT
>NZ_JABFWW010000230.1 GCF_013362045.1 Frateuria sp. | reverse complement strand
GTCGCGTAAGGCACGGCTAAGGGTTGCGGCGGAGCATGCGCCGCAGTAGACCCCGTGCGAGTGAGCCCTCCCCGCCACGCACCGGCGTTCTTCTGACACACTTCCCCCGACGGCGGCACTTCCCGGTGCGCCGGCGCGAGCGGCAGGGTTGGGAACCATCCTGAAAGACGGGCTCTGGACAATCCGGTCACGATGGGTCAACCGCTCCAGGACCAGGCATGCGCGTTCTGATTGCAGAAGACGATGCGGCGATCGCCGCCGGTGTCGCGGCGGCGCTGCGCAACGGCGGACACGCCGTCGACGTGGTCGACGACGGCGCCCGGGCCGACGCGGCCCTGCATGACACGCCCTACGACCTGCTGGTGCTGGACCTGGGCCTGCCCAAGCTGGACGGCAGCGAGGTGCTGCACCGGCTGCGCAAGCGCGGCGGCGAAATCCCGGTGCTGGTGATCACCGCGCGCGAAGGCCTGCGCGAACGCGTGCGCGTGCTCGACCTCGGCGCGGACGACTACCTGGTCAAGCCATTCGCGCTGGACGAATTCAAGGCGCGCGTGCGTGCGCTGCTGCGCCGCGTGACCAGCAAGGGCACGCCGGAACTGAAGCTCGGCCACCTTCGGGTGGACCTGCCCGGCCGCCGCGCCTGGATCGACGAGGCGCCGCTGGAGCTGACCGCCCGCGAGTTCGGCGTGCTCGCCGCGCTGGCCACGCGGGTCGGGCGGCTGACCAGCCGCGCGCAACTGGTCGAGTCGCTGTGCAGCTGGGACCAGGAGCTCACCGACAACGGCCTGGACATCGCCGTGCACCGCCTGCGCCGCAAGCTGCGCGGCTGCGGCACCGGCGTGCGTACGATCCGCGGGCTGGGCTACATGCTCGAAGAGGGCCAGGACGTTGGCTGAGCCGACCGTGCCCCCCAAGCGCTGGGCGCAGCCGAGCCTGCGCCGGCGCCTGCTGGCGTTCCTGCTGATCCCGGTGGGCCTGCTGCTGGTGCTCGACGCCCTGCTCACCTATGGCGTTGCGCTGGCCTATTCCAACCGCGTGCACGACCGCGACCTGAGCGACGATGCTCTCTCGCTCTCGCAGATGTTGCGCAACGATCCGGTCGAGGGCCGGCTGCTGCCGCAGGCCCGGTTCCTGCTCGAATACGACCCGGACGGGCCCAACTATTTCAGTGTGGTCAGCCGGCGCCGCGGCCTGCTGGCCGACAATGCGCAGTTTCGCCAGATCGCCGCGCCGCCGGCGGACAGCCCGCCGGCGCTCTACAAATCCACGCTGGGTTCGCACACCTTGCGCGTCGCCACCGTCAGCATCCGTCCGGACTCCGATCCCACCGATATGCTGACGGTCAGCGTCGCCGAAACGCTGAGCGATCGCCATCGCCGCGCGCGCGAAATCCTGCTGATGGCGGTGCCGCTGCAGACGCTGTTGCTGCTGGGCGTGCTCTCGCTGGTGTGGTTCGGCGTGAACTACGGCCTGCGCATGCTGCAGCCGCTGACCGCGCGGCTGGCCGCCCGCGAACAGGAGATCACGCCGATCGGCGAGGCCGACGTGCCGCAGGAGATCCTGCCGCTCACGCGCACCATCGATGCGCTGTTCGCCCGCCTGCGCGACGCGCTGGCGCTGCAGGAACGCTTCATCGCCGACGCCGCCCACCAGCTGCGCACGCCGTTGGCGGGCTTGAGCCTGCACGTGGAGCGCGCGCTGGCCGACGACAGCCCACAGAACCTGCGCGATGCGCTCACCCACATGCGCCAGCTCACCCTGCGCACGGCGCGCACTTCGGCGCAGCTGCTCGCGCTGACGCGCGCGCAGTCCCCGCTGGCTGCGCCGGCGGAGCACGTGCCGGTGGACCTGGCCCGCCTGGTGCCCCAAGCCGTGAGCCTGCGGGTGCCCGAGGCGCTGGCCGCACAGATCGACCTGGGTTACCAGGGCGTGGAGGGTCCGCTGCCGGTGAGGGGCGACGCGGCCAGCCTGCAGGAGATGCTCGACAACCTGGTGGACAACGCCCTGCGCTATGCCGGCCGTGGCAGCAACGTCACGGTAGGCCTCGCACCCCTGCCCGGCGGCGGCGTGCAACTGCGCGTGGAGGACGACGGCCCGGGCGTGCCGGAGGAATGGCTCTCGCGCCTGGGCGAGCGTTTTTTCCGCGTGCCCGGCAACGCCGAGACGGGCACCGGGCTGGGTCTGGCGATCGTCCAGCGCATCGCCGAGCGGCATGGCGCGCGGGTTTTTTATCGACGCGCACCGCAGCACGGCCTCAGCGTGGACGTACACTTCCCTCCCGCCGCGGTAGTCTGATCCGCCACGCCCTGCCTACACTGCCGCATGCCCCCAGCTTCCTCTTCCTGCAACCTGTCACGGCATGGCCTCAGCCCGCGAGGGCTCGCGCTCGCCGTGCTGTGGACCGCCCTGGCCGGCTGCGCCAGCGCGCCGCTGCCGGACCTGCGCGCACCGGCGCCGGCGCAATGGCGCCATG
>NZ_JABFWW010000027.1 GCF_013362045.1 Frateuria sp. | reverse complement strand
TCAGCAGCGAGCTCAACGACCGGCTTTTCGGCGGCGCCAACAGCATCGGCCGCACCCTGCGCGTGGGTGGCGCTGCCTTGCGCATTGCCGGCGTGCTCGAGGACTGGCACCCGGATCCGCATTTCTACGACCTCAACACCGGCTCCTACGCCTACGCCGAGCAGGTCTTCGTTCCGCTGCTGACGGCGCTGGATCTGCACATGCAGCACGACGGGTCCACCGACTGCTGGGGCAACGGCACCGGCGGCGCGGGCAGCATTTATCCATCGGCGGACTGCGTATGGATGCAGTTCTGGGTGCAGTTGGACTCGCCGGCCCGGGTGGGCGCCTACAAGGAGTTCCTGGTCCATTACTCGCAGCAGCAGAAGGCGCTGGGCCGCTTCGTGAAGGAGCCGAACGTGCGCCTGCGCGGGCTCATGGACTGGCTGGCCTACGAACGGGTGGTGCCGGACGACGTGCGCCTGCAGACCGGCCTGGCCCTGGGCTTCCTGCTGGTGTGCCTGGTCAACACGGTGGGCCTGATGCTGGCCAAGTTCATGCGCCGGGCCGGCGAGCTGGGCGTGCGGCGCGCGCTGGGCGCATCCAGGCGGTCGTTGTTCGCGCAGCTGCTGGTCGAGTCGGGCGTGGTGGGCGTGGTCGGTGGACTGGGCGGGCTGCTGCTGGCCCTGCTGGGCCTGTGGCTGGTCCGGCACACGCCTTCGAACTACGCCGCGCTTGCGCACCTGGACGTGCCGATGCTGCTGACTACGTTCCTGCTCGCGCTGGCCGCCAGCCTGCTGGCCGGCCTGCTGCCCGCCTGGCGGGCCTGCCAGATTCCTCCCGCGCTGCAGCTGAAGAGCAACTGACATGGACATCCTGCCGATTCTCTCCACCCTGCGCCGGCACAAGATCACCTCGTGGCTGCTGATCCTGGAGATCGCGCTGACCTGCGCCATCGTCTGCAACGCCGTTTTCATGATCGGCCACCGGCTGCAGCACATGCGTATGTCCTCCGGCATCGACGAGCACGCGCTGGTGCAGGTCCAGGTGGCCGACATCGCTCCTTCGCCCGACATCTACGCCCGGGCGAAGGAGGATCTGGCCGTGCTGCGGCAGATCCCCGGCGTGCAGGCGGTAGCGATGACCAACCAGCTGCCGCTGGGCGGGTCCTCGTCGAACGCAAGCGTCAAGCTGGACCCCACGCAGCGCCAGCCCATATTGAGCGCGGGCACCTATTTCGGCAGGGACCTGCCGCAGACCTTCGGGGCCAGGCTGGTGGCCGGACGTAACCTCAAGCCCGAGGAATACATCGATGCCGACATCGCGATCAAGGCGCTGGCGACCGGTGACACCAAGGGCCTTCCGGCGGTCGCGGTGGTGACCCAGGCCTTGGCACAGCGGCTGTGGCCAGGGCAGAACCCGCTGGGCAAGAGCTTCTACCTGACCGATACCGTGAGCCTGCGCGTGGTCGGCGTGCTGGCCGGGCTGGCCCGCGCCAACGCCCACGACGATGCCACCGCGCAGTACACGATGATCCTGCCGCTGCTGATGGGGGCCGGCAAGGACCAGAGCTACATACTGCGCACCCGCCCGCAGGACCGCGCGGCGGTGCTCAAGGCGGCGGTCGCCGCGCTCAAGAAGGCCGACCCGCTGCGCGTGGTCACCCGGCAGCGCACCTACGACGACGTACGCCACGAATTCTTCGCCAACGACCGCGCCATGGCCGGCATCCTGGTCGGCGTCATCGTGGCGCTGTTGACCGTCACCGCGCTGGGCATCGTGGGGCTGGCCAGCTTCTGGGTGGCGCAGCGGCGGCGCACCATCGGCGTACGCCGCGCGCTGGGCGCCACCCGCGGACACATCCTGCGCTACTTCCAGACCGAGAACTTCCTGCTGGCCACCTTCGGCATCGCGCTGGGCATGCTGCTGGCCTACGGCATCAACCTGTTCCTGATGCTGCACTACGAGCTGCCACGGCTGCCGGCGTTCTACTTCCCCGTCGGCGCCGTCGCGCTGTGGCTGATCGGCCAGCTGGCGGTGCTCGGCCCGGCGCTGCGTGCAGCGGCGGTGCCTCCAGTGGTGGCGACAAGAAGCGTATGAGGCTTCCCCTCTCCCGCTTGCGGGAGAGGGGGCTGACAAGGCGGGAGAGGATACGGGTGGAGCGCAGCGTTGCGTGCTGGCCCAACCCTTTCCCCCGACCCCTCTCTCACAAGCGGGAGAGGGAGTCCAATCACGGAGAGGTGCAATGTTCGGTTACTACCTCGATCTGGCCCTGCACAGCCTGAAGCGCAACAAAGTGCTTACGGCACTGATGGTGCTGGCGCTCGCGCTGGGCATCGGTGCCACGATCACCACGCTGACCGTGTTGCGGCTGCTGTCCGGCGATCCGCTGCCGCAGAAGAGCGCGCAGCTGTTCTACCCGCAGGTGGATCCCTATCCGGAGAACAGGCCCTTCTCGCGCAGCGGTACGAAGCTGCCGTGGCTGATGAGCTACGTCGATGCGATGAACCTGCTGCGTGCGGGCAAGGCGCAGCGACAGACGGCAGTGGCGCTGGCGCAGGTCAAGGTGAAGCCGAGGACAACGGAGGGCAAGCCGTTCTATGCGGACGGCGTGATGACGACGGCGGACTTCTTCCCGATGTTCGACGCGCCGTTCCAGTACGGCGCTGGCTGGAGCGCGGCCGACGACGACCGCCGTGTGCAGGTCGCAGTGATCTCCGGCTTCCTCAACGACAAGCTGTATGGCGGCGCAAACAGCGTGGGCCGCATGATCCGCGTCGAGGACCGCGACTTCCGCATCATCGGCGTGCTCAAGTCCTGGGCGCCGCAGCCGCGCTTCTACGCGCTGCACCTGGGCAGCCGCAATTACGGCAAGGGCGAGGGCGTGTTCATGCCGTTGCAGGCTGCGCGCGCCGACGGCATCGGGCCGAGCATGATGATGTCCTACGGCTCGGGTTCCAGCATGGAACACCTGGAGACTTCCCCGGCGATCTGGCTGGGCGTGTGGCTGGAGCTGCCCGATGCCTCCGCGGTCTCGGCCTACCGGCTGTTTCTCGCCGACTACGCACGGCAGCAGGTGGCGCTGGGGCGCTTCCAGAAATCGCGCACGGCCTTGTCTGGCCTGATGGCATGGCTGCGCGGCGAGCACGTGGTGCCGGACGATGCGCGCCTGCAGGCAGGGCTGGCGTTCGGCTTCCTGCTGATCTGCGTGGTGAACACGGTGGGCCTGCTGCTCGCGAAATGCCTGCGCCGTTCGCGCGAGATCGGCGTGCGCCGTGCGCTGGGCGCTGGCCGCGGCGCGATCTTCGCCCAGTTCATGGTCGAGGCCGCCATCGTAGGCGTGGCCGGCGGCGTGCTGGGCCTCGTCTTCGCCGAGCTGGGGCTGTGGGGCATCCGCCACCAGCCGGCGCAATACGCCAGCCTCGCGCATCTGGACCTGGCGATGTTCCTGTTCACCTTCGTGGTAGCGCTGGCGGCCAGCCTGGTTGCGGGCCTGCTGCCCGCGTGGCGCGCCTGCGCGGTGGCGCCGGCTCCGCAACTGAAAGCCCTTTGAGGGGAGCGACCATGGAAATCCGTCCGATACTCGCCAGCCTGCGCAGGCACCGCATACCGGCCACGCTGATCGTGCTGGAGATCGCGCTCGCCTGCGCGGTGCTGTGCAACGCGGTGTTCATGATCGGCCAGCGCATCGCCGACATTCGTTGGCCGAACGCGATCGACGAGCAGGGCATCTCGATGGTCACCGTGAACGGCACCGATCCCAGGCTCGCCGCCAGCGACATTCCGCGCGACCTCTCGGCCCTGCGCGGCATTGCGGGCGTGACGGCGGCCGCCGCCGCGACCAGCATGCCGCTGGATCAGAACCCCGCGCTGTCAGACTTCACCACGACGCCGGACGGCAAGACCACGGTTAACACTTCGATCTACTTCCTCGGCAGCGGCGGCCAGCAGGCGCTGGGGCTGCGCCTGCTGGCAGGGCGCTTCTTCAACGCCGACGAGTATGCGGACAGCGGTATCAAGGACTTCAATTCCACCGGTCACGTCGTGCTGATCACGCAAAGCGATGCGCAGCGCCTGTGGCCGGGACAGAGCGCGCTGGGCAGGAACCTATACACCAACGACAGGAGCTGGACGGTGGTCGGCGTGGTCGCCGACGTGCTGGCGCAGGATCCGAGGTTCAGCGGGCCGGGCGGCCGCCATTCCAGCGCGTTCTTCCCGCTGCATCCTGATGCGGTGATGGGCGACTACGTGCTGCGCAGCGCACCCCGGGACCGTGCGCGCGTCTTGCGCGAGGCGACACAGACGCTGGGCAAGCTGGAGCCCGGCGCGGTAGTGCAAGGCGCGACCTATGCCGGCGTGCGTGGCGACTACTTCGCCAATACCCGAAGCATGGCGTGGATGCTGGTGCTGGTCTGCGTGGTGATGCTGGCGGTGACCGCATTCGGCATCGTGGGCCTCACCAGCTTCTGGGTGGGGCAGCGCCGGAGGCAGATCGGCATCCGCCGCGCCGTGGGCGCCACTCGCGGCCATATCATGCAGTACTTCCAGACCGAGAACTTCCTGCTCGGCACCGCCGGCGTGGTGCTGGGCATGGTGCTGGCCTTCGGCATCAACCTGTACCTGATGCAGCGCTACGAGATCGCGCGCATGCCCTGGTATTACCTGCCGGCCAGCGCGGTCGCGTTGTGGATGCTCGGCCAGCTCGCCGTGCTCGGCCCGGCGCTGCGCGCCGCCGCGGTGCCGCCGGTGGTGGCGACGCGGTCGGTGTGAGTTCCGGCACGGCACAAATTTCCCCTTGAAGGAGCCTGGGAATGTTCGGCTACTACCTCGACCTCGCACTGCGCAGCCTCAAGCGCAACAAGGCGCTGACCGTGCTGATGGTGCTCGCCATCGCCGTGGGCATCGGCGCCAGCATGACCACGCTGACGGTGATGCACCTGCTCTCGGGCGATCCTTTGCCGGGGCGCAGCGGCACGTTGTTCTATCCGCAGGTCGATCCTGATCCGGACCCGTCCCCCAACCATCAGCCCTACGACATGATGGATTACCGCTCCGCGCAGGAGCTGTGGAGCGCCCATCGTGCGGATCGCGAGGCGATGGTGACCAGCAGCCAGCTGCGGCTGACCGCGTCCCACCTGAACCTGCCGCCGCTGATGGCGCAGATGCTGTCCACGACCAGCGATTTCTTCCCGATGTTCGACGTGCCGTTCCGCTACGGCGGCGGCTGGACTGCTGAGGACGACCGGAGCCGCGCACGGGTCGCGGTAATCTCGTCGGATCTCAACGACAAGCTGTTCAACGGCGCCGACAGCGTGGGGCGCACGCTGCGACTGAAGGACTCGGATGTGCGCATCGTCGGCGTGCTGGCGCCGTGGCGGCCATCGCCGCAGTTCTACGACGTGGCGGGAGGGCGCTTCTCCAATGGCGACACGGCGGGCTTCTACCAGCGGCCCGAGGATGTCTTCGTGCCCTTCCAGAGTTCGCTGGAAATCAACGCAGGGGGCTTCCAGCCGTTCACCTGCTGGAGCATGCCGGGCGATCCGGCGCACCTGCAGAATTCGCCCTGCGTATGGGTGGCGCTGTGGGTGCAGCTGGACAGTGCGGCCAAGGTCGCCGGCTACCGCCGGTTCGTGGCCGACTACGCGGCCCAGCAGAAGGCGCTGGGGCGCTTCGTGCATGCCGACAACACGCAGTTGCGCAGCCTGATGGGCTGGCTCGACTTCAACCAGGTGGTACCCAGCGATGTGCGCCTGCAGACGTGGCTGGCGCTCGCCTTCCTGCTGATCTGCCTGTTCAACACGGTGGGCCTTCTGCTGGCGAAGTTCCTGCGCCGGGCGGGCGAGATCGGTGTGCGCCGCGCATTGGGCGCAAGCCGCGCCGCGGTGTTTGCGCAATGCCTGGTCGAAGCTGGCCTGATCGGGCTGCTCGGCGGCGCGAGTGGCCTGCTGCTGACCTTGTTCGGCCTGTGGCTGGTGCGCAGCCAGCCGGTGGAGTACGCCGACCTGGTGCATCTGGACACGACGATGTTCCTGGCCACCTTCGCACTGGCCGTTGTCGCCAGCCTGCTGGCCGGCGTGCTGCCGGCGCTGCGCGCCAGCCGCATGCCGCCCGGCCTGCAACTGAAGACGCTTTAGCGCGTGCCTGGCGGCCCATCATCGCCGCATGGTCCGAGCCTGGCGCGCCGTGCGAGCGCAAAGAACATTAGAGCGGCCTTCCATGGCCGCACTCCTCGAAAGGAGCAATGAAACCATGCAGATCCAGCCCATCCTTGCCGCCCTCCGTCGCCATCGGCTGGCAAGCATCCTGATCGCAATGGAGATCGCGCTGGCTTGCGCGGTGCTCTGCAATGCCTGCTTCCTGATCGTCAACCGCGTGCAGCAGACCCGGGTGATCAGCGGCGTCGACGAGAACGCCCTGGCTGCCATCAAGCTGACCGGCTATGACCCGGCGAGGGGTGTCGACCTCAACGCGCGCGTGCTCAGCGGCCTTGCCAAGCTTCCCGGCGTGCAGTCGGTGAGTGCGATCAATCAGGTGCCGTTCGGCGATCACGCCGGTACTGCTGGCATCACCACCGATCCGGAGGGCAAGCGCTTCGGCGGCGTGGTGGATTTCTATGTCGGTGGCCGGGGCAGCTTCGAGGCGCTTGGCGTACGGGTAGTCGCCGGCCGGCTGCCGCAGCCCGCCGATTACCAGCCCGTCGATTTCTTCGTGCCGGACGACTCGGCCGTGTGGGTGACCCATGCGCTGGCCGAACACCTGTGGCCAGGCGCCGACCCGCTCGGCAAGGAATTCTGGACCGGCAGATTCCACTTCCGGGTGGCCGGCGTGCTGGCGCACCTGGCGCGTCCCTATGGTGGCGAGGGTGGCCCGAACACGATCGAATGGTCGGTCTACGTGCCCGCGCAACCGGGCGCCCGGCTTGCGGCCGTCTATCTGCTGCGCGCCGACCCTGCCCAGTTGCCGCGGGTGCTGCGCGACGCGCGGGCCGCGATGGCCACCATCGCGCCCGATGCGGTGCTCGACAGCAAGGCAAGCCAGACCATCGGCAACCTGCGCGAGAACTATTTTAGGCAGGACCGCGTGATGGCCGGCATCCTGGTCGGCGTGATCGCCGCGCTGCTGCTGGTGACCGCGCTGGGCATCGTCGGCCTGGCCAGCTTCTGGGTGCAGCAGCGGCGCCGGCAGATCGGCGTGCGCCGCGCGCTGGGCGCCACCCGCGCCGACATCCTGCATTACTTCCAGACCGAGAATTTCCTCATCGTCACCGGCGGCATCGCGCTCGGCATGCTGCTCGCCTATGCGTTGAACCTGATGCTGATGCAGCACTACGAATTGCCGCGGTTGCCGCTGTCCTACCTGCCGGTGGGTGCGCTGGCGCTGTGGGGCCTGGGTCAGCTCGCCGTGCTGGGCCCGGCTCTGCGCGCGGCGGCAGTGCCGCCGGTGGTGGCGACGCGGTCGGTCTGATTCCCGGCGCGACCACTGCTCGCGCAGCGGGAAGCCATGCCTTCTGGCACGAGAGCAGGCGCCAACCGAGGCCAACAATCCATCTCCCCTACAACAACCTCTGCCGACAAAAGGAACCAACGATGAAATTGCGACCTCTGGTGCTCTGCATGGGCCTGCTGGGCACCGTCCCGCTGGCCATGCCCGTGCTGGCTGCCGATACCGCGCAGGCCGCGCCGGCCGACGTGGCAGCCCGCGTGAAGGCGTTCAACGGGCTGCTCGCCGAGCAGTGGCAGCACATGCTCGAGAACTCGCCGGAGTTCGCCACCGTCCTGGGCGACCTGCGCTACAACGACCGCTGGAGCGACATGTCGCTGGCGCACACGGCGGCGGAGCGCAAGGTCACCGAGGATTTCCTGCGCCGCTTCCAGGCGATCGACACCACCGGCTTCTCGGACGAAGACAAGCTCAACCAGCAGCTGATGGTGCGCCAGCTCAAGGACAGCCTCACCAGCCTGGACTTCAAGCTCAACGAGATGCCGCTGGACCAGATGAGCGGCGTGCACCTGCAGCTGGCCGGCTTCGTCAGCTCGATTCCGTTCGACAACGCCAAGGAGTACGAGGACTACCTTGTGCGCCTGAAGGCGGTGCCGAAGCTGTTCGACCAGACCATCGAGGTGGCGCGCCAGGGACTGCGCGACGGCATGATGCCGCCGAAGTACCTGCTCGAAAAAGTCGTGCAGCAGATCGCCAGCATCCAGCAGTCGGCCGGCATGGACAGTGCGTTTGCCGAGCCGCTGAAACACTTTCCCCAGTCGGTGTCCGCGGCCGAGCAGGCGCGGCTGAAGAAGGAGATTCTCGCGGCGATCGACCAGCAGGTACGCCCCGCCTACGCCAGGCTCGGCGACTTCGTGGCGAAGGACTACGCCCCGCACGGGCGCAGCCAGCCGGGCGTGTGGCAGCTGCCCGACGGCGATGCGATCTACCGCTTCCTGGTGCGCCAGACCACGACCACCGACAAGAGCCCGGCGGAGATCCACGCCATCGGCCTGGCCGAGGTCAAGCGCATCGAAGAGGAGATGACCGCCATCGCCAAGACCCAGGGCTATGCGGACCTCGCCAGTTTCCGCGCCGCGCTCAAGATCAACCCCAAGGTGCATGCCAAGTCGCGCGAGGACATCCTCGAGCGCTATCGCGCCTACCTGGCGCAGATGAAGCCGCAACTGCCCAAGCTGTTCGGCCTGCTGCCCAAGACCGACGTGGTGGTGATGCCGGTGGAGCCCTATCGCGAGAAGGAGGCGCCGGGCGCCGAATACCACCAGGGCACGCCGGACGGTTCGCGGCCGGGCCAGATCTTCGTCAACACCGGCGACTTCGCCAACCGCAGCGTGCTGTCGATCGAGTCGACCGCCTACCACGAGGGCATCCCCGGCCACCACATGCAGATCTCCATCGCGCAGACGCTGCCCAAGCTGCCGCCGTTCCGCCAGCAGGCCGGCTACACCGCCTATGTCGAGGGCTGGGCGCTGTACGCCGAACAGCTGGGCAAGGAGGTCGGCTTCTACCAGGACCCGCTGTCCTACTACGGCCACCTGTCCGACGAGCTGCTGCGCGCCGACCGCCTGGTGCTGGACACCGGCGTGCACTACAAGCACTGGACGCGGGCGCAGATGGTGGACTTCTTCCACGCCCATTCCAGCGAGGACGAGCCCAGCATCCAGGCCGAGACCGACCGCTACGTCACCTGGCCCAGCCAGGCGCTGGCGTACAAGATGGGCCAGCTGAAGATCCTGGAGCTGCGTGCCCGGGCCAGGCAGGCGCTGGGCAGCAAGTTCGACATCCGTGCCTTCCACGACGAGGTGCTCGGTGGCGGTGCGCTGCCGCTGGACGT
>NZ_JABFWW010000316.1 GCF_013362045.1 Frateuria sp. | reverse complement strand
GCGGCCCGGCCTCGCTGTCCCCTGCGCATCGACGAGGCGTCCGTCCGGAAGCAACGCCAGCTGTTCCTGCGGAAAGCCGAACAGGATGTCGTAGCGCGCCTGCGCGGTGCCGCCCACTACGCTCTGCAGCAGGCAGGGATAGCGGGCGGGAAACGCGGCGGCCGGCGCGAGCAGGTCGCGCCGGCCGCCAAGGGCTCTTACGTGGGGCCGCTTCAAATGCGACGGAACGCGAGCGTGCCGTTGGTGCCCCCGAAGCCGAAGGAGTTGGAGATCGCCACGTCGAGCTCCGCCTTGCGCGCGGTGTGCGGCACGAAGTCGAGGTCGCAACCTTCGCCCGGTTCGTCCAGGTTGATCGTCGGCGGCAGCACCTGGTCGCGCAGCGCCAGGATGGTGAAGATCGCCTCGACGCCGCCGGCGGCGCCCAGCAGGTGGCCGGTGGTGGACTTGGTCGAGCTCATCGCCAGCTTGTAGGCGTGCTCGCCGAACACCTTCTTGGCCGCCATCACCTCGCCCAGGTCGCCCAGTGGCGTGGAGGTGCCGTGCGCGTTGATGTACTGCACGTCGGTGGGTTCGAGGCCCGCATCGCTGAGCGCCGCCTGCATGCAGCGCGCGGCGCCTTCGCCGCCCTCGCTGGGCGCAGTGATGTGGTAGGCGTCGCCGCTCATGCCGAAGCCGACCAGCTCGGCGTAGATCTTCGCGCCGCGCGCCTTGGCGTGCTCGTACTCCTCCAGCATCAGCACGCCGGCGCCGTCGGACAGCACGAAACCGTCGCGGCCCTTGTCCCACGGGCGGCTGGCCTTGGCCGGCTCGTCATTGCGGGTGGACATGGCCTTGGCCGAGCAGAAGCCCGCCATCGCCGTGCCGGTGGTGGCGAACTCGGCGCCGCCGGCGAGCATCACGTCGGCATCGCCGTATTGGATCATGCGCATGGCCAGGCCGATGTTGTGCGTGGCCGTGGTGCATGCGGTGACGCAGGCGATGTTCGGGCCCTTCAGGCCGAACATGATGGACAGATGCCCCGAGACCATGTTGATGATCGAACTGGGCACGAAGAACGGCGACACGCGCCGCGGGCCCTTCTCGTGCAGGTCGATGGACGTGTCCTCGATGGTGTTCAGGCCACCGATGCCGGCGCCGACCGCCACGCCGATGCGCGGCGCGTTGGCCTCGGTCACTTCCAGCCCGGAATCGCGCAGCGCCTGGGTGCCGGCGGCGATGCCGTAGTGGATGAAGGGATCCATCTTCTTGACGTCCTTCGGCGGCATCCATTGCGCCGGGTCGAAGTCGCGCACCTGGCCGGCGATGCGCGTGGCGTAGCCGGTGGCGTCGAAGTGGGTCACCGGGCCGATGCCGCTGACGCCCTTGAGGATGTTGTCCCAGGCGGTGGCGATGTCATTGCCGACGGGCGAGATGATGCCCATGCCGGTCACCACGACACGTCGTTTGCTCATGAGTCGTTCGCTCATTGGATTGAATCCTTCGTGTTCTCGGCGCGTTGCCGGGCAATGCCCGCGTCCCCAGACCATACGGCATCGGACGTTTCAAAACGCGGAAACGAAAACTGCGCCAAGGTGGCGCAGCTTTCGGTATTGCCGCGTGAACGGAACCCGCGCGCGGCGCGGCTTCCGCCACGGCGCGATCAGTCCTTGGTGTGGGCCTTGATGTAATCGACGGCCTGCTGCACGGTGGTGATCTTCTCGGCTTCCTCGTCGGGAATCTCGGTCTCGAACTCTTCCTCGAGGGCCATCACCAGTTCCACCGTGTCCAGCGAATCGGCGCCCAGGTCGTCCACGAACGAAGCGTTCGCCGTGACTTCGTCTTCCTTCACGCCCAGCTGCTCGATGACGATCTTCTTGACGCGCTCTTCGATGGTGCTCATGTTGCCAAACCTCCCAAGGAGAAATTGCTTAATCGGGCCGGCGCGGGGCCGGCAAAGGCCGGCGGATTGTAGTGGCTAAGCGGCCAGGCCGCCATGCTCCGCCGGCAGGGATGGGACGCCGGGCTTTGCATGCCGGCGCGAAAGGTCAATTGTCGCCTAAAACTCGGCCGCTGGCGACAACCGTGCCATACGTCAGGGCATGTACATGCCGCCATTGACGTGCAGCGTTTCGCCGGTGATGTAGGCGGCGGCCGGCGAGGCGAGGAAACCCACGGCCTTGGCGATGTCGCCCGCCTCGCCCAGGCGGCCCAGCGCGATCTGCCCCAGCAGCGCCTGCTTGGATTCCTCCGGCAGTGCGCGGGTCATGTCGGTGTCGATGAAACCGGGCGCGACCACGTTGACCGTGATGCCGCGCGAGCCGATCTCGCGCGCCAGCGACTTGGAGAACGCGATGATGCCCGCCTTCGCCGCCGCGTAGTTGGCCTGGCCCGGATTGCCGGTGAGGCCGATCACCGAGGCGATCGAGATGATGCGGCCCTTGCGTGCCTTCATCATGCCGCGCATCACCGCCTTGGAGGCGCGATACACCGAGGTGAGGTTGGTATCGATGATCGCCTGCCAGTCCTCGTCCTTCATGCGCATCAGCAACTGGTCGCGGGTGATGCCGGCGTTGTTGACCAGGATCGACACGGCGCCGAACTCCTTGGCGATGGCATCGACCAGCACCTCGATGGCACCGCCGTCGGTCACGTCCAGCACGCGACCATGCCCGCCGTTCGGCGCGAGCCGCTCGCCGATCGCCTTGGCGCCGTTCTCGCTGGTGGCCGTGCCGATCACGGTGGCCCCCATCGCCGCCAGCTCGTCGGCGATCGCCGCGCCGATACCGCGGCTGGCGCCGGTGACCAGCGCAATTTCTCCTTCCAGGATCTTGCTCATCGTCATGCCCTTCTGCAGGAATCCGGGGCGGGCCGGAAAACCCGCCGCCCATCGTGATGTGGTTACGCGAGTGCGGCCTCGATCTCGGCCGGCGCACCGATGGCGCGCGCGTCGAGGCTCTTGTCGATGCGCTTGACCAGCCCCGTGAGCACCTTGCCCGGGCCGCATTCGAACACGCGCGTGGCGCCGACGGCAGCGAGCGCCTGCACGCATTCGGTCCAGCGCACCGGCAGGTAGAGCTGGCGCTGCAGCGCGCCGCGGATGTCCTCCACGCTGGCGTAGCTGCGCGCCTCGGCGTTCTGGATCACCGGAATGGCGGGCGCCGACCAGTCGATCCGAGCCATGCGCTCGCCCAGCCGGTCCGCCGCTTCGCGCATCAGCGCGCAATGCGAGGGCACCGATACCGCGAGCTTGACCGCCTTCTTCACGCCCAGTTCGGCAAGCCTTGCCAGCGCCCGGTCGACCGCCTGGGCATTGCCGGCGATCACCAGTTGGCCCGGCGAGTTGTAGTTGGCCGGCGACACCACCTGGCCCTGCGCGACCTCCTCGCACACTGCCGCGATCTGCGCGTCGTCGCCGCCGAGAATCGCCGCCATCGCGCCCGTCCCGGCCGGCACCGCCGCCTGCATCAGGCGGCCGCGCTCGGCCGCCAGCGCGGCCGCGTCATGCAGCGAGAGCGCCCCTGCGCAGACCAGCGCGCTGTATTCGCCCAGGCTGTGCCCGGACAGCTGCGCCGGTCGCGCGCCGCCGAGCTTCTGCCACACCCGCCACACCGCCACGCTGGCGGCCAGCAAGGCCGGCTGGGTGTGCTCGGTGCGGTTGAGCTGGTCCTCGGGACCGTGCTGGCTGAGCTGCCAGAGATCGATGCCGGCACCCTGCGAGGCTTCCGCAAAGGTCGCCTGCACGTCGGCGTGCGCGGCGGCGAGATCGGACAGCATGCCGATCGATTGCGAACCCTGGCCGGGAAAGACGAAAGCGAGCGAGGGGGAGGAATCAATCATCGGCGAGGGATCCGTCAGAGGCCAAAGTGGCGATGATGCCAGCAGCTACCGTGATACGCAGCCGTATCGGCAACCGGAAACGACGATGCCGCCCGCAGGCGGCATCGTCCGGGAGCACGGGAGCTCAGTAGCGCAGCAGCGCCGAGGCCCAGGTGAAGCCGCCGCCGAAGGCTTCCAGCAGCAGGTTCTGGCCGCGCTGCACCTTGCCCGAGCGCACCGCATAGTCCAGCGCCAGCGGTACCGAGCCGGACGAGGTGTTGGCGTGCTTGTCGACCGTCACGATGACCTGGTCCATCGACATGTCCAGGCGCTTGGCGGTCGCTTCGATGATGCGCAGGTTGGCCTGGTGCGGGATCAGCCAATCAAGCTGCGAGGCCTGCATGCCGGCGGCCTGCAGGGTCTGCTCGACCAGCGAGTCGAGCGTCTTGACCGCGACCTTGAATACCTCACGCCCGGCCATCTTGATGCACACGCCATGGTTGGGCTCGTCGCGGAAACCGGCGGAAACGCCGACCGGATTCCACAGCAGTTCCTTGTAGCCGCCGTCGGCATGCATGCAGGTGGCATAGATGCCCGGCTCGTCGCTGGCCTCGAGCACGACCGCACCGGCGCCGTCGCCGAACAGCACGCAGGTCTCGCGCTCCTTCCAGTCGATCATGCGGGTGAGCGTCTCGGCGCCGATCACCAGCGCCTTCTTCGTCTGCCCGCTGCGGATGAACTTGTCCGCCACGCCCAGCGCATAGACGAAACCCGAACAGGCCGCATTGACGTCGAAGGCCGCGCAGCCGTTGGCGCCCAGGCGAGCCTGCACCAGGCAGGCGGTCGACGGAAAGATCAGGTCGGGCGTGGTGGTGCCCAGCACGATCAGGTCCAGCTCGGAGGCCTGCACGCCGGCGGCGGCCAGCGCACGCTCGGCGGCCAGGAAGGCCAGGTCGCCGGTGGTCTCCCCCTCGGCCGCCACGTGACGCTGGCGGATGCCGGTGCGGGTGTGGATCCATTCGTCGCTGGTCTCGACGAATTTCTCCAGGTCGAAATTGGTCATTACGCGCTCTGGCAGCGCGCTGCCAGTGCCGGTGATGCGGGCGTAGGTCGAAGCCATGGGCTGTCCATCAATATGCGGGGGCGATGGCCAGGCCATGCCGGAGCCGCAACGTTACGTTCGCGGACGCCGAAACGCAAAGCGGCGCGTCGCCGCGCCGCCTGTTGCGTCCGATAAGGAACCGCTTTATTCGGCGTCGACGGCCGCGGCGGTGTCGATCACCTTCTTGCCGCGGTAGTAGCCGTCCTTGGTGACGTGGTGGCGCAGGTGCACCTCGCCGCTGGTCGGGTCGGTCGCCAGCTGCACGGTCTTGAGCTTGTCGTGCGAACGACGCATGCCGCGGGTGGACGGGGTCTTGCGGCTCTTGGCAACGGCCATGGGTGTATCTCCAGCTTCAATCGTTGTGCTTGAGTTCGCGCAGGACCGCGAACGGGTTGTCGGTACGTTCCGGCGCCGGTTCGGGCGAACCCTCGTCGGTCACCTCGGGTGGCAGGCTGCTGTGCGGATTGACCGGCACCAGCGGCAACGCCAACAGCAGTTCATCCTCGATCACGTCGGCAGGGTTCAGCTTGCCGTCGTCCTCGACCAGCAGCGGTTCGCAACCGGGCGGCAAGGCTGCCTCCTCGCGTTCGCTGCGGATCAGGCCGAGCCGGCTGTCCACCGCCAGCGGCATCACGAAAGGCTCGAGCGTACGCTGACAGGTCAGCGTAAGCGGCGCCTCGACGTGCACCTGAAGGTAGGCCGTGCCGAACTCGTCGCGACCGAAATCCAGCGCGTACTGCGCCGCCCCTTCGTTGCCGGCCAGCATCCCGCACAGGCGGGACATGGCGGCCACCGGAAGCGCCCCGGCGAACGAACGCCGCGCCGAGACCATGCGCCAAGCGTCCACGGACTCTGGCAGTGTCACGGACATAATCGCGAAATCTTAGGCCCGGCGCGGTTCCAAGTCAACCGCACCGGGCTTGCTTTGCCTGCCGCCGGGCGCTGGGGCAGACTGCCCTTCCGACCCGCCGCCGGTTTCTCCTCGTGCCCACCGCCCTCGCCTTCGGCCTCACCGCGATGCTCCTGCTGCTGATGGGCGCCGGGTCGTTCGTGCTGATGGGCCGGCGGCGCCGGCTGGATCGGCGCACCGAAAGCATGCACCAGTTGCTGGAACTGGCCGATCAGCTGGAAGCCGACCTGAAGACCTGCCGCAGCGGGCTCAAGCAGGCCCACGCGGTGATGTCGCTCAATCCCGACCAGCCGGCGGCCGGCGAGCAGGAGGCCAAGCAGGCGATCGACGCAGGCCTGCGCTCGCTGCTGCAACAGCGCCTGTGGATCCGCGACTGCGCGCCCGATGCCAGCCAGCAGGGCCTGGACGCGGCGGCCGCCGACATGAGCCAGACGCGGGCGCGGCTGCGTCCGCTGGTGCACGCGCTGGAGCGCGCGCGCCACGAGCTGGACGATGCCATGCGCGAACACATCCGGCGCGAACCCGACGCATGAGCCGCCTCGTCCTCGGCTCCACCTCGCGCTACCGCACGGAACTGCTGCGCCGGCTGGTGGCGCAGTTCGAGCAGCGCGCCCCCGGCAGCGACGAAACCCTGCGGCCCGGCGAAGCACCGGCCGACGCTGCGCTGCGACTGGCCATCCTCAAGGCGGAAGGCGCAGGCCAGGGGCTGGCCGATGCGCTGGTGATCGGCTCGGACCAGATCGCCGAGCTGGACGGCCGCGCGCTGGGCAAGCCCGGCAGCGTCGAGGGCGCATGCACGCAGCTCGCAAGCTGTGCCGGCCGCGAGGTGCGCTTCCATACCGGGGTGTGCCTGCTCGATACCCGCGGGGGCCTGAGGCGCACGCACCTGGACACCACCCGCGTACGCTTCCGGGCGCTCACCGAAACGGAGATCACGCGCTACGTGGAGCGCGAGCGGCCGCTCGACTGCGCCGGCAGCTTCAAGTGCGAGGGCCTGGGCATCGCTTTGTTCGAGCGCATCGACAGCAGCGATCCCACCGCGCTGATCGGCCTGCCGCTGATCGCGCTCGCGCGGATGCTGCGCGAAGCGGGCCTCGCCGTCCCATAGCCATGGGGCGCGGGCGTCCGCCCACCCTGCGCCACCTACATGGGCGTCGCGGTCTGCGCGTTGCGCCAGAACAGGCACTGCGCCGGATCGGCGGGCGGCGGCAGCGGCGCGGCAGGCACCCGTCCGCGGTAATACGCGAAGCTCTTGCGTCCCTCGAACAGCACCCGCCGCGCGACCAGCCGCGGCGCCTCGATGCTGCCGCAGATCGCCCCCAGCCGTTCCAGCTTCTCGCGCTCGCGCATCGCCTCGCTCACCACCAGCAGCATCGGTTCGCCGGCGTGCACGGCACGCAACCCGGCTTCGTCGCGCCGCCAGATCGCCAGATGCGGCGCACGACCATGCTTGACGTTGAGCGCGCTGTCCAGCGAATACACCGGCCGACGGCCGTCGAGCTGGAACTCGAGTTCGGCGGCGAGCATGAAGTTGTCGGCGACGAGCACCGCATCCTCGTGCTGCAGCAGCACGCGCGCCTGCACCGCACTCTCGCGCCAGCCGACGAAGTTGGCCGGGAACGCCTTGCTCGCGGCCAGCATGTCCGCGCCCTGCGCACTGGCCGCCAGCGCCAGGTAGCCCAGGCCCAGCAGCGTGCCCGCGCCTCCCAGCGCACCGCCGATCACCGTGGCGGCTCGCCAGCCGCGCCCGGAGCAACGGCACAGCGCCGGCACCGCCGCCAGCAGCGGCAGATAACCCGGCAACGGCCAATGGGCACGGAAGCGCAGGTCGTCGGCGAACAGCCCGAATACGAAATACGGCACGAGGAAACCCAGGCCGCTCCATGCGACCAGGTCCCACGGCGCACCTTCGCCGCGCCGGCGCCAGCTTCGCCACAGCGCCCACAGCAGCACGGCGTAGAGCAGCGGCGTGCAGGCGATCGCCTGTTCCAGCGGCTGCACCAGCGCATCCGCGTGGAACTGCCACGGATTGCGTTCGACCAACTGGAAGGCGAGCCCCGCGCCATGCTGGCGCCAGTTCGACAACGCCAGCGGCACCAGCCCCAGCGCCGCCAGCGCGAGCGACAGCCAAAGGCCGCTGCGTCGCCATTGCGCGCGCCCGCGCTGCGCGAAGAGCAGCAACAGCAAGCCGGCCAGCATGACCATCGCCGCGCGGTAGTGCGTCAGCCACGCGACCGCCAGTGCGAAGCCCAGCAACAGCCAGTCGCGCAGGCGGCCCTCGTCCATCGCGCGCAGCAGCGCATACAACGCGACGGCCGCGGCGAGCGTGAGCGGCACGTCCGGCAGCGCCATCACACCGAGGCTGCCGGCCAGCGGCAGCGCCAGGCACAACAACCCTGCCTGCCAGCCCGTGCGCGCGTCGAAGGAGCGCCGCCCGAACGCGACGACCACCCACGGCAAGGCGCTGCCGAGCAGCAGAAACGGCCAGCGCATGCCGAGCAGGCCATGCCCGGCGACGCGCTCGCCCAGCCAGATCAGCCACGCTGTCAAGGGCGGCAGGTCGCTGTAGCCCCAGGCCGGATGCCGGCTTTCCTGCCAGTAGAAGGCCTCGTCGCCGAACGGCGACATCGTGGAAGCCACCATGCACTTGAGTACCAGCAAGGCGACGAACGCGATAAGGAACGCGCCTCGCCAGCGCGCGAGCCCGGCCGCTACACTCGGGCGGTCCTCCCCGCGTTCCGTCCGCATCTGCCAGGAACCCATGTCCGCCTCCACTCCCCTGCCCGAAGAAACGCTCCACCCGCGCCTGCAAGCGGCGATGGCCCAGGTCAACCGCGTGCTGCTCGGCAAGCCGCGCCAGGTCAAGCTTGCCTTCACCTGCCTGATCGCCGGCGGCCACCTGCTGATCGAGGACGTGCCCGGCGTGGGCAAGACCACGCTGGCGCATGCGCTGGCCGCAAGCTTTGCGCTGGAGTTCCAGCGCGTGCAGTTCACCAGCGACCTGCTGCCCTCGGACATTATCGGAGTGAGCGTGTTCGAGCGCGAGACCGGCCAGTTCCGCTTCCACCCCGGTCCCATCTTCACCGGCCTGATGCTGGCCGACGAAATCAACCGCGCTACGCCGAAGACGCAGAGCGCGCTGCTGGAGGCGATGGCCGAGGGCCAGGTCACGGTGGACGGCCAGACGCACGTGCTGGCGCAACCCTTCTTCGTGGTCGCCACGCAGAACCCGCTGGATCTGCACGGCACCTTCCCGCTGCCCGATTCGCAGCTGGACCGCTTCATGCTGCGCATCTCGCTGGACTACCCGGACGCCGCCGCCGAGCGTGCGCTGCTCGCCGGCAGCGATCGCCGCGACCTGCTCGCCCAGCTCACCCCGCAGTTGGATGCACCCAGCCTCGCCGCGCTGCACCGCCAGGCGCAGGCAGTCACTGCCAGCGGCGCCCTGCTCGATTACCTGCAGGCGCTGCTCGCGGCCAGCCGCCGCCACGCCGACATCCGCGTCGGCCTGTCGCCGCGCGCCGGCATCGCCCT
>NZ_JABFWW010000063.1 GCF_013362045.1 Frateuria sp. | reverse complement strand
CACGGCTGCTGCCGGCCTTCGACCCGACCCTGTCGGCCAAGGCGCACCAACAGCTCGAGCGACTGGGCGTGGAGGTGCGCACCGGCGCTGCCGTGACCGCCATCGACGGCCAAGGCGTGCGCCTGGGCGGGGAACTGCTGGCCGCGCGCACCGTGCTGTGGGCCGCCGGGGTCGCTGCCTCGCCGCTGGGGCGGCGGCTGGACGCATCGGTGGACCGCGCCGGACGCGTGCGCGTGGCGGACGACCTGAGCCTGCCGGCGCACCCGGAAGTCTTCGTGATCGGCGACCTGGCCTGCGTCGAGCGCGCCGACGGCACGCTGGTGCCGGGCGTCGCGCCCGCCGCCAAGCAGATGGGGCGCCATGCCGCCGACCGCATCCGCGCGCGCATCGACGCCGATTCGACGCCCGCTCCGTTCCACTACCGCGACCAGGGCGCGCTCGCCACCATCGGCCGCATGGCCGCGGTGGCACAATTCGGGCGGCTGCGGCTGTCCGGCCCGCCGGCGTGGTGGGTGTGGCTGGTCGCCCACATCTATTTCCTGATCGGCTTCCGCAACCGGCTGGTGGTGCTGCTGGACTGGGCCTGGGCCTACTGGACCTACCAGCGCCACGCGCGCATCGTCACCGGCACCGATACGGTTTCCTCCACCCAAGAGCCCTCCTCCTGACGTTCACCCAGCTTCCGGATCCCACCGTGCCTTCCCAACTCGAACAACTGCGCCAGTACACCACCGTGGTCGCCGACACCGGCGACATCGACGCGATCGCCCGCGACAAGCCCGTCGATACGACCACCAATCCATCGCTGCTGCTCAAGGTCTGCACGCAGCCGGCCTATGCGTCGCTGCTGGAAGAGTCGCTGGCCTGGGCCAGGCAGCAGGGCAACGAGCGCGAGCAGCAGCTGGTGGACGCCGGTGACCACCTGGCGGTGGCGGTCGGACGCAAGATCCTCGAGCTGATTCCCGGGCGCATCTCCACCGAGGTGGACGCGCGCCTGTCCTTCGATGCCGACGCCACCATCGCCAAGGCCGAGCGGCTGGTCGGCCTGTACGAGGACGAAGGCATCAGCCGCGACCGCATCCTCATCAAGGTCGCCTCCACCTGGGAAGGCATCCGTGCGGCGCGCGAACTGGAGCGCCGCGGCATCCCGTGCAACCTGACCCTGCTGTTCGCCCTGGAGCAGGCCATCGCCGGCGCCGAGGCGGGCGTGTTCCTGATTTCGCCGTTCGTCGGCCGCATCATGGACTGGTACGTCGCCAATACGGGCGTCAAGCAGTACGCGCCGGACGAGGACCCGGGCGTGCAGTCGGTGCGGCGCATCTACCAGTACTACAAGACCCACGGCTACAAGACCGTGGTGATGGGCGCGAGCTTCCGCAACGTGGGCCAGATCCAGGCCCTGGCCGGCTGCGACCGGCTCACCATCAGCCCCGACCTGCTGAAGGAGCTGGAAGGCTCGAACGAGGACCTGCCGCGCCGCCTCGCCGACGACGGCACGCGTACCGAACGCCCGCCGGCCATGGACGAGGCGCGCTTCCGCTGGGGCATGAACGAGGACGCGATGGCCAGCGACAAGCTGGCCGAGGGCATCCGCAAGTTCGCCGCGGACCAGCGGCAGTTGGAGAAGCTGCTGGCCGAGCGGCTCTGAGCGGCCGCTGCATGTGCGCTTTTGCTCCTCCGGTCGCGCCGGAGGAGCGGGAGCTGCCGGACCGGCCGGGCGGCAATAGCCAAAAGCAAAAGCGGCCCCGAGGGCCGCTTTGTCGTCTTCGCAGCGAATACGCCTTCAGAACCCTCAGAACAGCGCGCGCATCTTCTTCATGGCATTGGCCTCGACCTGGCGGATGCGTTCGGCCGAAACGCCGTACTCGTCGGCCAGGTCCTGCAGGGTCGCCTGGTCCTCGTTGAGCCAACGGCGCTGGATGATGTCGCGCGAGCGGTCGTCGAGCTTGGCCAGCGCGGTGGAGAGCGTCTCCATCTGGTTGCCGGCCTGGTCGGCGTCGGACACGTTGTCGTACGGGTCGGCGCCGTCGTCGACGAGAAAGGCTTCCGGTGCGGGCTTGGCGTCATCGTCCGCGTCGGCGGGCGCCTCGAAACCGATGTCACGGCCGGACAGGCGCGACTCCATCTCGCGCACGGTCGCCTCCGGCACGCCCAGGTCCTTGGCCACCATGCGCACTTCCTCGGCGTTCATCCAGCCCAGGCGCTTCTTGCTCTTGCGCAGGTTGAAGAACAGCTTGCGCTGGGCCTTGGTGGTGGCGACCTTGACGATGCGCCAGTTGCGCAGGATGAACTCGTGCATCTCGGCGCGGATCCAGTGCACCGCGAAGCTGACCAGGCGCACGCCCTGGTCCGGGTCGAAACGCTTGACCGCCTTCATCAGGCCGATGTTGCCTTCCTGGATCAGGTCGCCCAGCTGCAGGCCGTAGCCCGAGTAGCCGCGCGCCACGTGCACCACGAAGCGCAGGTGCGACATCACCAGCTTCTTGGCCGAATTGAGGTCGTTGTCGTCGTTGAAGCGGCGCGACAGCGCCTGCTCCTCGTCGTGGCTGAGCACCGGAATGCGGTGCACGGCGGAGATGTAGGCATCCAGGCTGCCGACGACGCTGGGGATCGGCAGGTTGGCGGTCACCAGGGCTTGGGACATGAGAAACCTCCGGTAGATGGATCGCAGCTTAGCACTCCCGCACTGAGAGTGCTAAAGAGCCAGAAAGTTCTGGCCGCGAGATTTAATGTACCGAATCGTACAGCAATATGAGAGGGGTTGCCAGCCCCGCCGACCGGCATGCGGCCAGTGTTCATGCGGGCTGTCCAGCGGCGGTGAAGCGACGACGGGGACCGTGCCCGCGCCGCTCGGCGAAGCGGCTGGACCGTGGGATGGGAAGGGACCTTGGCCGGATGGCGGTAGTGCCTGGGGCGGGGAGGAACCGGAATCAGGCTCCTCGCTATTCTGCAGTCTGCCGTCGAGGCGGATGGGCATGCTTCCGAGCGTGGCTAGCATCGCCGACCGCCTGGCGCGTCACCGTCGGAAGTGCGCACGCCCATGCATAAGCGGACGCCGCGGTGTGTCGGCGGCGAAGGCCGCCAACCTCATCCGTGCTGGCGCCCGGCGTGCGCTCAGGGATGCGCGGGCAGTGCGGACCGCGGCGGCAGCGACCAGTCGATCGGCGACTGGCCGCGACTTTCCAGGTAGCGGTTGGCCGCGGAGAAATGGCCGTTGCCGATGAAGCCCCGGTGCGCCGACAGCGGCGAGGGATGCACCGAGCTCAGCACCAGGTGCCGGCGTGGGTCGACCAGCTTGCCCTTGCGCTGCGCGTAGCTGCCCCACAGCAGGAACACCAGCCCCTCCCGCTCGCGCTGGAGCGCCTCGATGGCAGCATCGGTGAAACCCTCCCAGCCCTTGTTCTGGTGCGCGCCGGCGCGGCCCTGCTCGACCGTCATCACGCTGTTGAGCAGCAAGACGCCCCGGTCGGCCCAGGGCGTGAGGCAACCGTGGTCCGGGCGCGGGACGCCGAGGTCGCGCTCGATCTCGGCAAAGATGTTGTTGAGCGAGGGCGGCACCGGCACGCCCGGGCGGACCGAGAAACACAGTCCATGCGCCTGGCCGGGACCGTGGTACGGGTCCTGGCCCAGGATCACCACGCGCACCTGGTCGAAGGGCGTGTGCGCGAAGGCATTGAAGATCTCCGGCCCCGGCGGGTAGAGCACCTTGCCGGCGCGCTTCTCGGCACGTAGGAAGCCGGCCAGCGCGCGCATGTCCGGGCGTTCCAGGTAGTCGCCCAGGCGGGCTTTCCACGAAGGCTCCAGGCGGATGCGCTCGGCATCGGCGACGGCGCCGGTCACGCTTCGGCACCCCGTGTGCGCAGGTGGCGCGCCACGCGCAGCTGGAACAAGAGCTTGGTCACCAGCAGCTTTTCCTCCACCGGCTTCTCCACCAGGTCGTTGGCGCCGGCCTTGAGCAGGGCGGCCTGGTTGGCCGGGTTCTCGTCGCCGGTCATCACCAGCACGGGCAGTTGCCCCTTGCCGTAGCCGAACTGCGTGCGGATGCGCTCGAGCAGGTCGCCACCGGTGAGTTCGCCCTTCAGGCTGACGTCGGTGAGCACCACGTCGGCGCCGATGTTGCCTTGCGCGCGATCGGTCTCCAGCATGGCCAGCGCATCCTCCACGCTGACCACGTGGCGCACGGTCAGGCCGATCTTTTCCAGCATGCGGCGGGTAGCCAGCGCGACCACGCGGCTGTCCTCCACGTACAGCACCGTTCCCTCGGCGGTGTCCTCCGGCCGCACGTAGCCGCGGATGAAGTCGGCCAGCGCCTGGAAGCCCAGCGACTTGTCGAAGTAATCGGTGACGTGTTCGCCCAGGGTGCGCTTGTGCAGGCGGGTGTCGACGTCGCCGGAAACCACCACGATCGGCACGTAGGCCTGCGCCGATTCGCGCACGTGGCGGGCCAGTTCCAGGCCATCCATGTCGGGCAGGCGCAGCGCGATGGTGATGAAGTCGAACGGACCCTGCTCGATCAGCTCGCGCGCTTCGGCGCCGCTGCCGCAACCGACCAGCTCGGCCTCCGGCAGTTCGGCCTTGAGCACGCGCGTGATCAATTGCCGTACCACCTTGGAGCCGTCGACCACCAGCACCCGCGGAGCGGTACCGGCGCTGCGGCTGCCGATGCCTGCACTCATGCCCCACCCATCCACATCGAACACCTCACCGTGCGCCCCGCGCGCACGCCGGGGCTATCTTGCATCATCGCGCCCGACGATGGCTGCGAAAGCGGTCACCCGCGCAGGCATCCGAGCGTGTGGTCAGTCCGCCTGGTACAGCTGCCAGGCGCTGACCAGCCGCGCACCGATCCAGCCGAGGGCGGCCGCCGCCAGCGGCGCGCCCAACAGCAACCACCAGGGCAGCGCACCCAGCATGAGCGAACCGCCGTAGGCACGATCGAGCTCGGCCGCCGGGCCGGCCAGCGCCAGCTCGATCGCCAGCGCCAGCAACGAGGCCAGCGCGCCGCCGAACAGCCCATACCAGACACCGGCATAGAGATAAGGCCGCCGCACGAAGGCGCGGCTCGCGCCGACCAGCAACAGCACGCCGATTTCCTCGCTGCGGCTGGCGATGTCGGTACGAATGGTGTTGCCGACCACCAGCAACGCCGCCAGCGCGAGCAGCCCGGCGAGCACCAGCACCACGCGATGGCCCACGCCCAGCAGCGCATCGAGCCGCTGCCGCCACTGGCTGCTGTCCTGCACCAGGTCGACCGCCTGCTCGCCGCGCAGCGACGCCGCCAGCGCGTCGACCGCCGCCGCATCGAGTCCGGCCCTGGGCTGCACCACCAGCACCCATGGCAGCGGGTTGGCGTCGTCCAGCGCATGCACGGCGCCGGAGAAGCCTTGCAGCGCGGCCAGTTCGTCCAGGCCCTGCTGCGGCGTCTTGACCGTCACCGCGGCGACCTCGGCGCGCTGGCCCAGTTCACCGGCGAGCAGCCTGGCCTGCGCGCCGGCCTGGTCGGCCTTGAGGAACACGCTGATGGCCGGGTTGCGGCCCAGGGCGTTGCCCATCGACTGCACGTTCGCCAGCAACAGGTAGAACGCCAGCGGCAGGGCCAGTGCCAGGCCCAATACGGCGACGGTCATCAGCGTGCCGAGCGGACGCGCGCCGAGCCGGCGCAGGCTCGCCGCGGCGCTCCAGCCGTGGTGCTCGCGCCATCCGGCGAAGCGTCGCGCCTGGCTGCGCTCGCTGCGCGGGACGGCTTTCTCGGTGACGGCCGGCGCGCTCACAGCACTTCCTCCGCCGCGATGTCGGCGACCAGCCGGCCGTGGTCGAGCACCACCACGCGCTTGTGCATGCGCTTGATCAGCGGCAGGTCGTGGCTGGCCACCAGCACCGTGGTGCCCAGTTCCTGGAATTCGGCGAACAGCCCCATGATCTCCACCGCCAACTGCGGATCGAGGTTGCCGGTCGGCTCGTCGGCGATCAACACGGCCGGACGCGCCACGATGGCACGCGCGATGCCCACGCGCTGCTGTTCGCCGGTGGAGAGCGAGTCGGGCAGCTGGCGCTCGTAGGAAAGCAGGCCGACCTTTTCCAGTGCCGCGCGCACGCGCCGGCCGCGCTCGGCCGGTGCGACCCCGCCGATCAGCAGCGGCAGTTCGACGTTGGCGAAGACGGTGCGATCCATCAGCAGGCGATGGTCCTGGAACACCATGCCGAGCCGGCGTCGCAGTTTCGGAATGCCGCCGCGGCCGACCTTGGCGAGGGCTTGCCCGTCCACCACGATCTGCCCGTGCGAGGGCCGTTCGATCAGCGCGATCAGCTTGAGCAGGGTGCTCTTGCCGGCGCCGGAATGGCCGGTGACGAAGGCCATCTCGCCGGCCGCCACCTCGAAGGACAGTTGCGAGAGTGCCTCGTGGCCGCCCTCGTCGCGCGTGCTCACCGGGTCGAAGCGGAGCACCGCGTGTGGGTCCGTGTCCCGCACCAGGGGCCAAGGATCCGGGATGGCCGGACCTTTGCGGGCTGGCTTCCCTCACCACCGGGGAGGATGGGACAAGGGCGGCTCTTGCGAGAGGGCCACATCAAGCGCGGCCTTCGTGGGGCCGCCGCGATCCCCGCCCCTCATCCGCCCTTCGGACACCTTCTCCCTCGCAGAGGAGAAGGATCCGTTGGCTCAGCGCCCGGTGAACAGCCGCGTCAGGCGGCGGAAGAAGCCGGGCTTTTCGGCCGCCGGCTCGCCCACGCCCGACTGCACCGCCACCTGCCGCGACGGCCTCGACGGGCCGGCAGCACGCTCGCGCGGCGGCTTGCGCTCGCCACCGTGCGGCGGACGGTTTTCGGACGATGCCTGCGCCTGCGGCGCGGCGTTCTCGCCTCCCTCGCGGCGGCGGCCACGGCCACCGCGACGCCGACGGCGCTTGCGTGGACCTTCACCCTCCATGGCCGGCCCGCCGGCCGGGGCGACCGATATCACGGCGGCGGCGGTCGAGGTGCCTTCCACCATTGCGGCATCCTCGATCGTCGGACGCGGCGCACGAGGTTCGCGCGGCGGACGCCCCTCGCGCGGCCCTCGCTCGCCACTGCGTCCGCCCTGGCGCGAGCGGCTGTGTGACCCCTTGCGCTCGTCCCCGCGCGGTTCGACCTTGTCGCCGAACTGCGCGCTGTCGGCCGCCGCATCCGCAGCAAACTGCGGATCGATCTCCCGCGGCTTGGGCATGATCAGCATGTCCGGCTCGACCGTCGCCACCGGGATCTTCTGTCCGATGTAGGCTTCGATCTCCGGCAGGCTCATCGCATAAAGGTCGCAGGCGAAGCTGACCGCGTCGCCCTCGGCGCCCAGGCGCGCGGTGCGGCCGATGCGATGCACGTAGTCCTCGGCGTCCTGCGGCAGGTCGTAGTTGAAGACGTGGCTGACCGCCGGGATGTGCAGGCCGCGCGCGGCGACGTCGGTGCACACCAGCATGTCCAGCTGGCCGTCCTGGAACCGCTGCAGCAGCTTCTGCCGCTTCAGCTGCGGCACGTCGCCGGACAGCGCGCCGACGCGGTAGCCCTGGCGCTTGACCCGCTCGGTGATGCGCTCGGCGGCGGCCTTGGTGTTGACGAAGATGATGCTGCGGCTGGGGTTCTCGCGCTCGAGCAGGTTGAGCAGCAGCGGCATCTTCTCTTCCTTGGCCGGGAAGTAGACGACCTGGCGCACCCTGTCGGCGGTGACGTTGTCGGTCTCCACCACCAGCTTCTCGGCCTCGTGCATGTGCTCGTAGGCCAGCTCCAGCACGCGGTGGCTGAGCGTGGCCGAGTACAGCAGCACCTGGCGCTGCTCGCGCGCCGGCAGGCGGCGGAAGATGAAGCGCACGTCCTTGATGAAGCCCAGGTCGAACATGCGGTCGGCCTCGTCGACCACCATGATCTCCACGCCGTTGAACCCGAACACCTGCTGCTTGTAGTAGTCGAGCAGGCGGCCGGGCGTGGCGATGATGATGTCGCAGCCGTCCTTGAGCTGCTGGCGCTGCTTGTCGTAGTCGACGCCGCCGTAGATCAGCGCGGTCTTGAGGCCGGTGTGGCGGCCGATGTTGCGGGCGTCCTTGTCGATCTGGATGGCCAGCTCGCGGGTCGGCGCGATGATCAGCGCACGCGGGTCCGAATCCTTGCGCTCGGCTACCGCCGGCTGCGTCAGCAGGCGGTTCATCAGCGACACGAGGAACGCGCAGGTCTTGCCGGTGCCGGTCTGCGCCTGGCCGGCGACGTCGCGACCGGTCAGCGCCACCGGCAGCGTCAGCGCCTGGATCGGCGTGCAGCGGGTAAAGCCGGCGTCGGCGAGGCCTTGCTGCAGCAGCGGGTGGAGGTCGAAATTGGTGAAGAAGGTATCGGTCAGTACGGTTTCGGACATGGGTCACTGGGATGGGATGCGGGCGGCGACGAGGCGGGCCCGGCTCCGCCGCCAGGCAGGCGCGGAACGGTTGAGGGTTGCGGGGCGGGCCAACCGCGCGTGCGTCCTGCCGATCGTTTGGGACCGGTCCTGCGCGCGCACTGCCGCTCATCTCCGCGGGTGGAGGCTGGGACCGACGGTTCCGCTGGCATAGGCGAACGGGCTGACGTTCTGAAGCCCTCTCGCCTATGACAACGGAACCCTCCGTCGCCACCCTTGAATCGCTTGAATCGCGACCCGAGTTACGCTGGAATGGAGGCCTGCCGCAACGGCAACCCCGCAGTCTTCCGGTCAGAACCCGCGCAACATGGGCGTCCCAGTGTAGCCGATGCCGGCCGCGCGGTCCCAAACCCCCTTCCACGCAACCATGGAGACCCTGGTGAGCGACCTGATCACCCACGTCAACGACGATGCCTTCCAGAAGGACGTACTCGAGTCCGACATCCCCGTCCTGCTCGATTTCTGGGCCGAATGGTGCGGCCCGTGCAAGGCCATCGCGCCGATGCTCGACGAGCTGGCCAGGCAGTACGAAGGCAAGCTGCGCATCGTCAAGCTCAATATCGACGAGAACCAGAAGAC
This sequence comes from Frateuria sp., assembly GCF_013362045.1. Classification (GTDB taxonomy): domain Bacteria; phylum Pseudomonadota; class Gammaproteobacteria; order Xanthomonadales; family Rhodanobacteraceae; genus Frateuria_A. The sequence goes on along the minus strand of NZ_JABFWW010000063.1, from coordinate 359 downwards.
CCCCCGCACCTACGGCGTGCGCGGCATCCCGACCCTGATGGTCTTCAAGCACGGCAAGGTCGAGGCGACCCAGATCGGCGCCGTCAGCAAGGGCCAGCTCAGCCAGATGATCGACAAGGCGCTCTGATGCGCCCGCCCGCCGCGCGCGCTTTACGGCGCCGCGCGACGGGTGCTAGATTCGCCTAACGACCGAAAGGGGCGGTCCGCTTCGCCCCTCCCGCGCGCATCGCGCGACGCTCGTCCTCCCTCCTGTTTCCTCAACGGCGCCCCACGAGGTTTGCCCGTGTCCGATATCGAAACCCAAGACTCGCCCGACGCCAAGCGCGCCGAACCCAAGAGCGCGGACGCACCGCGCACCC
>NZ_JABFWW010000236.1 GCF_013362045.1 Frateuria sp. | reverse complement strand
CTTCCGATCTATGGCGGCTGCAGCATGGCGGACAACCGATCCGGCACCGGCTCCTCGAGCACCGGATCGAACGCCGCGCGCAGCTGCGCCCGCACCTCGCGCGCCTGCCGCACGCGACGGGCAAGCGCGTCGTCCTGCGCCAGCGCGGCATCGACGCGCGCAGCCGTGGAGGCGTCCAGTTCGCCATCCACGTACGCCTGCAGGGTGTCGTCGTCGATCGGGTTCATGCGTCTTTCCCAAGATGGGCCTGCAACGAGGCGCGGGCGCGCGCCAGACGGCTGGTGACGGTTCCGACCGGCACCTCCAGCAATTCGGCGGCCTCGCCGTAGGACATGCCTTCGACCAGCACCAGGGCCACCACTTCGCGATGGTCGGGCGGCAGCGTCGCCAGCGCCATCGCCAGTTCCAGCTGGTGCGCAGGCTGCGCGCTGGCGGCATCGGCGGCGGCCTGTCCGGCTTCCTCGGGCGCGAACAGGTGCTGCGACCGGCCACGCGCGCGCAGTTCGTCGCGCCATGCGTTGCGTGCAATCGCGAACACCCACTTGTCCAGCGCGGCGTCGGGCCGCCACTGCGCGGCCCGGGCCAGGGCGCGCTCCAGCACCGTCTGCACCAGATCGTCGGCATCGGCCACCTGCCCCGCCAGCGCCCGCGCCAGGCGGCGCAGGCGCGGCAACAACGGGATCAGACCTTCGCGCACGGCATCGCTCGAATTCACGCATCACCATCCATACGTCCGGAAGGAGCGTTTCCTTCCCTTTCGCTCACCCGCATGGTTCGAGGGCGTAAAGCGGGCAAATGCTAGCATCCGTCCCGATTCCATCGGAGGCCACTGGCGATGCCCCTGCGCCGTCTTTTCGCGACGTTGGTTCCGGTGCTGGCCATCGTGCAAGCGCTGGCCGGTGCGGCGCCTGCACGGGCACAGCTACGGGACCCGCTGCGGAGCCTGCCGGGATTGCAGGCTCCCGGCATGCAGCTGCCCGGCACGATCCCAGCAACCGGCCTGCAGCGCATCGGCGACGTGCTGCGGCAACCGCTGGCGATCACCCGCAAGCTCCAGATCGACGCGCTGCTGCGCGAGCAACCCAGACGCGTCGACGTCGACCCCCAGGGCGCGCCGGTGCTGCGCGGCGAGTTCCTCGCCATGGGCCTGTCGAGCGTCCAGGGCGATGCGGTGCGGGCGCTGGGTTTCGCATTGGATCGCCAGACCTCCGCCGACGCGACGCTGGGACTGGACTTCGCGGTCCTGCACGACACCCGCGGACGCAGCACCGCCATGGCCATGCGCGCCCTGCAGCAGGCTGCACCGGGCGCGACGTTCACCTACCAGCACCTCTACCTGCCCGCAGGCCAGGACGCCCCGGCGGCGGCGGGTTCCACGGGCTCGCCCTCCAGCGCGCCGGCGCAGCGCGTGGGGCTGATCGACGGCGGCGTCGATCCGGCCGACCCCGCACTGGCACGTGCGCGCATCGAGCAGCACGGCTGCACGACGGCGAGCATCTCGCGGCATGGCACCGCGGTGGCCGCACGCCTGGTCGCCGGGGATGCGGACACGCTGTTCGCCGCCGACCTATGGTGCGGCGATGCGGTCGGCGGTGCCGTGTCGAACCTGGTGGATGCCCTGTCATGGATGGCGCGCGAGCGGGTGGCAGTGATCAACATCAGCCTGGTCGGGCCCGACAACCCTGTGCTCGCGCGCGCGGTCAAGGCGATGATCGCGCGCGGGCACGTGCTGGTCAGCGCGGTCGGCAACGACGGGCCGGCGGCCCCGCCGCTGTTTCCGGCGGCCTACCCGGGCGTGATCGGGGTTGCCGGTGTCGATGCGCGAGGACGCGTGCTGCCCGAGTCGGGCAGCGGCGAGCAGGTGGACTTTTGCGCATCCGGCGTGATCGGCCGCGGCCGGGACGCACTGCGCGGCACCTCGTTCGCGGCACCGATCGTGGCGCGCAAGGCTGCCCGGCTACTGGACGCTCCCCGCGATGGCGCCGCGTCCGAGGTGCAGCAACGGCTGATCGGCGAGGCGCGCCCTTCCGGCGCTGCAGGCCATGACCCGCACTGCGGCTACGGCCTGTTGTCGCCCTGAACCTGAACGCTCTTCCAACCGCGCCGACGGGCGTGGAAGGATCCTTCTACCCCGGACGTACTGGACCCTGGAAGCCGCGGATCGGCCGCAGGCAGGAGGTCCCCACATGCGCAACACGACCCTCAGCAACAAGATCAACGTCACGCTGTTCGCCGGCGCGCTCGCACTGGCCGCGACGGCCCCGACGCACGCCCAGGTGCTGGGCGGCGGCTCCCTCGCCGGTGGCCTGGGCGGCGGATTGAACGGCACGATGCAGTCGACGATGGGCCAGATCGGCGGCCGGATCGACGGCTCCGCGCGCGGCATGGGCATGGGCGCGCTCGATGGCACCCGCGGGATCCACCTGCGGGCCGCCGAACGGCGGGCGGAACGCCTGCGCCAGCGCGCCAACGCAACCGCCACCTCGGCC
>NZ_JABFWW010000035.1 GCF_013362045.1 Frateuria sp. | reverse complement strand
GCGTCGAAGAACCGTCGCGCCTGGGCATCGTCATCGGCGGCGATGGAAAGCGACACGCCCTTGAACTCCGGATGTCCAGCGGCATAGCCGTCCGAAGCCATCACCTGCGACTGGCCGATCTGCAGGCAGGCGTGCATGACCTTGTCCGCCGCCGGCGTGCCGCCCGGGCAACCGGCCCCGGCCGCAGGCGCATCGCTGTAGTGCATCAACATGACCACCTGCGCGCCGAGCGCCTGGCGGTAGAACGCCACCGCTTCCTCGCAGCGGCCGTCGAAGAACAGATAGGGCTGGACCTGCATGGGGATGTCCTCGTCGTGGATGGAAGAGTACGGAGCCTCGCGGGGGCTTCCATCACCATGACGAACGGGGCGCCGCCGAATCGACAGGGCCGATGCCGGGAGCAGCTTCTCACGCATACGCCACCTGGCCGGCAGTCGAGGCCACCGTCGGCTCCAGGCATCCGCGAGGAAGGACCGCCTGCTCCGCCGCTCAGCCGCCGGCAGGGACCACGGCCGGCGCTACCGCTGGCGCCGGCGTGCCGGTCAGCTGGCGGGCCAGCGCATACAGCACGCGCAGGTCCTGCGCATCCAGCGCGTCGCCTTCCATGCCGCGGAAGTGGTGGTGGAAGGAGCGCACCGCGGCGGTGCGGTCGTCCAGCGGATAACCCACCAGCGCCAGCGCCATCCACGGATCGAAGCCGGGCGGCGGGTCCAGCAGCGGCCCGCGCGGCCACAGGCCGTAGCCGGCCTCGGCCAGGCGTTGCCAGGGGAACAGCGGGCCGGGGTCGTCCTTGCGGCCGGGCGCCAGGTCCTCGTGGCCGAGGATCTGCGTGGGCGGGATGTGCAGGCGCGTAGTGAGGTCGGCGAGCAGGCGCAGCAGACTGGCGATCTGCGCGTCGGCGAAGGGCGAATGGCCGTTGTTGTCCAGCTCGATCCCGATCGAGGCGGAATTGAGGTCGGTAATGGTGCCCCAACGCCCTGGCCCGGCCTGCCAGGCGCGCTCGCTGTCGGCCACCAGCTGGTAGATCGCGCCGTCGCTGCCGACCAGGTAGTGCGCGCTCACCGGCCCGCCGCTGTTGGCGGTGCGCAAGGTGTGCAGGCTTTCCTGCACGGACGCCTGGTCGGTGAAGTGGATGACGATCGCCACCGGCCGGCGCTGGTCGTAGTTGGGCGACGGCACCCAGCGCGCCATGGGATTGCGCACGGGCCCGCACGCTGCCAGGCCGGCGAGCAGCGCCAGCAGCAGGCAACGGCTTGCGTGGTACCGGAACGCGTACCCGGAGCGGAAAAGGGACACGGCGATCGCCTTGCAGCGGAAAGCGCCGAACCTGCCGCAGCCGAACGGGTGCGTCAAGGGCGGATGGTTGGGTGCTCCGGCCACCGCACAGCGCCCAGGCGAACCACGCCCGAGCCGGCACGACCCCGTTCGACAGCCCGGCCGCGCCTGTTATGGTTGCCGGTGGCGGCCGCGTGCCTGCACCACACCCAAGGGGAACCCAGACGATGCCCGCAAACACCTCAGCGAACCCGTCCCGCCATGCGTTGCGCGCGCTGCCGGCAGTCGCCCTGCTCGCGTTCGGCCTGATCGGCGCGGCCCGCGCGGCCACGCCCGAGCAGGCGCGCTGGAAGCAGGAGGCGCAGGCCGTCACGATCACCCGCGACGACTTCGGTATAGCCCACGTGCACGGCAAGACCGACGCCGACGCGGTGTTCGGCATGGTCTACGCACAGGCCGAGGACGACTACAACCGGGTGGAGACCAACTATCTCAACTCGCTGGGCCGGCTGGCCGAGGCCGAGGGCGAATCGGCGATCTGGTCGGACCTGCGCCAGCAGCTCTTCATCGATCCGGTGGAACTGAAGAAGCTCTACGCGCAGAGCCCGGCCTGGCTGAAATCGCTGATGGACGCCTGGGCCGACGGCCTCAACTACTACCTCTCCACGCACCCGGACGTGCACCCTCGCGCGATCACGCATTACGAGCCGTGGATGGCGCTGAGCTTCACCGAGGGCAGCATAGGAGGCGACATCGAGCGGGTGTCGCTGAAGCAGCTGCAGGCGTTCTACGGCAAGCCGCAGGACGCGCCCGTGCCGATGGCGATGGCCCAGGCGCATCCGAGCTGGGTGGAACCGACCGGCTCCAACGGCATCGCCATCGCGCCGAAGCTCACCGCCGACGGCCATGCGCTGCTGCTGATCAACCCGCACACCTCGTTCTTCTTCCGCTCCGAACTGCAGATGACCTCGGACGCGGGGCTGGACGCCTACGGCGCGGTGACCTGGGGCCAGTTCTTCGTCTACCAGGGCTTCAACCACCACATCGGCTGGATGCACACCTCCACCGGCGCCGACGTGGTGGACGAGTTCGCCGAGACCATCGTGCACAAGGACGGCAAGCTCTACTACCGCTACGGCAAGGAGCTGCGGCCGGTCGCCGAGCGGCAGATCACCATCGACTACCGCGCGAAGGACGGCTCGATGGCCAAACGCAGCTTCACCGCCTACTTCACCCACCACGGCCCGATCGTGCGCGAGGCGGACGGCAAGTGGATCGCCGAGGCACTGATGAACCGGCCGATCCCCGCGCTGGAACAGAGCTGGCTGCGCACCAAGGCGCACGACTACGCCAGCTACATGAAGGTCGCCGAGCTCAAGGCCAATTCCTCCAACAACACGCTGTTCGCCGACGACAAGGGCGAGATCGCCTACCTGCACCCGCAGTTCATCCCCAAGCGCGACGACCGCTTCGACTACACCAAGCCCGTCGACGGCGCCGACCCCGCCACCGACTGGCAGGGCCTCACGCCGCTGGACCAGGCGCCGCACGTGCTAGATCCGGCCAACGGCTGGGTCTACAACACCAACAACTGGCCCTACTCCGCCGCCGGCAAGGACAGCCCGAAGAAAGCCGACTACCCGCGCTACATGGACAGCTTCGGCGAGAACCCGCGCGGCCTGCACGCCATCCGCGTGCTCACCGGAAAAAAGGACTTCACCCGCGCCTCGCTGCTCGATGCCGCCTTCGATTCCTACCTGCCGGCGTTCGCTCGGCAGATCCCGATCCTGCTGGCCGACTACGACGCGCTGCCCGCAAGCGATCCGCTCAAGCAGAAGCTCGCCGGCCCCATCGCCATGCTGCGCCACTGGGACTACCGCTGGGGCATCGCCTCCATGCCCACCTCGCTGGCGGTGTTCTGGGGCGACACGCTTTGGGACGAAGTAAGCAAGGCGGACACCGCCGAGGGCCTGTCGATCTACGACGCGATGGCCCAGAAGGCAGGACCGAAAATGCGCCTGCACGCGCTGGCCGAAGCGGTCGACCGGCTCCAGGCCGACTTCGGCCACTGGGGCGTGCCGTGGGGCGAGATCAACCGCTTCCAGCGCATCAACGGGGACCTCGTGCAGCCCTTCGACGACAGCAAGCCGAGCATCCCGGTGCCGTTCACCTCCTCGCGCTGGGGCTCGCTGGCGTCCTTCGGCGCGCACCGCTGGCCGGGTACCAAGCGCTACTACGGCACCAGCGGCAACAGCTTCGTGGCGGTGGTGGACTACGGCCCCAAAGTGAGCGCGCGCGCGATCACCGCCGGCGGCGAGAGCGGCCATCCGGACTCACCGCACTTCAACGACGAAGCCGAGCGCTACACCACCGGCAACCTGCGCGAGGTGTACTTCTGGCCCGAGCAGCTGAAGGGCCACACCGAGAAGGTCTACCACCCCGGCCAGTGATCGCCACCGGTCCGCAGGAGCGTCACGCTCCTGCGGACGAGGCTCGCCTAGCGCAGGCCGACCGTGCCTTCTGCGGCCTTGACGAGCTTGGCCGGGTCGTAGCCGACGCCATCCTTGAACACGACCTCGACGTTCTCGATGTCCCGGATGTGCTCGGCCGGGTCGCCCCTCACCAGCACCAGGTCCGCTGCCTTGCCCGCCTCGACGGAGCCGATGGACTTCTCCTCGCCCAGGAAGCGCGCACCGTTCATGGTGGCGACCCGGATCGCCTGCACCGGGCTGAATCCGGACTCCACCAGCAATTCGACCTCGCGCTGGTCGCCATAGCCTGCGATCACGCCGCCGTAGCCGGTCGGGTCGAGGCCCGCCAGCAGCGTGCCGCCCTGTTCCGCGAAGGCGTGCTCGAAGTCCTCCTCCAGCTTGAACAGCCTCGGCCAGGGCGAGCCGGTCCGCGCGGCGATGCGCTCGCGGGTCTTGAGGTATTCCGCGCGCGCCTCCGGCAGCATCGCGTCGAGCACGCGCGCATCCGTCGGGGCGCGGCCGGGCACCGAGGTTTCGAATACGGGCAAGGTCGAGGTGACCGCGACGTGCCTGGCCACCAGGTAGCGGATCAGCTGTTGAAGCCGGGGATCGGAAATGCTCATCTTGGCCAGCTGATCGAGCGCCGGCTTGCCCTCGGGGCAGACGTCGGCCTGCTTGCCCGGAACGAATTCCGTGTCGACCAGCAGGCCGTGTTCCAGGTCGTCGATCCCCAGGTCGGCCGCTTCGCGGAAACCGATCGAGCAAAGGTGGCCGGTGACCTTGATGCCCCTGGCGTGCGCAGCGTCGATGGCAGCCTTCAGCTCGGCGCGGGTGATGTGCATGTACGCCTTGAACGAGGTGGCACCCTCGCCGATCCAGTAGTTCACCGTGTCGCGGGCGTCGTCGACACCGGCCAGTTCGTGCATGTCCGGCGTGAAGCTGCCGGCGCCTTCGAGATAGGGGCCGGTGGTATGCATCTTCGGGCCGGGAATCGCGCCGGCATCGATCGCCTTCTTGAGCGCAAGGTCGGTGTAAGGCTCGATGCTGCCGGTGGTGCGGATGGTGGTGACGCCGCCGGCGAGGTAAAGCTTGGGGAAGCTCGACACCTGCTCGGGATACAGCGCATCCTTCGCCGCAGGGTTCACCCGCGGCGCCGGGTAGAACATGTGGTCGTGCATGCCCACCAGGCCGGGGATGAGCGTGCGCCCGCTGCCGTCGATGATCGTGGCGCCGGCCGGCACGGCGGCATGCGCGCCGACCGCGGCGATCCTGCCGTCGCGCAGCACCACCGTCTGGTCTTCGCGGACAGCGGTGCCGTTGCCGTCGATCACGCGCACGTGGGTGATCGCCAGCAGCGGCTGTCCATACTTCACGTAGGCCTGCGTGTTCGCCGAGAGCTGCGGCACCTGCGCCTGCGCCGGGGCAGCCAGGCACGCGGCGAGCGCGGCGACGGGCACGACGGAGCGGCGTGCGAAGCGCACTGGGGCACGGGACAGGCGGCGGTGGGCTGGAACGTGCATGGGGCTATCCTCGACATGGCGCAGCAGGCGCTGCCTCGCGCCGCACTGTGCCACAGCGCGGCGCGCACGATTGACATGCCGGCCAACGCCTCCATGTGATGGATCCTGGTACCCGCTCCGGAATTCCCATGCCTGCTCCTACCCCGCTGCGTATCGATTTCGTCTCGGACGTTTCCTGTCCCTGGTGCGCGATCGGCCTGGCCGCGCTCGAACAGGCGCTCGAGCGGCTCGACGGCATCGTGCAGCCGCAGATCCACCTGCAGCCGTTCGAACTCAACCCGCAGATGTCCGCCGAGGGCGAGGACGCCACCGAACATCTGATGCGCAAGTACGGCATCGACGAGGCACAGGTGGATGCCAACCGCGCGGTCATCCGCGAACGCGCCGCGGCATTGGGGTTTGCCTTCAACATGCGCCGGGGCAGCCGCGTATACAACACCTTCGACGCGCACCGCCTGCTGCACTGAGCGGAACTGCAGGGGCGCCACCTGGCACTGAAGAAAGCACTGCTGCGCGCCTATTTCAGCGACGGCGAGGACGTCGCCTCGCACGATGTGCTGGTACGCCTGGCCGGCGAGGCAGGGCTCGGCCGCGACGAAGCGCGCCAGGTCCTGGAGGGTGGGGCCTACGCTGCCGAGGTACGCACGCAGGAGCGCTTCTTCCAGCAGCGCGGCATCCATTCGGTGCCGGCGACCATCGTCAACGGTACGCATCTGATCCCCGGCGGGCAGCCGCCGGAAGTGTTCGAGCGCGCTCTGCGCGAGATCGCCGCGGCGGCCACGGTGTGAATGGACGGATGGACGGCCATTCATGCACCTGCATCCATCCGCCCTGTTCCGCCCGTTCGTGGTACTGCTGCTGGCCGCGTGCAGCGCGGGCGGCGACGTCACCCGGCCGATCCCGACCCTGTTCGTGCCCGCCGCGCAACCGGCGCACCGCCTGGTGGTGATGCTGCCGGGGCGTGGCGACGACCTCGATTCGCTTGTGCACCGTGGCATCGCGCAACGGATTCACCGGCAATGGCCGGATGCGGACGTCATCCTCACCGGCCTCACCCTGCCGTTCTACCGGCAGGGCCGCGCAGTCCAACGCCTGCACGAGGAAGTCCTGGCGCCGTCCCGCAAGCGGCGCTACGACCAGGTCTGGCTGGCCGGCATTTCGCTGGGCGGGATGGGCGCGCTCCTGTACGATGACGCGTATCCGGACGAGGTCGATGGCCTGCTGCTGATATCGCCCTACCTGGGCGACCGGACGCTCTATCGCGAGATCCAGGCCGCAGGCGGCCTGGCCCGCTGGCAGGCGGGGAGCGGACGGCACGGCCAGGATGCGTTCCAGCGCGAGCTGTGGCGCTCCATCCAGCGCTGGTCCGGCCATCCCGGCCGTACGCGTTCGGTGTGGCTTGCCTACGGGGACCGGGAGCGCTTCCGCGAGCGCATCGGCCTGCTGGCGGCGCAGTTGCCCCCCGACCACGTGTTCAAGCTGCCAGGCCGTCACAACTGGACGCTGTGGATGCCGGCGGCAAGCACGCTGCTGGAACATGCGGGGCGCGGCAAACCGAGCACCAGGCTCCGCCCGGCCGCGAGTGAACTACCCGCGGCTGGGGATCTTGAGGCCGCGCTCCACCGCCGGTCGCGCCAGTCCGCGCTCCAGCCACGCCGGCACGTTGGTCAGCGTGTCGAAATGCACCAGGTCGCGCGCCTCGTAGAAGCCAACCAGGTTGCGCACCCAGCCGAGCGTGGTGATGTCGGCGATGCTGTAGTCCTCGCCCATCAGCCAGGGGCGCCCGTCCAGGCGCGCTTCCAGCATGCCGAGCAGGCGGCGCGATTCATCGACGTAGCGCTTGAGCGGCCGCTTGTCCTCGTACTCCCGGCCGGCGAATTTATGGAAAAAGCCCACCTGCCCGAACATGGGCCCGATCGCCGCCATCTGGAAGAACACCCACTGGATGGTCTCCCACCGCAGTGCCGGATCGGGCGAGAGGAACAGGCCCGTCTTGTCGGCGAGGTAAAGCAGGATCGCGCCCGACTCGAACAGGCCGATCGGCTCTCCGCCGGGCCCATCCGGGTCGATGATCGCCGGGACCTTGCCGTTGGGGTTGAGCGAAAGGAATTCCGGCGTCTTGTTCTCGTCGCACATGATGTCGACCAGGTGCGGCTCGTACGCCAGCCCGGTCTCTTCCAGCATGATCGACACCTTCACCCCATTTGGCGTGTTGAGCGAATAGAGCTGGATGCGCTCGGGATGCCGCGCCGGCCAGCGCGCGGTGATCGGGAAGGCGGACAGATCAGGCACGACGGACTCCTTGGACGGGCATCCAGAGCGACATGGGGGCTGCCTCGCGCCATCGCAACCAGCGGCGGTTGCACCAGGCTCGCGCGCGCTGTCCGGACACGCGCCTTGATCGAACACGACGGGTTGGACAACTTGAATTTGGCCTAGCTGCCTCGATCGATCGGCGACGTGTCGCCACCGCATCGAGAACCTTGCCGCAGGTGCCTGGCAGCGCGTGGTCGTGGCTCGCTCAACTGCCCTCGCCCGTGTGGGCGTGCTGCTGCATGACGTCCAGCGCGAGCGCCGAGTGGGCATAGGCACCGCCGGCACGCATTTCGGCGGCCACCCAGATCGCTTCCATGATCTGCCGTTCGCTGGCGCCTTGCCTGAGCGCCTCGGCAGTGTGGCCCTTGATGCAGTATGGGCATTGGGTGACGTGCGCTACCGCCACCGCGATCAGCTGCTTGGTCTGCGCCGGCAACGCGCCATCGGCGAACACCGCGGCACTGAAGGCCTTGAAGGCCTGCAACGGCTCCGGCGCCAGCTCGCGGCGCTTGCGTGCGAGCTCGGCGGTGGATTGGGGATACATCGGCTGGCTCATGGCTCCTCCTGGTGGATGCAACGAATGCCTCATCGTCCGGCCACCGGCGTTCCTCGTCCAGTTCGGCGGGTCGCCCGCAGGGAGCTTTGTGCCAGCTCGTTGTCGATCCGGCGCGCGGTGGAACGGCCCGCAACGATGCGATCCCGCTCCAAGCCGTGCGACCGGACGTTGATGCAGATCAGGCACGGGTTCCGCGGCGCCGCGCGGCGCATCCGACACGAAACTGACGGATCCACGGCGGCGTCCGCCCCCCTCGCAAGCCGGCTTGGGGCCAAGGGCGGCGCGCCTGCTAAAATCACCCGGCTGCGCCGTCAGGCGCGCCATCAACCTTTTGGAGGACGCATGGGATTCCTGCACGGCAAGCGTGCCCTGATCGTCGGCATCGCCAGCCAACGCTCGATCGCCTGGGGCATCGCCAACGCGATGCATCGTGAGGGCGCACAACTGGCCTTCACCTATCAGAACGAGCGGCTGAAGGACCGCGTCGACGAGGCGGCCAATGCATTCGGCTCCAACATCGTCCTGCCCTGCGACGTCGCCGAGGACGGGCAGATCGAGCAGATGTTCGGCGCACTGGGCCAGCATTGGGACGGTTTCGACATCCTGGTGCATTCGGTGGGTTTTGCCCCGCGCGAGGCACTGCAGGGGCAGTACCTGGATAACCTCACCCGCGAGAACTTCACCATCGCGCACGACATCTCCAGCTACAGCCTGGCCGCGCTGGCCAAGGCGGCGCGGCCGATGATGGCCGGCCGCGGCGGCGCCATCCTCACGCTCACCTACCTGGGCGCCGAGCGCGCGCTCAACAACTACAACGTGATGGGCCTGGCCAAGGCCAGCCTGGAAGCGAACGTGCGTTACCTGGCCTTCAACCTCGGCCCGGAAGGCACTCGCGTGAACGCGATTTCGGCCGGCCCTATCAAGACCCTGGCTGCCGCCGGCATCGCGAATTTCCGCAAGATGCTCGACCACGTGGACGAGAACGCGCCGCTGCGCCGCAGCGTCACCATCGACGAGGTCGGCAACGTGGGTGCCTTCCTGTGCTCGGACCTGGCCTCGGGCGTCACCGGCGAGATCACCTACGTGGATGCCGGCTACAACATCCTGGGCATGACCGGCATCTGAGCCTGCTCGACACGGATAAAGAAAGGCGGCCGCATGGCCGCCTTTTTTTTTGTTGCCGCAGAATCTGACGGCAAGGCCAGCCCGGGCTGCCTCCCGCCCTTGCGGCGCGTTACATCCGTTCCCTAGC